>JADGRP010000048.1 GCA_017880805.1 Burkholderiales bacterium
ATTCGGCATCAGCCAAAAGATGCCGAGAATCCTCACCGCCTCGAGGAACTCGGCGAAGTCGACGGGTTTGCGCACGTAACTGTTCGCACCCAGGGCATAGCTCTGGATCAGGTCCTCATCCTCTTTGGACGAGGTCAGGACCACCACCGGAATAAGCCTGGTCCGCTCGTCGCCGCGAACCGCCTTCAGCACGCCCAGGCCGTCGAGCTTGGGGAGCTTCAGGTCGAGGATGATCAGCGTCGGCAGCGGCTTCCCGGCGCGCTCGGCGTAGGTGCCGCGCGCAAACAGGATGTCGAGCGCTTCGACGCCGTCCCGGGCCACGAGGATCGGGTTCAGCATATTGTTGCGTTTGAACGCGCGCAGCGTCAGCTTCGCGTCGTCCGGATTGTCTTCAACCAGCAGGATGGTCTTGCTCATCTGATCCATGTTCCGCTTCCTTCACGCTGAAAAAAAACGTCGCTCCTCCGCCTTCCTTCGCCTCGGCCCAGATTCTCCCGCCGTGGCGGCGGATGATCCGCTGTACGATCGCCAGGCCGATCCCGGTGCCGGGAAAATCGCCAACGTGGTGCAGGCGCTGGAAAGCGCCGAAAAGACTGTCCGCGTACGCCATGTCGAAGCCCACGCCGTTGTCGGCGACGAAATACAACATCTTTCCTTCGCGCTCCAGCGCGCCGACGCGGATCACCGGCCTGTCCGTCTTGCCGGTGAATTTCCAGGCGTTCTGGAGCAGATTTTGCATGGCGATTCTGATCAGCGCCGGATCGGCGCGGACGCTCAAGCCAGGCTCGATTGCCCATTGCACGGACCGGCCGGAGGGCTCCCGGTCCATGGCCTCGGTGATCTCGCGCGTGATCGCGGAGAGGTCGACCCGCGTCACGTTAAGCTCCGCGCGCGTTACTTGCGACAGCCGGAGTATGTCGTCGATGAGGTAGCCCATGCGCTGGCTCGCGGCGCGGATGCGCTGCAGGGCGTCCTTGCCCTCTTCGTCCAGTTTGTCGCCGTAGTCCTCGATCAGCACCAGAGAGAAGCCGTCCATGCTGCGCAGCGGCCCGCGCAAATCGTGGGATACCGAATAGCTGAATGCTTTCAACTCCTCGTTCAACGCGGCAAGGTCCTGGTTGCTGCGCCCGATCTGCGCAAACGACTCCCGCAGCGACTTGGTCATGGCGTCGAAATTCTTCGACAATTCGCCGATCTCGTCGTCGCCGCGAATGCCGAGAACAAAATTCCAATTGCCCGCGGCAACCTGCCGCGCAGCCTGCTGGAGTTTCGCGATCGGCGCGAGCACGCCGCGGCGAAGAAACCATGACATGCCGACCATGATAGCCGCGATCAGCGCGAGCCCGGCGAGGATCACGATCATCACCCGCCGCTCGGCGTCGATGATGCGCTGCGTCGCAAGGTTGTTGAGGCGGAGCGCGTCGGTGAAGTTCTCCTGCTGGTAGGTCAGCAGTTGGCCCAGCAGTTGTGCCTCGAATCGCCGGCTCGCATCGTCTAACGGGGCGTCCCCGTGGTCTGCACCGCGCGCCGCTGTGAGTTCGGCGAAGAGACGCTGCCCTGCCACCCTGTTTTCACGCAGACCGGCGAGGATTTCTATTTGCGCCGGGTCCACGAACCGGGCATTCGCGATAAGCCGGTCGACGCGGTCCGACACCGCGTCCCACTGCACCCGGGTCCGCTCGTTGTGGTACAGGCGGTACTCGAAGGTTACCAGTCTCAGCTCGGTGAGTCCGCGCCCGATCTCGCTCGTCACCCGGCGCTGGCGATTCGCGTCCCCGACTTCCGCGTAGGTCCACCAGATCATCGCGGCGATGATGCCGATCGCCGCGAGCCCCACGCCGGTTACGAGCCGTTCTTTGGTGCCGATTTTCATGTGCAAGCCCGGCGCTAATGCAATACCGTCACGCGTTCGGGCCGGACGGCCAGCAGCGCGTCCAGGTACAGGTGCGGCAGAAAATTGGGAACAGGCCCCGTGGCAGCGTAGCCGCGCGCTATGGCCCAGCGCGCCTCGTCCTCCAGGGTGATCAATTGCGATTGCAGCAGGTTGATGCTGAAGTCGAATTGCTTCCATGTCGGTCGCAGTGCGTCGACGTCGATCTTCAGCCACTCGGCGACGAGGTTCAGCGTTTCTTCCGGATGGGACTGCATGAACTCCTCCGCCTTCAACATCGCCCGCACGAGTTTCTCGATGGCATTGGCATGCCCTTTCAGGAATTCACTGCGCCCGACCGCCGCAAAGATGCTCCTGTACGCGTTGGCCTCGGTGAACGAAACGGCGTTATTGCCCAGCACGACTTGCGCCTGGAACGAGATCGGCTGCCAGGTCGCCACCGCGTCGACACTGCCCTCGGCGAGCGCGCCCACGATCCGGTCCGGCGGCAGGTCCACCAGCGCGATCGAATCGGGCGGAAGTGGAAGTTTGTGTCTGATGAGGAACGCCCACAGGAAGTATGAACCGCTGGTGCCAAAGCTGACCCCGATCTTCCTGCCTGCCAGGTCGCCTACCGCGGCGATCGCATGGTCTCGCCGCGCGATGATCGCGTTGTTGTTCGAAATGCTGACCAGGCTGGCAA
>JADGRP010000267.1 GCA_017880805.1 Burkholderiales bacterium
AGCGCTTCGTGACGTTCCGCCAGCGGCTTCTCGAGCGGCGGCGACGGCATGTCCTGGGTCGGCTCGAGGCTGACGCGCAGATGCAGCGGATAGCGAACAAGATTGCCATGCGCCGCGCAGTCGATTTCGAGCCGGGCGATGTCATGCGTGGCCGCTGAGGGCTGGACGTGAAAGCGAACGACGCCCTCGCCGTCGGCGTAGACCTTGAGACTATGCTTGGGGTCGCTATCGCCGTCCGCGTGCACGCTGCAAACCGCGTGCGGAATCGTCCTGATGGCGATGGGCGAGTGGATGAGCGGAGCAACGGTGTAGCGACGCGGCGAGGCGGTCTCGTTCGGCGCTCGGCGCGGTTGAATGCTGCGATCGTCTGGCACGGGTGACTCCTCTGCAAATGCCGAAAGGGATGAGCCGGGACCGCGGATCGACTTCAGGCGATTGGGCTGATCTTTTCGAAGGCACCGGAACGATCCTCGGCGTGTCGATCGATCTGCGCGGTCCCACTGGCTCAACTGATTCGTACTCTACAGAGCGGGATGCAGAGGAGCGATGGAATAGTCGGACTAGTGGGTGTGAATATTCACGGAACAGTGAAACGCGGAATACGTAGGGGCTTGCATCGGCACTAATCCCTTCCCGCCCAATGCACGACGCGCCCCTCCAGCGTGCGAAAGATCTGGTCCAGGCCGTACCCCAGCGCGGCCATGATGAGGACGCCGACCAGCACGATGTCGGTCTGGATGAAGTCGGCGGCGGTGAGCGCCATCCACGCGATGCCGTCGCTGGTCGCAACCATCTCGGCGCCGACGAGCATGGTGACGCCGATGCCGACCGAGACCCGCAGTCCCGTGAAGATGCCGGGCAGGCTCGCCGGTAGTAAAACGCGCCGGAAGATCGTGCTGCGGCCCGCGCCTAGCGACTGCGCCGCCTGGATCCTGCGAACGCTGACCGCGCGCACCGCCTGCATCGCGGAAATGGAGATCAGCGGAAAAAGCGCGGCGATGATCACGATGGTCTTCGATAGCTCGCCGATGCCGAACCAGATGATGAATAGCGGCAACAGTGCGAGCTTGGGGATCGGCCGCGTCGTCTCGATCGGCGGATCGAGGACTGCGCGCACGCCGCTGTGCATGCCCATGAGCAAGCCGACAGGCACGCCGATGACGACGCAAATGATGAATGCGACGCCGAATCGCATGAGGCTGATCAGGAAATGATGCAAGAGGGTGTGGCCTTGGTAGCCGGTGGCGGCGAGTCTCATGAAGGTTTTCGCGACGGTCACCGGCGAGGGCAGGAATGCAGGCTGCACCAAGGGCGGCCACAAGCCGCTGCCGGTGATCGCGAACCAGAATGCCAGCATTGCCGCGAACGACGCGAGTCCCAGCCAACGATCGCGGCGAGCGGTGCCGCGCGCGGGGGGCAAATCCTCGGTCAGGGTTTGGGCGGAGTCGACTTCGGACACTTCGCAGCTACCTCAAGTCAACATGGATTCCCGCTTTCGCGGGAATGACGGAATTTGGGATCGCGGTTGCGCAAAGGGACGATTGATTGACGAAGGTCGTCGTCCCCGCGGAAGCGAGGATCCATTGGGATTTTATCTTTGGTACTGACGTTGATCACGCTGCGGTTTCCTGCCGCTGCGCTTCGAGGGATTCCTGGCGAAGCAGTCCGACGATCGTGCGCTTGGCTTCCGCGAATTCAGGGGTCGTAGCGATCAGCGGATCGGCCTCGCGCGAGAAGCCACATGTAAACGCCGCCTTGATTCGTCCCGGGCGCGCGGTCATCACCACGACGTGCGTCGCGAGAAAAAGCGCCTCCTCGATGCTGTGCGTGATCCAGAGAATAGTCTTGCCTGTCCGCCGCCAGATCGCGCGGATTTCTTCCTGCAATAGCTCGCGCGTCTGTTGATCGAGCGCGGCGAAAGGCTCGTCCATCAACAGCACTTCGGGCTCGTTGGCGAGCGCGCGCGCGATGCCGACGCGCTGCTGCATGCCGCCGGAAAGCTCGTACGGATAGCGTTTGCCGAATCCGGTGAGACCGACAAGTTCGATGTAAGACTCGGCAATGTCGCGCGACTCGGCCACGCTCTTGCCCAGTGCACGTGGCCCGAATGCGATGTTGTCCTGCACCGACATCCAGGTGAAGAGCGCACCTTGCTGGAACACCACGCCGCGCTCATGGCCGGGGCCGGCGATCGTCTTGCCGTCGAGGGTCGCGCGACCGGTGGTCGGCGTCTCGAATCCGGCAACGATGTTGAGCAACGTGCTCTTGCCGCAACCCGACGGCCCGACAATGGTAAGGAATTCGCCGGCGCCGACGGCAATGTCGATGGGTTTCAGCGCCTGCACCGCGTCCGCGCCAGAACCGAAGCGCTTGGAAACGCCGTCGATCAGGACCTTGGCGGCAGCGCGACGTGGCGCGGCGTCGAGGGAGATGGGTTCGATGGCCATTGCGATTGTTGGCAAATCCGCGGCAAAGGGACGCTATTGCGGATTTGTAACCCGAATCATCGCGACGCTAATACGGTCGTCATCCCCGCGAAAACGGGGATGACGAACTGAAAGAATGACGACTTGAGAAAGGAACCGTTGGTTCACGGCGCCGAAGCCGCTACACCATCTTCGCCAAAAACGTCGAATCCACATACGGCGCCCAGCTCGGCGGGATGGTCGTCATCTGCTCGGCGGACTTGAGGAACTCCGCCTGCGACTGCAACGTGCGCAGCACGCCGGTGTCCTTGGCGCCCGGCATGCCCATCCATTTCTCGCTCGCCAATTCCTTCGGCGGGATGGAATGAAAGGTGTTGATGTAGTCCATCGTCTTCTCGGGCGTCATCTGCAGGTATGGCGAGAGCACTTTCACGACTTCCTGCGGCTGCTTTTCGTACATGGTGCACAGGCGGTCGTATTCCTTGAGGTAGGCGAGCACCAGCTCGGGATGCTTCTGCTTGAATTCGTCGCGCACGACGATGCCGTCGAACACCAGCGTGCCACCCGCCGCGAGGTCGCCGGTCTTGAGCAGGAGCTTGCCGTTATCGGCGAGCAGATCGCCGAGGACCGGATGCCAGATGTACGCGCCATCGATGTCCTTGCGCTGCCAGGTCGCGAGGATCGAGTCAGCCTTGACGTTGATGAGGGTCAGGTCCGACGGTCCGAGGCCCGCGGTTTTCAAAGCCGCAAGCATCGCAAAGTGCACCGAGGTGTTGAACGGCAGGCCGATCTTCTTGCCCTTTAGGTCCTTGAGCGTGTTGATGCCGGCATCGTTGCGCACCGCGAGGCACTCGCTGTCGGTGATGTACTTCTCGACGTAGACCATCGACATCTTGATGCCCTGCGCGAAGCCCACCACCATCGGCGACGAGCCGACATTGCAGATGTCCATGCTGTTGCCGGCGATCGCCGCGATGACCTGCGGGCCGCCGCCGACCGTGGCGAATTCGGTCTTGACGTCGGCGCCGAACGCCTTGGCGAACGAGCCGGACGCCTTGCCCAGCGTCTGCGGATTGGCGGAGCCGAAGTGGCCGAGCACCGCGGTGGCCTGCTGCGCGAAGACGCTGCGCGAGCCAAGCATCGCGCCGGCGGCGAAAGTGGCGATGCCCATGTTGGCCATCAGCTTGAGTGTGTCGCGACGAGAAAACGTGGCGTTCATTTCATCCCTCCATCCATCGAAGTCGATTGCCGCAGCATACGCGCGACATCACAAGGTCGTCATCCCCGCGATAGCGGGGATCCATTTTGCGACCGTCAAAGGCCAATGGATTCCCGCTATCGCGGGAATGACGATATTGTCGCTTTCGCGGGAATGACGGATACGTGCCCGTCCGGCGCTCATTCCTACACGGACGGGCTGACAGAAATGTATATTACACTTGCACATTGTCTCTCCTGCCTTCGGCGATGAAAAACCTCGTCATCCTTCACTTGGAGAGCATCTCCCGACAGCGCCTGGCCGCGTTCGCGGCGGTCCTTCCCCACACGACGCGCCTGCTGCGCGAAGCACTTGCCTTCGACAACTTCTTCTCATCGGCAACGTCGACGCGAATGGTCGTCGGATACCTCTTTCACGGCAACGATTTCGAATATGACACGGCGACCACATTCGAGGGAATGAAGGCCGAGGTCAACAACCCACACCTGTTTTCCACTCTCCGCGACCGCGGTTACAACGCGGAGCTGATCTGTCTCAACGGTTTTCAGCACGTGAGGCCGATCAAGCTTCGCTCGTGGTCCGACGACTTGCCGCCGATATGGGCAACGAATGACTTTCCCACCCTCATCGCCCGATTCGACGCACTGACCGAGGCGGCGCCATTCGCCATCTATGTCTGGGATCTCATCAGCCACATCGAGCACAGTCTCGCGTTGGCGCCGCACTCGCATGGACTCACGGACCAGATTCGGCGCGCCTGTGCGGTTGCCGACGACGCGGTGGGGAAAATGCGCGCGATTCTCGAACGCAAAGGCCTGCTGGATAACACCACGATCGTCCTCTACGGCGACCACGGCGACGATACCTGGACCCACGGCTTCAAGAACGGCATGATTCACGGCACCGAGCCGTACACTGACATCATCTGGACGCCGCTGGCGATCCGCGATCCCGGACTTACGCCGGGGACCGTCGATCACATGGCGAGCACCATCGACATTGCGCCGACATGCCTGTCGCTGCTGGGCATCGGCGCGAAATTTTCCTTTCCGTACTCGGGTGTCGACCTGTTGCACGGCGCGGCGAATTTCGCGTACTCGCAGAACTTCTGCGCCAACCAGTCGAATGGCCCGGTGGGCATCGCCAAAGCCTTTTCCGTCACCGACAAGACCTACACCTTGTTGGCGAGCTCGCGCGGGCTGGAGCTGTATGCGCATCGTCTCGATCCGGGAAATCACTGCAATCTGCTGCACTTCTTTACGCTGGACAAGACCGGGCGGCCGGTCCTGCAGGCGCATCCCGGTGCGGCCGGGCATTTCCGCGCGGGGTGGGAGGAGACCCCGCATGCCGTCGAATGCCTGGCCGATGATTTCCAGCGGCTGCGCAGCGCGCTCGCCGCGCGCGTCGCGGCCAAGCGCGCGTACATCGTCGAGCGTGGCGTTCAGCCCAGCCACGCGCTGGACCCGGCGTGTCTCGACACCATCAGCCAGGAAGGTCGCGACGCATTTTTTCGCCGCCCGCCCGTGATCGAGGCGCGCACGGACACGCCGGCATTCGAGTTTACTTACAAGCTGCGCTGATCAACCCTGCGCCATCAGCCGCTGCGCCAACTCCATGTCGTCGGGCGTCGTGAGCTTGAAGTTCATCGTGTGCCCCGGTACGAAGGCAACGCTCTGGCCCGCGAGCGCAAGGATATCCGCCGCACCCAGGTCGGAAACGACGCCTCCCGATGCGGTACCGTCCGCCACCGCGAACCCACGCGCGGCATCCGCTCGCCGGAAGGCCAACGGTTTCTGGATTGCAACGACATCGCCCGGTACGGCGCGAAGCGTGCCGTCCGTTCCGTAGAGGAAGTCGACGTTGGACAGCGCCGCGGCGGCGGCTCCCGCGCGACGCGCTTCATCGATGACGCGCTGCGAGAGCTCCTTTGTCACGAACGGATGCACCACGTCCTGGAGCAGCAGCCAGGGCAAGCTCGCCGCGCCGACGAGGGCGCGAAGCGTCTCGATGCGGCGCGCCCCGCCGGCGATGACACGGACTCTGTCACCGCCGACCAGGTCTTCTGCACGCGCCAATTCCGCTGACGGAACGGCAACGATGACCCTCGCCGCCACTGAAACCACCGTGGTCACGGCATGTTCCAACAGCGTGCGGCCGGCCAGCACGACAAACGCCTTGGGGCCGAGACCCAGACGCGTGCCCTGTCCTGCGGCCGTCACAATGGCCTCGACGTCCGCCGCAGGCACGCTCACGTGGCGCTGGTGCGACGAGTCATCGACGATACAAATGCTCGTTGGTGTCCGCCTGGCACAGCGACGCGGCGTGGAGGCGGATGCCTTCCGCGGCGACTCGCGCGCGCATCTCGGGGTCATCCGCGGCGTAAATTGTCGCCACCTGATCGCAGCGAATTCCCGCGGCACGAAGTGCGCGCACGGTGTTGATAATCGTTCGTCCGGACGTCACTTCATCCTCCACGACGATCACGTGATCGCCCGCGGAGAGCCCGTGAATATGTTTTCCGTTAATGGGCGGCAGGTCATGTTCTTCGATGAAGCTCACGACCCCGGGCACGTTCGGTTGGAAGACGGAGGCGAGCACGACGCGCAGACCCGTCTCGACGGCGAACGCATACGCGGGGATGTAACCGCCCTCGGGAATGCCGAGCGCGTATTTGACTCCTTCGAGATCGACCTCCCGCGCGAGCCACGCAATCGCCGGCCGCAAGTCGTCGGGATCCATGGACCCGTATCGCCCATCGATGGGGGTCGCCAACTGAGCGCGTGCGCGGCCGACGATCTCGAGGACCGGCAACGTGACCGGAGCGGGGGAAGTTTTCATGCGGCGCCAGGGAAAGGTCAGGTGCGGCCGATCCGATGGACCGATTCGAGCCACGACGGCGTCAACATACTCTGAATGGGCGCGGCGCGCACGCCCGGTTGAGGTTTCACACTTCCAGTGTTCGCGCGTACTCTACAACTGTCCTGGCATAAAATCGGTGCGATGAATTCGCACCTACGCCGCCCCACGAAGGAGCCTGCTCATGACCAAGGCGTTTGAACAGTGGAAAGTCCTGCCGCACGGCAAGCTCGAGACGCTCGACGGCAACATCCTGACCGTTGTCGGCGACATTCACATGCCACTCATGGACCTGCCGCGGCGCATGACCGTCGTGCGCCTGAACGGTTCGCGGCTGGTGGTGTTCAGCGCAATCGCGCTCGACGAGGACGAGATGGCCAAGCTGGAAGCGTTTGGCCGCCTCGCGTACCTGATCGTGCCGAGCGACAAGCATCGGCTCGACGCGAAGATCTGGAAAAACCGCTACCCGGAGATGCAGGTCGTCGCGCCCGAAGGCGCTCGAGCGGCGGTCGCGAAGGTCGTGCCAGTCGACACGGCGGCGCCGCGCTTCGACGACCCGAACGTGCAGTTCGTGACCGTTCCGGGAACGCGCGACCGCGAGTCTGCGCTTGTCGTTCGCGCGCCTAAGGGCACGACGTTGGTGCTCAACGACATCGTTGGCAACATTCGCAACGCATCCGGCATTGGCGGTTGGCTGCTGGGCATATTCGGCTTTGCCGGCAAGAAAGCGCAAATTCCTGGGGTGGTGAAGATGGCGATGATCAAGGATAAGAACGCGTTGCGCGCTCAGTTGCTGGAGTGGGCCGAGATCGAGTCGCTCAAGCGCATCCTCGTATCGCACGGTTCGCCGATCGAAGACAACCCGCGGCAGGTACTGCGCGACCTGGCGAGCTCGCTGAAATAAGGCAAAGGCGCGTCAGACCAAGCCCGTCGTCCCCGCGAAAGCGCGGAACGGGTGTCGTACGTCCTAACACTGACTCGTCATCCCCCGCGAAGGTGGGGATCCATTTTGCGACCGTCAAAAGCCAATGGATTCCCGCTTTCGCGGGAATGACGAAATATGAGGTCGCGGGAATGACGAAATTTGGGATCGCGGGAATGACGATAAATGACCGGCGCGCAATGGATGAGCATCGCGCACCTTCCAATAACGCCACACTCAATACGTCACATCCACCTTAGCCGCTTTCCCACTTTCCTTCCGCACCTGCTCCACCGCCTCTCTTAAATCCCGCAAATAATCCTCGATCGCCGCCGCGTGCAGCATCGACAGCATCAGATGCATCGCATGCGGCTCGCGCACCAGGCCCGGCAGCCATCCGCGCGTAGCCATCACCTCGCCCACGCGGAGCATGTCGAATTCGCTCGACGTGAAGCACAGGATCGACAAGTCCGGCTCGCCGATGACGGTTAAGCCCATCGCTTCGATGCCGCGCCGGTACGCGCGAGCCAGCTCCATGATCTGCCGCGCGGTCGACACGTAACCCTGCTCGCCCATGCCCTGCAGCGTCGCCCACGCTCCGGCCACCGCGCCGCCCGGCCGCGTGCCGGCCAGCGACGTCGTCGCGAACTTGCCGCCCGGCCAATCGTCCATCTCGAAGGGCTGACACGCGGCGCGATCCGCCGAGCGATAGAACACCGTCGACGCGGGCTTGGGACAGAACCCGAACTTGTGCAGGTCCGCCGAAATCGACATCACGCCCGGCACCGCGAAATCGAACGCTGGGATCGGGTAGCCCGCCTTGGCGGCGAACGGCGCGATGTACCCGCCGACGCACGCGTCGACGTGCAGCCACAGCCCGCGCTCCTCTGCGAGACCACCGAGATCGGCGATCGGATCGATCGTGCCGTACGAAAAACATGGCGCCGAGCCGACCAGCATCATCGTGTCCGCGTCGATCGCGTGTGCCATCGCGGCGACGTCGGCGCGATAGTTGGCCGCCACGGGAATGCGCTTGAGCTCGATGTCCATCAGCCGCGCCGCCTTGGTGAACGCAGGGTGCGCGGAGTACGGCAGGACGATGTTGCCGCGCTTGTCGGCGCGGCCGGACGCGCGCCGGCCGTAATCGCGGCACGCGAGCACCGCGGAGATGATGCTCTCCGAGCCACCGGTGGTAAAAAAGCCAGCCGCATCGTCGGGTGCGTGCAAGAGCGACAGGCCCATCGCGACGATGTCGTCTTCCATCCTTTTCAGGCCATGGAACGCGCGCTTCCCGCCCAGGGCATTCTCGGTGAAGAATTCGAGGAATGCGTCGCGGCCGAGCGCGGCGATTTCGTCGTTGGCTTTAAAGACATAGAGTG
>JADGRP010000268.1 GCA_017880805.1 Burkholderiales bacterium
AGCCCTCGTTCACCACGGCTTCGACGCGGCAATCCGCGCACATCTTGATGACATCGATACGCTTTGCGTTGGCGCCCTCGAACATCCAGTGCTTCTCGCCGAGTTTGGCGAGCACGCGGTCGATCGAGCTCTTGGTGCCGAAGGGCTTGCCGCAGGCAATGCAATGGAAAGGATCTTCCTCTTTCAGTACGCGCAGCGGCGCGTCCCACGCCTTGAAGTCGAGGCGCGGCTCAAGCGTGATGACTTTCTCGGGACAGGTGGATTCGCAAAGTCCGCATTGCACGCAGAGGCTTTCGGTGAAGCGCAGCATGGCGCGGTCGGGATTGTCCGATAGCGCCCCCGTCGGGCAGGCGGTGACACAGGCATGGCAGAGCGTGCAGCCCGCGACATTGAGGTTGACGCCGCCGAACGGCGCCCCCGGCGCCAGAGGTACAACATCGACTGGCGCAGGTGCGGCGAGGTGGAGCTCGCGAAATGTGGTCTCGAGCACGCTGCGCTTGGCGCCGCGCGGAATAAAGCCGGCCGGCTCTTGCGTCGTGACACAAGCGGGCGCCGCATCGAGCGTGACGCGCAATTGATCCGGATCGTCGGTCTCGATGATACGCACGAGGCCTGCGCCGAAGCCGAGTGACGAAATGACGGCATCCGACATCTCGGCCGCGCGACGAAGGCTTGAAATGTCGTGTTTCGGCCTGGCGCGCGTCACCATGGCGACGCCGCTGCCGCCATAGGCAAAGACGGCCGCGATCATCTCCGGTCCGAGCTGCGTCACTTCATTGACGCGCAGCGGAAGCACATTCGCCGGCAAACCGGCGCCGAACCGCGCCAGGGCGTCGATGATAGCGTCGCCATGCTCGCCGTCGTGCAACAGGACGATGGCGTTGCCGCCACCCGCCTTGCGATAGGTCTGCACCAGCGTGCGCAACCGCCGCATCAGCGCGTCCGCGCTCGGTAGCGAATACGAGGCCGCGCCTGTCGGACATACCGAGGCGCAAGCGCCGCAGCCGGCGCACACATTGGCGTCGATCGCGACCGAATTGCCGTTCGGCGTGATTGCGCTGGTCGGGCAGAGATCGAGGCACCGTGTGCATCCGGTGATGCCGGAGCGCGAATGGGCGCAGAGCGATTCTTCAAAGTGAATAAAGCGCGGCTTGTCGAAGGTGCCGACCAGACCGCCGGCATCCGCAATCGCACGCTCCACAGCGGCCCGGTCGCGCGGATCGGCACGCAGATAACCCGGACGCAATTCATGCGCGGGGAATAATGGAACGCCGCCAGAGAGATCGAGGATCAAGTCGCAGGTCGAGGTGGCGCCATCGCGCGATGGTCCGAACACCAACTTGGCGCGCGAGGAGGGCTGCGGTAACGCGTAGTCGTCGATATCCAGTTCAAACCGGCCGAGATGTCCACGCGCATTGCGGATCGTGCCCTTGAGAACCGGAAACTCGTTGGTGCGCCGTGGCGTCACGTTGCCGGGCCTGGTGAGAAGCACGGTGATGTCAAGACGGTCGGCGAGACGCTGTGCGGCCTCGATCGCAATCTCGTCGCGTCCATAGATCAGCGCGACGCCGCTGCTCTCGAGCGTCACCAGTGAAATCGGCGGCATGTCTTCTTCGGCTGCGGCAATCAACGCCGCCGCCTTCGGACCGGCCGCGGCTGCGTCGCTCGACCAGCCGCCGGTTTCGCGGATGTTGACAAAGGTGAGCCGAGCTTGCGGGAAATTCTCTGCGACTTCCCGAAACAGCGGGGCTTCTTGGGTACAGGCGACGGTAATTGGCGCGCCGTCGGCAAGGGCTTGCTTGAACCGCTCAAGCTCAAGGCCGCAGAGCTGGTTGGCCTGCGTGATCCCGGCCGCACAGCCACGACCGATCGCCTGTGCATCGAGCGGCATGGTCTTCTCGCAACTGCAAATCAGGAGATGGGACGACGTCGCACTCATTATGAATGGCCCTGAACCGGCATGCCCAGCGCGGTTGCTTCGTTCTACGGTTCCGCGGTACCTGCTGCGGTGAAGATCTGCAAGGTCAAGACCCGCTCGCGTCGCCGCCTTGAGCGGGATAGCATACAACACGGAATTGCGAAGCATAAGGATGCGTTGTTCGATGTCGCGTCTGGCGGACTTGGAACAGACAGTCGATCTGCCCCCTGGCTATACTTTGGTCGCGTTGCGCGAGCTGGGCGATGCGTTCGCGCACGGCTGCGAGATCGCGGCAGAGGCGGGTGCCGGAACGCTGGTTTGGGTGCGGCGCTACGATCTCGTCGAGTTCGCCGTGGTTCTCGAACCCGACGAGCCGCTGGCGTCGGCGCGTCGGGCACTGTTTGCCGGCATGAATGCTGTGGCGGACGCGATTGCCGCCCATTGCCCGCCGGAGCGGGAGGTGAGTTTCGACTGGCCGGATACGATCAGATTCGATGGGGGATTGCTGGGCGGTGCGCGGCTCGGCTGGCCGGCGGATTGCGCCGAGACCGAGGTGCCTGCGTGGCTGGTGTTCGGCATCATTCTGCGCGCCGCGGATATGGCGCATGTCGAGGAAGTGCAGGCCGCATCAGGCGTTTCGCTGTTGAGCGAAGGCTTTGAGATGATCGATACCGACGCCATCGTCGGCAGCTTCGCCCGTCATCTCATGGCCGCCTTCGACCGCTGGAACGAGCGCGGGTTCGAAGCGATTGCACGGGACTATCTGGAGCGGCTTCCGAAGAATAAGGCTGGCGAGCGCCGAAGTATCGACCTTAACGGCGACCTCCTGGTCAAGCTGCCCACTGGCAGTGGGCCGCCCGACCGGACGGGTCTTGTGGATGCGCTCGCCAGGGTGGCTTGGTATGATCCGCAAGCACGAGGTCCGAAATCCGGATGAGGCGGTCATGTTGAAATTTCCGCGGACGATCAGGCTCGACCCGTCAGATACATTTGTTTTCGAGGGGGCGGCGGAGCCGGGCGAGTGGGCGGTTTCCGGCGCGTTTATATTCTGGAACCGGGATCCGGCCACGCTCGGCCAGAAGCAGCGCGTGGCGCTGCGGTCAGGCTTTCTGGGTATCGACAGCCTCGGCTGGTCCACGCTCGCGATCGTCACCGAAGCGACGGCCGTGGACAGGCACGCGATGGTCGAGCGCCTCGCGCACCAGTTGCTGGAGAAGTTCGGCGCACCGGATTTCGAGGCCGCGCGTCTTGGCGCCGAAGAAGAGGTCGCGTTCGCGGCTTCGTTGTGCGATCACCCGCCCCAGACCCTGCTCGCCGTGCAGCGGAGCGTCGAGAACGGCGAAATCCACGAGCGCTTTCGCACCCTCAAGCCGCGCGAAACCGCACCGGGTGCGGATGGGTTGCACGCGCATGCCAGCGCTTTTACCTTTCATGAGATCGAAGGCGACATTGAAGGACCTTCCGAAGACGTCGATCTTCTCGGATTGATCGCAACTGACCGCATGAGCAGGGATCGCACATGAGAGAATTCTGGGTCGCCTCCGGCCATCATCTCACGCGCCGTGCCGATCATGGTGGGCTGGTCGCGACGCCCGAACTGATCATGGCCTATCTGGCGCGGCCTGAATTGATGCCGCCGGCCGACGCCTGCGAGGCGGAGCGCAACCTGCATGCGGGCCTGCTGGCCGACCCTCTTCGCCCGGTCTCGAAAGCGGATATTTCCGCTCTCGCCGACGCCGATGCGCGCGAGAACTGGACCTTCATGATGAACTTCCGCGACCGGCTGATCGCCGCGCCATCGCTCGAGGCTGTGTATGTATCCCTGGCCCGCAATGGCGCCGCCGATCTGCCTCCGATCTTTCTGTCGCAGCTCTGCCATCTGATCCTGCGCAACGCGCTTGAGGGTTGCGACGATCCCTACACGCTGCGCGCGGCCGAACTGTTTTATCGCAGCCAGCAGGCCACCTTCCACGATGGTGCTTTGCTTCTGGCGGATGCTGAGGTCATCGAGGCGCAGCAGAACGCGCAACACGACATGCATTCGTCGCCGCTCACGGCCATGCTTGCGCAGAAGGCGTTCGGAGAGATGGACGTGATGGACGACGAAAATGCCTGGACTTACTGGTCGCGTTCGGACGCGCATGCGATGGTCATGAACATCGGCGGCAATCCGAAGGCGCGTGCCGGGCTGTGCAGG
>JADGRP010000049.1 GCA_017880805.1 Burkholderiales bacterium
ATTGATCCGCTCGAGCGGCAGGACGTGCGTGATCAGATCGTCGATGTTGATCTTGCCGTCCATGTACCAATCGACGATCTTGGGCACATCGGTGCGACCCCGCGCGCCACCGAAGGCGGTACCTTTCCATACCCTGCCCGTCACCAACTGGAATGGACGAGTCCGAATCTCCTGCCCCGAACCCGCAACGCCGATGATGACCGATACGCCCCAGCCGCGATGGCAGCACTCGAGCGCCTGGCGCATCAGATCGACATTGCCGACGCACTCGAAGCTGTAGTCGGCGCCTCCTTTCGTCAAGTCCACGAGGTAGGGCACGAGATCCCCCTTCACTTCCTTGGGGTTGACGAAATGAGTCAAGCCGAACTTGCGCGCGAGCGGCTCGCGCGCCGGGTTGAGGTCGACGCCAATGATCATGTTGGCGCCGGCCATGCGGGCGCCCTGGACCACGTTAAGCCCGATGCCGCCGAGCCCGAATACGACGACGTTCGCTCCCGGCTCGACCTTGGCGGTGTTGATCACCGCGCCGATGCCCGTGGTGACGCCGCAGCCGATGTAGCAGACCTTGTCGAACGGTGCGTCTTCGCGAATTTTCGCCAAGGCGATTTCGGGCAGGACGGTAAAGTTGGCAAAGGTCGAGCATCCCATGTAGTGGTACACGGGTTTGCCATTGAGCGAGAAACGGCTGGTCCCGTCGGGCATCACGCCCTTGCCCTGCGTGGCGCGAATGGCGGTGCAGAGATTGGTCTTGCGGGAAAGGCACGACTTGCACTGCCGGCATTCGGGCGTGTAGAGCGGAATGACGTGATCGCCTTTCTTGACGCTTGTCACGCCGGGGCCCACATCGACAACGATGCCGGCGCCTTCGTGACCCAGGATAGCCGGAAAGAGGCCTTCCGGATCAGCGCCGGAACGCGTGAATTCGTCGGTATGGCAGATGCCGGTCGCTTTGATCTCGACCAACACTTCGCCCGCCTTCGGTCCATCCAACTGCACCGTTTCCACCACCAACGGCGCCCCTGCACTATGAGCTACCGCAGCACGAACATCCACCGCGCCCTCCTTTGAATCACAGAAATGACAACAAGACGACCGTGCAAGACTTCTGAGTTACCTCCGTCATCGAGCGAGCCTCTCGCACGGGCGCATAAGCTTGTGGGCCGCCTCAGCGCGCCGTGGAAGCGGCTCCCACGCGCGCGGACTTCAAGCTTACGCTCGCGGTAAATTCGAGCTCCTTGTTGTCGATCACCTTCGCGTCGAGCTCACCGCCGCTCCCCGGTAGGAAGTAGAAGCGGAAGTTCGGATTCTCACTGATCGAAAAATCCACGTCAGCGCTCATGACCAGTTTTCCGTCATGACGCACTTCAACGCTGCGCACGAAATGCGGCGATGCGTACGTGCGCGTCAATTGGTCCATTGCAAGTCCCGAATCGTTCGGGTGGCTGATCATCAGCAGAGCACGTGCAGGCCGGTCCGGTACGAGCGTATCGTCGACGCGAAATCGCATCTTCCCCAGATTCGCTCTCGCGGCCGCGGCATCCTTGCTGGCTGGCGCGGAGCAGCCGCCCGAAGCCTTGACATAGTTGCTGACCATGTACAGCTTGCCGTCGTTGGTAAGCGCAATCGCGCGTACCTGCGTGTATTGTTCCACCCGCATGCGCGTTTCGATGTCGGCACGTCCGCTTTCCGGTGTGAACTGAAAGACGGCAGCGATCGGCGATGGGTTGTTATCGATGATCAGCCACAGCTTCTGGATGTATCGATCGCGTGTCTGCGGAAACTGCGCACGGATTGCAACCGGAACGATTGCCGCGTCCTCCGCCCTCTTGGGAGTTTCCAGCGCAACGACGTTGTCTCCGGCTGCGATGGGCGCCCCCGCAAAAAGGTCGGCGCGCAACTTTTGCCAGATTGCGCTCGCTTCGGGATCGTTGTCCTGGGCCCCGCTCGCGGCCGGAACTGCGAGCCAAAGCGCAAGCACCCCGTAGAGGATTCGCGAACTCATGTCGTCACGTTTCTCGGTTGCATAGGCACAATCGGCACGCGCCCATTGTAAGCCGTCGCGATTCGGCTCGCCAGCCCGTTTTTTCACTCCTCCCATTCGAGCTCCGCGTATGCAGCGCTGACATTGCGCTTATGAAACTGGGCGACGAGCAGCCAGTGATCCGCGTCCTCGCAGCCGACCGACTCGATGGCTTGTGCAAGGGGCATCTTCGCGGCAAGCGCAGCCCGCACGTCGCGGCGAAGTTGCTTCAGATAGTGTTCCTCGGGCGTGATCGCGGCGGGCCATGCGCGGGCACGGCCGTGGCCAGGAATGGCCCTTTGCGCACCAACGGTCTTAAGCTCATCGATCGCGGCGATGAAGCCGCGAAGACTGCCGTCGACGACCGGAATATGTTCGATAAACCCAAGATCGCCCAGAAAAAGCGTTCCGCTCGTCTCGTCGAAAACGGTGAGGTCCGTGTCGGTATGTGCGGTTGGCCACGCGCGCAGGCTCAAGCTCCGGCCGCCCAGGTCAAGCCGCTCGACGCCCGCGACCGAGTACGTCGGCAACACGATCGAGCTCCCTTGCGCCACTGCGCCGAGATCCCGCATCAGCGCGCGCAGATAATTGGGTCCGCGTCGCCGCATCGACTCCGCCAGTCGGGCATGACCGACGAATTGCGGCCGATCATCGACAAATGCCGGGTTGCCGAACACGTGATCCGGATGAACGTGCGTGTTGATCACATAGCAAATCGGTAGCGTAGTGACGTGACGAATCGCCAGACGCAGAGCGCGGCCGACGGCGTAGGTACCGCCGGTGTCGATCACGGCGACGCATTTTTCGCCGATCACAAAGCCGAGATTGGCGATGTCCCCGCCATTGAGGCGAGTCATTTCGGCCAGTGCGCCGTAGTGGACATAGACCCCTGGCGCCGGGCTTTCGACTTCAAAGTCGCGCAGTTCCGGCGGCTCCGCCCACGCGCAGAGCGACCAGGCAAGGGCGGCACAGGCGAACAGAAGCGGGTCATGACGAGCTCGGGCTGCCAGATCCTCACCTCCAGCGCGAAGCCGCCAACGCCGCGCGCCCGTCATTCGTTGAGGAAGCAGTGTTTCTTGGCGCCGGCCTGCAGGTCGCGAAACGACGCGATCATCTTGCGTCCGTCCTTCATATCGCGCATGACGCCGCCCCGCTCGCCGGCGATCGGGGTGGCGTTGGCTACCGTCGACAGATCGACCCATGTGGCGTAATCGACCTTGGCCGCAATGTCGTCGATCGCACAGGAACACTTGTACATCGATTCCTGGCCCGGAGCCTTGCTCGAACGCATGCAGTCGAGGACGAATTCGACGCGGGCTCGGGTTGGAAAGTCGTTCGCGTGCGCGACCTGTGCCACCGCGAGCGCCAACAATATTGCATAGTAGGGTTGAGTCATGGGTCACTCCTGCTCGGCCGCTGAGAATTACGACACACCGTGAACAACTGTTAGTTCGACAAATCACAACTCATTTGGCGACTTGCAATCGCGAGAGCTGGACCTTGAGGTCGGCGGCAAGCGCTTCGTCCAACGCGCCCAGCTGCGCCTGCGCGCCGCGCAGTGCGGCCTCGTCGCCCAGGGATGCGTACGCGAACGCCAAACCGTACCACGCGACGGGGTCATTCGGTGTCAGCCGGAGCGCGTCGTTGAACGCAATCACAGCTGCGGCTGGACGATTCAGCTCTTGCAATGCCTTGGCTCGCACGAGGAGCGGCTCGGCGACTTGTGGCTGCGCCGACGACCAGCGATCGGCAAGGTCGAGCATTGCGGTCCAGCGCCTCTGCGCATCGAGTGGAGCGACGCGCATGAAATACGGTAATGTCTCGGGGTCGCCTTGCCAGAACGGCCGCGCGCCTTCGAGCGGACCGAGCTCGGTCCACTGATTTTCGGCAGGCAGGCGCGCGCGAATCCACTCCACCGGCACCGAATAGTAGCTGCCACTCGAGCCGCGCAAGCGATACGTCAGCAATCCCACCAACGCGCCGCCGGCGTCGAAAAGGCCGCCCCCGCTCGACCCCGAAGTGAACGCTGTGTCCGATTCGATAACATGACCGGCGTCGAACGAATGCAGCGCCAGCACGCGCCCGAACTTGAGCGCGATATCCATGCCGCCGGTAAAACCCAATGCCGCTACGGGCTGACCCAAGCGCAAAGCATCGGCGGTGCCGAGGACAACGGGTCTGCCATGCCAAGCCGGAACACGCAAGAAACAAAGATCGTGCAAGGTATCGGCATATTGGCCAGTAACGTCTAAGACCGTTCCCGATCCGACGATGCGGATGCCGGTCCCGTCATGCGTCACGTGGCAGTTGGTAACGACGACCGACGGCGCGATCGTAACCCCCGTGCCGAGATGTAGACCGCCGCCCTCACGACCGGCTTCGACCCTGACGACGCTGCCCGACAGCGAAACGAATGTGGCGGGGTTCAGCGGCTGGCTCGCTGCCACCGCGACGTACACAAGCGTCGCCAGCCCGCCGAAGAGCGCAGTAGCACGCGTGCGAGAGGGTTCCCGCTTCATCATCCAGGCGTGTTCACGGCGCGGGCCGATCGCGGCGCGGCAAGTGGGCAAAGATGATCGGAGAGCACCTGGTTAAGAGCCTCCAAGTCTACTGCACCAAGTCGCCGCGCTCGTCGATCAGCGGAACGTTGTACTCGCGCAGAATCTGCGTGATCGCCGCGCGGTTGTCGGCAATCAACTTTTCCACCGTTGCTTTCCATTCGGGCTCGCCGTAGCGGACCCCCATGGCAATCTCGTAGTCGAATTTGACGCCGGTTTCCGACTTGAGCGGAATGAGAGCCAGATCGAGGTTCCGCACCCGCTTCGCGTAATAGCCGGCAATCGGGCCCCAAACGATCGCCGCATCGATCTTTCCCTGCGCCAGGTCTTTTTCGATGATCTCACCCGGATACTGCTCAGGGTCGGGAGAAAGCATGGGGTAGGGTTTAGCCTGAAACTCCATGCCATGCCTGGCAAGCCAAATTGACGCGGGCGAGCGGTCGAAGATTCCAACGGTTAGCTTGTTGCGCGCTTCGGGCGGTAAGGCGAATAAGTCGGCCCCGGCCTTGATCTGGTCAAGCCCCTTGCCTTTGGGATACACGAGCATGTAGGTCGAGCGGTAGTACGGCATGGTTGCCGACGCCTGATCGTAGCCCGCGGGAACGCTCATGACGATGTCACAACGGAAGTCCTGGCCCGGCAGTTTGTAGCGGAGCGTATTGCGGACGAAGTTCATCCGCTGCGGGAAAGCATAGCTCCGGACCGGCAGGCCGAGTTTTTGCGCGAACAGATCTGCGATGCGATTTTCGAAGCCTTCGCCCTGCGTATTGGAGAAAGGCAGATTGCTTGGGTCGATGCACGGGCGGAACGCGGCGGGCGCGTCCTGTGCGTACGCATGTGCGCTCGCGGCGACGATAATGCAGGCCACCACCCCCAAGAGGCAACAGCGCAGTAACTTGGGTGGCCGTCTCATGGCTCGCGGACGAGAACGTATGCCGGCTGCCCGCGCAACCGACTCTGCCGCGCCATTATTTCAGCTCCTCTACCTTTGAGCGCGTGATGTCGCCGCTCGAGCGCCCCTTGAGATAAGCATACAGACCATCGGTGTTCCCCATGACTATCGGGCTGGTCTTGAAGCTCGGCATCCCTTTTTCGAGTCGCCCTTCCGTCACCGTCTTGATGAAATCCTCCTTGCTAAGCACCTTGAAACTTTCGAGCAGCGACGGGCCGACCAGACCTTGCTGATTCGCGCCGTGACAACGATCGCACGCAGCCGCCCGCCAGGCGCGAAAACCATTCATCGTGCTTGTATCGACCTTGAAACCATCGACCACGTGGTAGGGCTTGTCGCCCGTTTCGCCGGCCCCTTTCGTATTCTGCGCCGACGCATGAAATATCACGCCGACGCAGCCGATCACCAACAGAGCGCCCAACGCCGATGAGGAAACATGCACGCGCATCATTTTGGCCTCGAAAACAGGTCGCCGCTGACGCTGGGACCTCGGTCTCGGGTCTCAGTTCCCGCGCCGCGGTGCGCCAGGCAAACAAGCGCCGGCGCGCGAGACGCGCGCGCCGGCGACAGGGGTATGCAGAAACTACTTGGGAAGCGCGAAGATGGTGAGCGAGCCGCCGAGCTCGGTGTAGTCCCGGAGCTCCTTGTAGCCACCGACGGCGCCCAAGCCGTCCTGGTCCTTTTCGAGTCCGGCAGCCATGCCGATTCCCGCCCAGCCACCGATCCCGGAGAACACGCCCATGTATTGCTTGCCCTTATGCTCATAGGTGAAGACGTTGCCGATGATCCCTGACGGCGTCTTGAACTTGAACAATTCCTTATTGATATCGTTGGCGTCGACGCACTTGAGATAGCCCTCGAGCGTCCCGTAGCACGCGAGACCCCCTGCAGTCACCAGCGCCCCGCTCCACACGGAGAACTTCTCGCCGTGGCTTTGCACAATCTTGCCCGTGCCCGCGTCCCACGTAATGAAGTTGCCCATGTTTTTTTCGCCCGGTGGCGGGTACATCGAGAGCGTCGCGCCAACGTAGGGCTGCCCTGCGACGTAGTCGACCTTGAACGGCTCGTAGTCCATGCAGACGTGATTCGTCGGAACATAGAACTTTCCGTTCTTCGGATTGAACGCGGCGGGTTGCTCGTCCTTCGATCCCAGCGCTGCGGGACATATCCCCTTGTTGTTGTGCTCAGCGCCATTTTGTGCGGTCGAGTATTGCTTGAGGACTTGCGGCCGGCCCGTCTTCATGTCGACGTGCGACGCCCAGTTCACCGTCGGGTCGTATTTTTCCGCAACCAGCAGCGCACCTGTCACGCGATCGAGCGTATAGCCGAATCCATTGCGATCGAAGTGAACGAGCGCCTTGGTCGGCTTGCCCTTGACGTTGATGTCGGCGAGGATCATCTCGTTGACGCCGTCGAAATCCCACTCGTCGAAGGGCGTCATCTGGAAGACCCATTTGGCCATGCCGGTGTCGACATCGCGCGCCATGATGGTCATCGACCAGCGGTTGTCGCCCGGACGCTGCGATGGATTCCAGGTCGACGGATTCCCCGTGCCGTAGTACATCAGATTCTGGGTCTTGTCGTAGCTATACCAGCCCCACGTCGTCCCGCCGCCGATCTTCCACTGCTCGCCCTGCCAGGTCTTGAGCGATGAGTCCTTGCCCACGGGCTTGACCGCGCCGTCAGTCCATGTCGTCGTCTTGTCCGGATCGATGAGCATCTCGGCATCCGGACCGGTGCTGTACGCCCTCCAGACCTGCTTGCCCGAGTTGATGTCGTACGCCGTGATGTAGCCGCGCACGCCCCACTCTCCGCCGGAGATGCCCGTGATTACCTTATCCTTGAAGACGTGCGGCGCGTTGGTGTTCACGGCGCCCACTTTGGGATCGCCGTTCTTGACCGACCAGATCACCTTTCCCGTGCCGGCATCCAAGGCGACGAGCGTGCTGTCGGCTTGCTGCAGGAAGATCTTGTTTTCCGCATACGCGAGCCCGCGATAGACCGTGTCGCAGCACATTTGCGGAATCACCGCCGCATCCTGCTTTGGTTCGTAGCGCCACTTGATCTTCTGCGTGTCGATATCGAGCGCGAACACCTTGTTGGGGAACGGTGTATGGATGTACATCGTGTCGCCCACGACCAGCGGCGATCCCTCGTGCCCGCGTAATACGCCGGTGGAGAACATCCACGCGACCTGCATCTTGCCAACATTCTGTGCGTTGATCTGAGTGAGCTTGCTGTAGCGCTGGTTGTACATGTCCCCAGCTTGCATTGCCCAGTTGTTCGGATCGGATGTCTGTTTCTCGACATCCGCATTCGCCGCGGCTACTCCAGGCAGCGCCAGTGCAAACATCGCACCTGCGAAGGCCAACCGTCTATAAGCGCTTTGCATGCTTTCCTCCATTGGACGTTATCGAGCCAGAACGCAAGGCGACCGCGTCGAGAGAATTCGCTTTTTTTGCAACTCGATCGCCGACTCTTGCGAGTGTCGCGCCACGCCTGATTTAAGTCAATTTGCCTACTACAGGGATGGGAATTTTTTTGCCATCCCAGGTTTGGGCGTTACTGCAATGCAACAGCGAACGGTCCCATACTTTAGCCCATTGAAAATAAAGGGATACCATTCAGGAACAATCGCGAGGATAAGCTTCTATGTCGCAGCGCAACACAACGGTACGTCTGGCATTTCTGTTCCGATTGATCGCGCCAGGTCCAATTTCTGCGCGGTTCTCAATTCGCATCGTTACGCAAGCTACGCCAGGATTCATCGCCGTCGACGTCATACAATCCTTGCTCGATCGCGAACTCATGCGAACGCATCGCTGGTACTGCCGGACATGCATCCTTCTCGAGAAACGGCACGGACGATTTCCAATCGGATAGGCTCGACATCAATGATCAACAGGCTCTTGCGGGCGGTCATTGTCATTCTTGCGGCGTCATGCGCAACCGAAAGCGTTCCCGCCGTGCAGCCAAAGATCGTTATGGTCGCTGCGGGGGTTTACGCACTAATGGGAAGCGGAGGCGATATCACGCCTGAGAACGGCGGACGCACCGCAAACGTCGCCTTTATCGTCGGGCCGCGCGGCATCGTCGTCGTTGACACTGGCATTTCCTATCGTGAAGGCGAGGATATTATCGCGGCGGTCAAGAGCATCTCGACTCGACCTATTCGTCTTGCAATCCTGACGCATCCGGGCCAGGAAGCCATCTTCGGCGCTGCCGCATTCCAGGCACGCGGGATACCCGTACTGGCACACCGCAGGAGCGCGGAATTGATTGCGGTCCGGTGTGAGACTTGTCTGCGCAATCTGCGGGCGGTACTCGGTGAAGACAGTATGGCTGCAAGTCGGGTGGTCAAGCCGGACCGCTTGATCAACGGAAATGAAACGCTCGAACTGATAGGACGCCCGTTGCGATTGATCGCACCTCAATGGTCGAGCGCGCCCGGTGCGATCGCGGTTTTCGACGAAAGGACCTCAACCCTGATCGCCGGCAATTTGGTTTCGATCGATCGAATTCCCGATTTGCGTGATGCGAACCCGAAGGCTTGGCGCGATGCGCTCATGCAAATCGAGTCGATGAAATGTCGGCACCTTGTTCCCGGTTACGGCCCAATCGGCAGCTGCGTCGACATCGTCGCCTTCGCTCATTACTTCGTAGTGCTCGAAAGTCGCGTGGAGGCGCTGATGAAAGAAGGGGTGAGCCTGGGTGAGTTGCCGGATCGATGTGACCTGCCGGAATTTGCGCGATGGGATCAATACGAAACGCTGCACCCACAAAACGCCAACCGCACCTACCTTCGCCTCGAACGGTCGCAGTTCAAGTGATCGAACGCGATCGCTCGTAGCACGAAGTTACATCGGCGACATCAGCGTGATGCCGCCGCGATACCGCGTGTCGGCGACATTTGGCGGCTGGACGCCAAGCACCGCCGATCAGCCGGCGAGTTCGATCAGCTTCTCGTGCAATTGCGACGAAATCTCGACGCCGTCGACGCTGGCCGCCTGCGCAAGCGCTTCACGACGCTCACCGGGAAGGCGCACGCCGGCCTCGTCGGTCATCGCGGCAACGAGCGTTTCGATGCGCTCGCCGTACACCGTACGGCCCGCGAGCGCGCCCGGATCGACGACCAGAAACGCATGGCCCATTCGCGGCCGGTTGCCTTCGTTGACAAAGAACGTCGACGCCTCGAAGCCCAGTGCAGCGCCAGTGAGCGTTGTGACCAGCAGCTCGACGACGAGCGCCAGCATTGCGCCCTTGGCCCCGCCCATGGCCAGCATGCTGCCTTCGAGACCCGCGCGCGCATCGGTGGTCGGAACGCCCTCCGCATCGAGCGCCCAGCCTAGTGGAATCGGTTTGCCGTCCTTCGCCGCGATCATTAGCTTGCCCCGCGCGACTTCCGACAAGGACATGTCGATCAGCAAAGGGATACCGTGCGGGCGCGGAAACACCGCGGCAATGGGATTGGTTCCGAGCAGAGGGCGCTTGCCGCCCGCGACCGACATCGCGGCGGGCGAGTTCGATAAGGCAAGGCCGACCATGCCGGCCACGCCGACAGGCGCGAGATGAAAGGCCGCGACACCGTAGTGATGGCTGTCGGTGACGCCTACCAGAGAAACACCGAACTCGTGCGCACGCACGACCGCCTCGCTCACCGCCAGCGCGCACGCGGGATATGCGAGTCCGCTCCCGGCGCTGATCAACGCTGCGCCGCCTTTGCTTGCGACGATGCGGGGCTGCGCATTGCCATCGGCACGCCCGTTCGACAGATGCGCGGTGTACTGCGCGACTCGCGTCACGCCATGCGACGCGAGTCCGCGCGCATCGGCATAGACGAGCGCATCCGCGGTCGTCGATGCCATTGTCGCGTCGGCGCCGGCGCGCAGTAGCGCGCGTCGCGCCAGGTCGCCCAATTGCTCAAGGCTCAGGCGGGGCATGGCACGATCAACGAGCGTCGTCTGTCGTTGAAATGAGCGGCCATGACCGACGCCACGCTCCGGCCCGCGCCCCCGGCATCACGTCTTCGCGCGATGACGATCGAGCGCGGCCGCGACCTTTTCCGCGATCATGGTCGAGACGCGAACGTTGGATTCTCGCGTGACGCCGGCGATATGAGGCGTCAGCAGCAAACGGGGGCATCCGGCCAGCGGAGTTCCTGCCGCCAGCGGCTCATGCTCGAAAACGTCGAGCGCGGCGCCTCCGAGCTTGCCCGCCCTAAGCGCGGCCGCGAGCATCGCCTCATTCACGACTTCGCCCCGCGCAGTGTTAATGAGAACGGCATCGGATTTCATCAGCGCCAATTTGCTCGCGTCGATCAGGCCGCGCGTTGCCGGCGTCAAGGGCACGTGGATAGATACGACGTCCGCTTCGCACAGGACCTCGTCGAATCTGCGCGCGGTCGTCCGCTCCGCCGACCACATCGGGTGCTCCGCGGGAATCATGGCGTCAAAGCCGATTGCCTTCATGCCAAGCGCGCGCGCGAGTCTGCCGGTGAGCTGGCCGATCTGACCGAAGCCGACCACGCCCAGCGTCTTGCCTGACAGCTCCCGCCCGTTCGCCAACGCGCTACGCGGCCACTTGCCCGCCGCAACGGCATCGGTGCTCGAGTATGCACCACGCAACAGGATCAAGGCGGTGCCGATGACGTATTCGGCGACCGCAACCGCGTTGGCGCCGGTCGCGGGGATGACCTCGATGCCGCGCGATTTGCACTGCAGCACGTCGATATTGTCGAGCCCTACGCCCAGCCGCCCCACGACCTTCAATTGCGGCGCCGCCGCGAGAAGCTCGCCATCGACTTGCGTCTTGTTGCGCACGATCAAGGCGTCGGCATCGGTGAGCAGGCGCTTGAGCGGTTCGCGGCGCTCGGCCATCTCCGCGTCGAACGCGGTGTCGAATCTTGCGGCAAGCGATGCGACCGCCACCGGATCCATGAACTCGGAGATGACGACGCGCATCGCCTCTAGTCCACTAAGCGCCTGAACCGGCGTTATTCAACTTTGCATGCCCCATTTGCGGACAGTCTTGGCTTCGACGGTGCGGAAAATGACGTTTTCGACCAAGAGGCCGATGACGATCACGGTAAACAGGCCGGCGAATACGCTCGGGATCTCGAGCTGATTCTTGTTCTCGTAGATGAACCATCCGAGTCCGCCCGACCCGGATGAAACTCCGAACACCAATTCGGCGGCGATCAACGTGCGCCAGGCGAACGCCCAGCCGATCTTGAGTCCGGTCAGGATACTTGGGAATGCCGCCGGAATGAGTATTCGTCCGACATACGACAGTCCTCGCAGGCCGTAATTGCGCCCCACCATGCGCATGGTGTTGGACACCGAAAGGAAACCGGAGTGTGTGTTCAACGCGACGGCCCACAGAACCGAATGGATCAGCACGAACACCAAGCTGCCGTTGCCGAGGCCGAACCAGATCAGCGCCAGCGGCAGCAAGGCGATGGCGGGCAGCGGGTTGAACATCGACGTCAGCGTTTCCAGCAAATCCGTTCCAAAGCGCGACGTGATCGCAACGACCGTCAGCAACGCCGCCAGCGCGATACCGGCGCTGTACCCGATCAGCAGCACCTTGATCGACGTCCACGCCTTGCCGAGCAGTCCGCCGTGGACTACGGCTTCGATGAAAGCTTCGATGGTGGCCGCGAAGGTCGGAAACAGCAGCGGATTGTTGAGCAGACGCGCGTAGATCTCCCAGAAAATCGCCAGCATGATCAGGATGAATACTTTGCGCACCGCGCTCTGGTTGTAGATCCGCTCCCAGGTCGACAGTGGCTTCTGGACGACGCCGAAGGCCGACGCATCCACCTGGTCGCGATAGATTTCGGGACGCAGCGCGACGCGCTCAGACATGGGCCGCCTCCTCTTCGACGATATCGACAAACAGCATGTCGTGAATCTTTTGCTCCAGCGCGTGCGCCATGTCGCCGTCGCTTTCCCGCGGCAGGCTGTTCATCTCGGCCTTCACCTGGCCGGGGTGAGGAGACAAGAGCAGGATCCGGCTGCCGATCTTGATCGCCTCGGCGATCGAATGGGTGACGAACAACACCGTGAAGTGGGTGTCGTCCCAAAGCTGCAGCAGCTCGTCCTGCATCTTGCGCCGGGTCAGGGCATCGAGCGCCGCAAACGGCTCGTCCATCAGCAGCACGTCGGGCTCCATCGCCATGCCGCGTGCGATCGCGACCCGCTGCTTCATTCCACCGGACAGCGTGTGAGGAAAGCTGTCGGCGAACTTGGTGAGGTTGACCTTGTTGATGTACTCGAGCGCCTTTTCCTCGGCCGCCTTGGCCGAAAGCTTGCCGCTGGCGGTCAATGCGAACATCACGTTTTCCTTCACCGTCTTCCAGGGAAGGAGCTGGTCGAATTCCTGGAACACCATCATCCGGTCCGGTCCCGGCTTGGTGACCTTCTGACCCTTGAGCGTGATCTCGCCCTCGACCGGAGTCATGTAGCCACCGACCGCCTTGAGCAGCGTCGATTTTCCGCAGCCGGACGGCCCCAGCAGGATGAAGCGGTCCGATTGCAACACCTGAAAATCGACTCGATAGGTGGCGGTGACCAGGTAATCCTTGGTCTTGTATTGCAGCGTGACGCCCTTGACATCGAGCAGCGGTGTGATCGCTTCCATCGTGCCTCCTTCTCGAGCACGGCCGTCGCTTTGGTCCACGGTCCGCGCGGATATCACGTCTGCCAGGGCAGGTGGCCCAGGTCGACGTTGCCGCCGCTCAGGATGATGCCGACCCGAAGCTTGTTTACCGAAATCTTGCGTTCCAACAACATGGCGAGCGGCACTGCGGACGACGGCTCGACAATCATCTTGAGCTTTTCCCAGAGGAGGCGCATCGCACGCACTATCGCTTCCTCGGACGCGATTTCGACTTGGTCGACGGTCGAGCGCAGCACCGCGAATGTCTTGTCGCCAAGCGACGAGCGCAGCCCGTCGGCGATAGTGTGCGGATCGGTCTGCGGAATGATGCGGCCCTCGTGCAGCGATCGATACGCGTCGTCGGCGCCGGCCGGCTCGGCGCCATAAACCTTGATCGACGGCCGGAGGCCTTTGGCGGCGATGGCGGTGCCCGAGAGCAGACCGCCGCCGCCCACCGGGGCGATGATCACATCGAGCTCCGGTTCGTCTTCCAGCAGCTCGAGTGCGGCCGTTCCCTGACCGGCGATGACACGCCAATCGTTGTAGGGATGGACCAGTGTCGCGCCCGTTTCCGATTCCACCGCGGCGCAAGCCGCTTCGCGCGCAGCGACGGTCGGCTCGCAGAAGCGGATCGTTCCGCCAAAGCCGTTGACTGCGTCTTGCTTCACCTGAGCGGCGTTGGACGGCATCACGATCCACGCCCGGATACCGCGCGAGCGCGCCGCCCAGGCGAGCGCGGCACCGTGGTTTCCGGAAGAGTGCGTGACCACGCCCTGCCCGGCTTCCGCTGCCGACAGCGAAAGCACCGCGTTGCACGCGCCACGCGCCTTGAACGCGGCGACTCTCTGCAGGTTTTCGCACTTGAAAAAAAGGCGCGCGTCGACGGTGTCGTCGAGCGCAGGGCTCGAAAGCACCGGCGTGCGATGGATGTGCGGACGAATGCGCGCGTGCGCCGCGCGTATGGTCGCTAAATCGATCTTGATCTCGGAAAGACTTGTCGGCGCCCGCGCGTTCATCCTGCGTCAGCTTCCGGGCAGGCCGTGCACGTTAGGGAAGAATAGATCCTTCCACGATTCGGGCTTGATCTTGATCGCGCCGGTCTTGGCCATGAAGTCGGCGTACTTCATGACGTTCTGTGGCGTTGTCGTGTAGACAATCTGTGGATCGTTCATCATTCGCGCGATATTGTCGACCGTGTCCTTGTCCTTCGATATGCGGATGTAGGCGTCGGCCGCCGAGCGCTTGTCGCGATTGATTATCGCTTGCGCTTCGTCGAGCGCCTTGCAGAACGCATCGTAGAGCTTGGGATTCTCGATGCGGAACTTGTCGCTGGTCCACACTATATTGAACGTCACGGCCCCGCCCATCACGTCGTAATTGTTGAGCACGAGGTGCATGTCCGGCTTGGCGAGCTCTTGATATTGGAACGGCGGCGAGCCGAAATGCGCGTCGATCTCGGATTGTCCCGAAAGCAGCGCCTGCATCGCGTCAGGGTGCGCCATGGAGACGGTAAGAGGGTCCAGCCGGTTCTGCTGCCCCGGGCCGAACGCCTGCTCCGCCGCCATCTGCAAGGCGAGTGCCTGGACCGAGATCTTGACGGCCGGCATGCCGATACGGTCCTTGTCGGTCAGGTCCCGGATTGTCTTCACGTCAGGATTGCGGGTAACCAAATACAGCGGCATCGAATTCAATGCGCCGATGCCGCGAATGTCGAGGCTGCCGCGGGTGCGCGACCACAGTATGACCAGCGGCCCGACGCCCCCCGACGCAATCTGCAGGCTATTTGACAACAGCGCGTCGTTCATGACGTTGCCGCCGGCAAACGTCGCCCAGCTCACGGTCACATCGACTCCGGCGGCCTTGGCATGTTTTTCGATCAGCTTGCCGTCCTCCATCAGCATCAGCGGCAGGTAACTGATGCCGTACTGCTTCGCGACCTTGATCTCGGAGAGCTCCGCCGATGCGAATGCGGGAAACGCGATAAGCGTTGCGGCAAGCAGCGCGCGCAGCCGACACGCGAGAATGGCCTTGTTCATGTTCGATCTCCGGTGGCAAGCACTCTTCCACGACTATGAGTGCAACGATGGGCCTTGAATGGCGCGATCACGCGTGCTGCAAGGGGGCAAACGCTTCATGCGCTTTCGTAGAGGCGCGTCATCACGAATTCGCGATGGCCGAGCGCCTCGGCCGCGGTCAAGCGTCCGGCGGCGGTGCGAAACATCATCTCGAGCAGCTTGTCGCCTGCCTGGTCCATGGTGATTTCACGCTGCAACAGGCCAGACGTATCGACGTCGATATGCTCGCTCATCGTCCGTACCGTGCGCGGGTTGGCGCAAATCTTGATCACCGGCAAAATCGGATTGCCGATCACGTTGCCCTGCCCCGTGGGGAAAAAAAGAACCGCGTAGCCCGACGCTGCGCACAAGGTGACCATCTCCGCCGCGGCCGAAGAGCTGTCCATGAACCAGAGACCGGGACCGGAGGGAATCTCCGCCTTATCCAGGATTCCATCGACGACGCATTTGCGGCCGATTTTCTGGATGTTGCCGAGCGCTTTTTCCTCGATCGTGGTCAGTCCGCCGGCGAAGTTGCCCTTGGTCGGCTGCGAGTCCGACAAATCGCTCGTCTTGTGGCGATTGATCACTTCCTGGTAGCGGTCGAACATGCGCATGAAGTCGGCGCGAACCTTGTCGTCACGGCAGCGCGCGGCAACGATCTGCTCGCCGCCGGTGAGCTCGGTGGTTTCACCGAACACCAGGGTGCATCCCGCCGCGTAAAGCTTGTCGAACGCGTCGCCCACAGTGGGATTGGCGCCGCATCCCGACGTCGTATCGGATTCACCGCATTTGGTCGCCACCCACAATTCGGTGAGCGCGCACTCGACCCGTTGCTTTTCGCTCGACCATTGCAGGTATTCGCGCGCCGCCTTGGATGCGCGCATGATGGTGTCGTGGTCGCCGTGCAGCTCGATGCCGAAACCCGACACCGGCTTGCCGGTCACGGTGATCGCGTCGACGACTTTTTTAGTCCATGCTTCCTCGATCCCGATCACCACCACCGCAGCCACGTTGGGATTGCTGCCGGCGCCGATGAGCGTTCGGAAGTGCAGCTCGAGGTCGGCGCCAAATTGAAGCCGCCCATAGGGATGCGGGATCGCCATCGTCCCTTTGATGTTGTGCGCGACCGCCTCGGCGGCGGCGTTGGACAAATCATCGACGGGAAGAATGATCACATGGTTGCGGACGCCCACCCGGCCGTTTTCCCGCCGGTAACCCAAGAAACTGTTCTGCATGGTGCTCGAGCTCCGAGAAATGCGACGATCGAAATCGACGCTGTTGTGCACGACTTGAGGTCCGGCAACGCCAACCGCTTGGCATTGCACGGGCCGCTGCTTACCAGCGCTTGGTCTTGATGTTGTGAACGTGGGCGTGCTGCCCAATCTTGATCGACGCGACGACTTTGCCGATGTCCACGCCATACTTGATGACCGTGTCGCCGACGTTCATGTCCTTGAGGGCCACCTTGTGCCCGAGCGGGATGTCCTGCGTGCACGGCAACGCAATGGTGCGGTTTTCGTCGAGAATCAGGCCGGTCAAGGTCTGCCCTGCCTTGATGCCTTCGACGACGACGACGGCGACCGAATCCTGAGGATCATGCAGCACGCAATGAATCATGGGTCCGACTCCTGAATCTTCGATGGGTGAATGCGCAATCTTAGCGCGCTTGTAGCTCCAGCTGCCGGGCAAGTTCGACAAAATCATCGGCGTTGACGTCGCACCGCCGGTCGGCACTGACATCGGCGTCCAACGCCCGGCCGTGTTCCATTGGCCGGCGCACGAACGCTGTCTGCAAGCCGCAGCGCCGTGCGGCAGCGAGATCATCCTTGTGCGCCGCCACCAGCATCACCGCTTTCGCAGGCAAGCCAAGCAGCGCCGCCGCGCCGACGTAGACCTCGGGATCCGGCTTGTAGTGCTGAAACAGCTCGGCCGACAAAATCACATCCCACGGCAGGCGCCCGGCTCGCGCCAGATCGATCAGCAGCGACATGTTGCCATTCGACAGCGTGCCGATGACGAAATGTTGCTTGAGACGAGCAAGCCCCCTCACACTGTCCGGCCAGGGCTTAAGCCGATGCCAGGCGGCGTTCAGGTCGAGTATCTCCGCCAGCCGGAGCCGCAAGCCGGCGCGCTTGATCAATGGCCGCAGTATTTGCAGGTGTATTTCGTCGATCGACCGCCATGACGAGTCGTCACGGCGCACTCGATCCATCGCCGGCCGATAGCCGGAGCGCCACGTATCCGCAAACGCACCCCAGTCGGCACGCACGCCGTGTCGGCGACCGACGCGCGCGAGTTCGCGAATAAGGCTTCCGCGCCAATCGACGACGGTGCCGAAAACATCGAACAACAGTGCTTCGGGTCGCTTCGCCATCGTTTGCTTGCAGTCTTTAGAAAACGAATCGTATCTGCGCCACCGGAGCGAAGCTGCGGCGATGCGCCGGACACGGGCCGTGGTTCGCCAATGCCTCCAGGTGCTCGGGGGTGCAATAGCCTTTGTGGCGCGCGAATCCGTACAGCGGATAGAGCCGGTCGAGCTCGACCAGCAAGGCGTCGCGTGTGGTCTTGGCCAGGATCGATGCCGCGGCGATGGCCGCCACCGCGCGGTCGCCGCCGACGATCGCCCGCACCGGATAATCGAGCGATGGGCAGTGCAGGCCGTCGATCCAGACCACCTCCGGCCGGGTCGTGAGCTGTTCCACCGCACGCCGCATCGCGAGCAGCGTCGCCTGCAGGATGTTCAAGGTATCGATCTCGCCGACATCGCTTGCCGCGACCGCCCAAGCAACCGCGTGGGTCCGTATTTCGATCGCCAGCCGGTCGCGCTGGGCGGCGCTAAGCTCCTTGGAATCGCGTAAGCCCCGCACCCGACGCACTGGATCGAGAATAACCGCGGCAGCGACTACCGGTCCGGCAAGCGGACCGCGACCCGCCTCGTCGACGCCGGCGATCAGCATGTCACGCCCGCGGCCCGCAGCTCGGTCGCCACCGCGTCGGCAGCGATGGCCGAGGTGTCCGCGGCCAGTGCGCCGGCCATGCCTGCGAACAGCGCCTCGAGCCTGCGTCGGGTCACGGTGTCATCGTACAGATTGAGCGCGGCACGGGCGAGATTGGCAACGGTCGCCTCGCCCTGAAGGAATTCGGCGACAACGAAACGTCCCGCAAACACGTTCGGCAAGCCGACATAGGGAAGCAAAAGCTTTCGCGCGACGATGCCAGCGGTAATCGGATTGACGCGGTAGAACACGAGGTGCGGACAGCGAGCCATCGCGGCCTCGAGCGTTGCCGTGCCCGATGCCACGATGCCGACGTCCGCCGCACGCAACGCGTGATCCGCGTGCCCGTACAGAAGCTTCAGCGGCAACGCCTCGAGTTGGAGCCGATATTGCACGCCTTCGAAATAGTCACGCGTTTCGCGGCTGATCAGAGGGACGACGAATTTGGCCTCCGGAAGTATCTCGACAATTTCCGCGGCAGTCTTCAAGAGCAGCTCGGTGTGCATCTCGAGCTCGGACCGGCGGCTGCCCGGCAGCAGCGCGAACACAGGCCGGAAGAGCTCCAGCTTCAGGAGCTCGCGCGTTTCCCGCCGCGTCGACGCATTGGCGGCATCCGCGGCAAGCGGATGCCCGACGAAGGTGACCTGAAGCCCCGCCCCTTCGTACAGCGGCGGTTCGAACGGAAACAGCGCCAGAAGGCGATCGGCCGAACGTGCGATGGAGGCTATGCGTTTGCGCCGCCAGGCCCACACCGACGGACTGACATAGTGAATCGTACGCACGCCGTCGCCTTTGAGGCGCGCCTCCAGGCCGAGGTTGAAGTCGGGCGCATCGACACCGATGAACAGCGGCGCCTTGATCGAGCGCAAGCGACGAAACACGTCGCGGCGAATGCGGACCAGCTCCGGAAGATGGGTCAGCACTTCTGCATAGCCGCGAAGTGCGAGTCTGGACATCGGATACCAAATCGCGCAGCCGGCGCTTTCCATGCGCGGGCCCCCAATGCCGGCAAAGCGCGCGCCAGGAATCCGCTCGCGCACGGCGTGGATCAGCCCTGCCCCCAACGCATCGCCGGACGCTTCTCCGGCGACGATGCCGATCGTGACCGCAGTGCCCGTGCTCTCCGCCGCCATTACCGCCCTGCTCTCAACGAATGATTCCGCGACCGGGGCTCTCCAGAAATACGGCGAGCAGCTCGAGCGGTGGCACTTGTCGCGCCTCGGCGACAATTTGCTCGAGCGCTTCGTTCAGCGTGAGCTGGCTGCGATACAAGGTTTTGTATGCGCGCTTGATGGCGGCAATGTCGACCGCTGAAAAGCCGCGACGCCGCAGCCCCTCGCTGTTGGCACCCCGCGGCTTCGCAGGATAACCCGCCGCGGTCACGAAAGGCGGAACGTCCTGCAGCACGATCGACCCGGCAGCGACCATCGCGTGGGCGCCGACGCGGCAGAACTGGTGCACGCCGACGAACCCGCCGAGCACGACGTAATCCTCGATGACCACGTGACCGGCGAGTTGGGCGTTGTTCGAAAAAGTCGTCCCGTTGCCGACCACGCAGTCGTGCGCGATATGTGAATATGCCAGCAGCCAGTTACCGTTTCCAATGGTGGTGACACCGCGATCCTGGGTCGTGCCGGCGTTGATGGAGACAAACTCGCGAATGACATTTTCGTCGCCGATGACAGTGCGCGTCACCGCGCCATCGTATTTTCTGTCCTGCGGAATATCGCCGATTGACGAGAACGGAAACAAGCGGTTGTTGCGTCCGATCGTGGTATGCCCGGCAATCAGGACGTGCGCCCCGATCGTCGTGCCCTCCCCGACACTTACGCTTGCGCCGACGACCGAATAGGGGCCGATCTCGACCCCGGCGCCAAGGCTCGCGCCGGCGGCGACAATGGCCGTGGGATGAACGCCGGGCATGCGTCAGAAGTCGCGCAGCGCGGCCAGAAGCTCCGCCTCGGCAACCAACTTGTCGCCGACGCTCGCCCTCACGGCGAACTTGCCGACGCCGCGGACCAGGCGAAGCTCCGTCGCCTCGAGCACCAGCGTGTCGCCCGGGAATACCTGGCGCTTGAATCGTGCGTGGTCGATGCCGGCGAAAAAGATGAGCGACTTATCGTCCGGTCTGCGCCCCAGCGTCTGATAGACCAGGATCACCGATACCTGCGCCAGCGCCTCGATGATCAGCACCCCCGGCATCACCGGGTAGGCGGGGAAATGCCCCTCGAAAAACGGCTCGTTGATGGTGACGTTCTTGATCGCTTTGATGTGCTTGCCCGGCGTGCATTCGATGACTTTATCGACGAAAAGAAAGGGCGGCCGATGCGGCAGGTAAGCCATGATCTCGTTGATGTCCATTGCCGCCACGGTCACTCCCCCTTTTCGTCCGCCTTGATTTGCAGCACCCGCTCCAGCGCCCGGACCCTTTTCGCGAAGCTGCGCAGCTTGCGAAGAATTGCCGCGACATACTGCCATTCGCGATGCGGCAGCGTGGGAAACGCCGAAGTATAGACGCCCGCAGTGCGAATCGACTCGTACACGCCGGTAATGGCCGAGATCGTAGTGCCGTCGACAATGTCCAGGTGGCCGATGATCATCGCCGCCCCGCCGATCTTGCAATTGCGCCCTATGGTGGTGCTGCCGGCGATCCCGACGCATCCGGCAATCGCGGTGTGAGCGCCGATGCGGCAGTTATGGCCGATCTGGATCTGGTTGTCGAGCTTGACGTCGTCTTCGACAACGGTGTCGCCCAGCGCGCCGCGATCGATGGTCGTATTGGCGCCAATCTCGACGTCGGCGCCGATCACCGCTCTGCCGATCTGGGGTACCTTGAGCCAGCGTCCGTCGAGCTCGGCCATGCCGAAGCCGTCGGCGCCGATCACGGCGCCGCTGTGAACGATGGTGCGCGGGCCCAGCACCGAGTTCGCGTAGAGGACCACGCGCGGATACAGGGTCACATCGTCGCCGACGGAGCAATCATCGCCCACCACGCAGCCGGTGTGGATCCTGGCGCGCTCGCCGACGGACGCCCGATGGCCCACAACGACGTTCGGGCCGATCGTTGCGCTCGCGGCGACTTTCGCCGTTGCGGCAATGATCGCGGTGGCGTGCACGCCTGGCACCGCCACGGCCGGCGGATGGAAAATCGTCGCGACTCGCGCGTAAACGGCATACGGATTGTTCGACAGCAGCTTAGGCAGCGGCGTCGCATCGGCATCGCGCGGAGCGACAATGACCGCGCCGGCACGCGTCGACGCGAGCTGCGTGCGGTACCGGGCGTTGGAGAGAAAGGAAATCGACTTTGCGTCGGCGTCTTCGAGCGTCGCCACGCGATAGATCATCAGCTCGCCGTCGCCGGCCAGATCCGCACCGCAGCGTTCGGCCAGCTCGCGGAGCGTTATACCGGTGCCGTGACGACTATTGCTGGGATTCATGCGCTCGCGCCACGGCGCAGTCTGCGCCCGCTTTACTTGTCGGCGAGCGCCTTGACCACCCGGTCGGTGATGTCGATGCGCGGACTGGCATAGATGACCGGCTCCTGGATGATCAAGTCGAATTTCTCGTCGATCGCGATTTGCTGAATGACCTTGTTCGCGCGTTCCTGCACCGCGGTCAACTCTTCGTTCTTGCGCAAATTGAGATCCTCTCGAAACTCCCTTTGCATTCGCTGCAGATCGCGGCTCATGTTGGCGAGATCACGCTCCTTGGTGCGACGTTCGACTTCCGGCATCGTAACGCCGTCCTTTTCCAGAAGCGCCTGCATGTCGCGCACCTGCTTGGAGAGTTTCTGAATTTCTGCGTCGCGGGCGGCGAACTCCTTTTCGATCTTTTGTTGTGCCCGCTTTGCCGGTGCGGCCTCGCGAAACAGGCGCTCGCCATTGACAAACCCGATCCTGTAGTCGGCACCCTGTGCAAATCCGGGAGCTGCGAGCGACGCGATGAACAGAGCGGCCGCAATGCGAATCAAGAATCCATGTCTGATGTGTTTCAATTTTCTCTCCTGCCGCAAGGCCGCGATGAGCGAAGGGCCGGTCGATGCAGGCGCCGAATCATATCGCGCCGCTTGCGCCGTACCCTCGAGTCCTCTCCGCCGCGAGTATTCGCGATGATCGGAGCCCGACGGCAACTCTAGAAGACGGTACCCACCTGAAACTGGAAGTGCTGCACCTTGTCGGTGACCTTTGGGTTGATCGGAACACCATAACTGAACTTCAACGGACCAACCGGCGAGTTCCAAGCCAGCCCGATGCCCGTAGAAAACCGGAACGATTCGAGACCCGGCTGAAATCCGGAATCGTGGATCTGCCCTGCGTCCGCAAACACCGACAGGCGCACCGATTGATCTCCCGCCTTCGTGCCGGGCAGAGGAAAAAACAGCTCGGCGTTGCCGATAATCTTGCGCCTGCCGCCAATCGTGTTTCCCTGCGCGTCCTGCGGACCGAGCGAAGCAGTTTCGTAGCCTCGCACCGAACCAACTCCACCTCCATAATACGCCTTGAAGAAGGGCAGCGTTTTATTGGAGAGGCCGCCGCCGTAGCCCAAGTCGCTGCGCAGCATCAGTACCGAACTGAACGGCAACGGCGTAAACCACTGAATAAGATAGTTTGCCTTGTAATACTGAAGATCGCCCACCGGCAGACCCATCTCGCCAAATGCGCTTTGCAGCAGGCCCTTGGTCGGAAACTGGACATTGTCACGAGTGTCGCGAGCCCAACCGGCGGTGAAAATATAGGTGTTGGTCACCAGCCCGAATTGGCGGACGAAGTCAGCATATATCGGCGGGCTGTTGGCGAACAGAGTCAGGGTCGTATGCTCAAAGCGGCCCCCGAAGTTGACGACATCGGTCTCAGTTACCGGCACACCGAAATTGACCGCGCCACCATAGGTGATCGACGAGTATTGGGCGATCGGCAGCGACGACGGATCGACGTTCTTGTCGTAGACCTCGAGCGAGCGCGAGATGCCGTCGGAGGTCCAGTACGGCTCGACGAAAGTCAGGGCGATCGTGCGATTGATTTTACTGGTGTTGATCGATGCGGCCAGCGAGTTGCCGGAGCCAAATACGTTGTTCTGCGAGATCGATGCGGAAAGAACGACGCCTTCGGCGCTGGAGTAGCCGACGCCCGCTAGCAGATTGCCGGTCGACTTCTCGGTTACCGTCACGTCGAGATCGACCTGATCGGGGCTACCGGGCACGGCCGGCGTTTCGATGTTGACGTCGTCGAAATAGTTAAGTCTGATGATGCGGACCTTGGAGCGGTCGATCCGCGTCGCGTCGTACCAGGCGCCTTCGAGCTGACGCAGCTCGCGCCGGATCACCTCGTCGCGCGTTCGCGCGTTGCCGCTGATGTTGACGCGCCGTATGTACACCCGACGACCCGGATCGATGTAGAACGTGAACGCGGCCTCCCGCTTGACCCGATCGACCTCCGGAACTGCGTTGACGTTTGCGAACGCATATCCGTCGCTGCCCAGCCGGTCCGAAATCGCCTTCGCGGACTGGGTCAGCTTTTCCCGCGAATAGACTTCCCCGGGCTTGACCGAGATCAGCCGTTGCAATTCCGCTTCCGGCAGCAGCAGCTCGCCGGCCAGACGCACATCCGCAAACGTGTACCTCGGTCCCTCGGTAATGTTGACGGTGATGTAGATTTCCTCCTTGTCCGGAGTGATCGACACCTGCGTCGAATCGACGGCAAACTCGAGATAGCCGCGGTTCGTGTAGTAGCTGCGCAGCGCCTCCAGGTCGGCCTGGAGCTTCTGCTTCGAATACTGGTCGTTCTTGGTGTACCAGGTTAGCCAGCCGGGCGTCGAGAGCTGCATCTCGTTAATCAGTAATTTTTCGGAGAATGCCTGGGTACCGACGATATTGATGTTGGCGATCTTGGCGACGTCGCCCTCTTCCACCGTGAAATTGACGGCGACGCGATTACGCTCCTGTGGCGTCGCGGTCGTGGTGACTTTCATCGCGTAATAGCCGCGATTGATGTACTGCCGCTTGAATTCCTGTTCGGCGCGTTCCAGCGCGGAACGATCGAAGATGCGCGACTCCGCGATGCCTATGTCCTTGAGCGCCTTCTTCAGCGTGTCCTTTTCGAACTCCTTGATGCCGTTGATGTCGATCTGGCTGATCGTCGGCCGCTCCTGCACGATGACCACAAGCACGCCGTCTTCCGCGTCGAGCCGCACGTCGCGAAAGAAACCGGTTGCGTACAGTGCCTTGACCGCTGCCGACGCCTTTTCATCGTCGATGCGATCGCCGACCTTGATCGTGAGATAGCTGAACACGGTTCCGGCGTCGGTACGCTGCACGCCTTCGACGCGAATATCCTTAACGGTAAACGGATCGAAAGCCAGCGCCGCAGTCGACAGCCCGAGCAGCGCCACAGCGCCTGCCAGCGATGTCAGGAACTTTGTGCGTGTGCGCGAAATCGCCCCGCGCGGGGAGCGGTCAGAAGAGTCGGGAAATATCATTGAAAAGCGCTAGAGCCATCAGCATCGCCAGCACGGCCATGCCGATGCGCTGGCCGACCTCGAGGACGCGGTCGGAAACGGGACTGCCTTTGATAATCTCGGCAAGATAATACATCAAGTGACCGCCATCGAGTAAGGGAACGGGCAGCAGATTGAGCACGCCGAGGCTGATGCTGATCAGCGCGAGGTAGCCGATGAATGTCAACACGCCGGCCTGCGCTGACTGCCCGGCAAAATCGGCCATGGTCAGAGGACCGCTGATGTTCTTGAGCGACGCGTCGCCGGTGACTATGCGGCCGAGCATTTTCAGCGTGAACACCGACAAATCCCAGGTCTTGCGCGCGCCTTGCACCAGCGCCTCGCCGAAACTGTAACGAACGATGATGGAAACGCGCTCGGCGGCGGCCGGATCGACGCCGAGCCGCATGCCGGCGATGCCGATTCGACGGCCGTTCTGCTCACTTGGTTCCGGCGTCAGATCGCTCCGGAACTCGGCGCCGTCCCGGCGCAGTGTGAAAGTGATTCGCTCGCCGGGATGCGCGTTGGTAATCGCCGCCGCGTCCGCGGGCGAGCGCACCGTCGCACCGTCGATGGCGACGATCGCGTCGCCCGGGCGGATGCCTGCGGTTGCCGCCGGCTTTCCGGGAAGTGTCTCGTTCACCACCGGCGAACCGAGATCGGCCCGCAACCCCAAGGTGGCCATGAAATTGGTTTCCCAATCGCTGGAACTCAGCGCGGCGAGCG
>JADGRP010000269.1 GCA_017880805.1 Burkholderiales bacterium
ACGTCGCCACCAACTTTCCGCTGGTGCTGACCTCGGGCCGCCTGGTCGAGTACGAGGGCGGCGGCGAGGAAACGCGGTCGAACCGATGGCTGGCGGAGTTGCAGCAGGAGAACTTCGTCGAGATCAACCCGAAGGACGCGAACGACCGCGGCGTGAGGGACGGCGAATACGTGTGGGTCAAGTCGCCGACCGGGGCGCAGATCAAGGTCAAGGCTCAGGTGACCGATCGCGTCGCGTCGGGAACGACGTTCATCCCGTTCCATTTCTCCGGCTGGTGGATGGGCAAGGACATGCTCGAGTACTACCCTGAGGGCGCGGCGCCGATCGTGCGTGGAGAGGCCGTCAACACGGCCACGACCTACGGCTACGACTCGGTGACGATGATGCAGGAAACCAAGACGACGCTGTGCCAGGTCGCCAAGGCCTGAAACGATAACGCCGCCCGCTTGTGACGCGAGAAGGAACGAGATCATGGCCCGAATGAAATTTCTGTGCGACGCCGAGCGCTGCATCGAGTGCAATGGCTGCGTCACCGCCTGCAAACAGGAGCACGACATTCCGTGGGGAGTGAATCGACGGCGCGTGGTAACCATCAACGACGGCGTTCCGGGTGAGCGCTCGATCTCGGTCGCGTGCATGCACTGCTCGGACGCGCCATGCATGGCGGTATGCCCGGTCGATTGCTTTTACAAGACCGAGGAAGGCGTCGTCCTGCACGACAAGGACCTTTGCATCGGTTGCGGATACTGCTTCTATGCGTGCCCGTTCGGTGCGCCGCAGTTCCCGCAGACCGGAGCGTTCGGCGTGCGCGGCAAGATGGACAAATGCACGTTCTGCGCCGGCGGCCCCGAAACGGACGGCTCGCCCGAGGAATTCGCGAAGTACGGGCGCAACCGCTTGAGCGAGGGCAAGCTGCCGGCGTGCGCGGAAATGTGTTCGACCAAGGCGCTTTTGGGCGGCGATGCCGACGTGCTTTCCGACATCTATCGCCAGCGCGTGACGATGCGCGCGGCGCGCGGCACGGCAGCCACTCCGCCGTGGGGCTGGGATGCGGCGTATGGGCGTCCCGATGCGATCAAGGGACAGCCGGTTCCCAACGCCGCGCCGCCCGCGCCCGCGGCGACGGGGAGCAAGTCATGAAACGTTTCGCAGGCTTGCTCGCGTTCACGCTGCCGCTCGCGCTGTTTCTCGCGGGTTGCGGCGAGCGGCCGCAGGTCGTCAACTACAAGCAGGGAAGCTATCAGGGCAAGCCGGATACGCCGGCCTACCGCGGCGCGCCGTTCAATGGTGACAAGACCCAGTGGGAGCATGCCTTGGAGGCGCGCGCCCAGAGCCAGAACGAGTACAAGCGGATCAGGTAGGAGCGGTGATGGTCGATTCTCCCCTCGCGCGATCGGCGGTCGCGCTTCTTGCAGCGCTCTCGTTCTCGATCCTCGGCGCGAGTTCCTCGTTCGCTCAGGCGCCGGCGCCTGCATCCGAGAGTTCCTCTTCCGCCCAGACGCCTACGCCGCCGCGGACTCCCGAGAATTCTTCGTCTGCGGCAGAAGCGCAGCGCCAGGGCGTGCAGCCATTCAACAATGCGCCGGTGTGGCGCGAGGTCCGTTCCAACGCGCCGCAGACCACGACCGTGGTCGGCCGCGAGACCAACGTGCTCATGCAGTCGCAAGGGCAGACGTGGCGGACGCTTCGCAACAGCGATATTTCGGTTTTCGGCGGCTGGGCGCTGGTGTTGCTGTTTCTTGCGATCGCGACCTTCTATTGGGTCAAGGGGACGCTTACCTTGCATAAGCCGCCGACAGGGCGTGTGCTACTGCGCTTCACCTGGCTTGACCGCGTCATTCATTGGTCGACGGCGATCACCTTCAGCATCCTCGCGATATCCGGACTGATCATGCTGTTCGGCAAGCCGGTATTGCTGCCCTTGATCGGTTACACGCTGTTCTCGTGGCTCGCAATCCTGGGCAAGAACCTGCACAACTTCACCGGACCGCTGTTTTCGATCTGCGTCCTGATGCTGTTCTTCAACTTCGTGCGCGACAACTTTCCCGGCCCCGGCGACTGGCAGTGGATCCGTCATTTCGGCGGCCTGTTTTCCAAGCACGAGACTCCGTCGGGCAGATTCAACGCCGGCGAAAAGATCTGGTTCTGGGGCGGCGCCTGCGTGTTGGGCATTGTCGTCAGCCTGAGTGGCTTCGTGCTCGACTTTCCCAATTTCGATCAGACGCGGCAGACGATGCAGATCGCGCACGTCGTGCACTCGATCGGCGCGATCCTGTTCATGCTCGGCGCCATGGGCCACATCTACATGGGCACGATCGGCATGGGAGGCGCGTACGATGCGATGAAGACGGGATACGTCGACGAGGAATGGGCGCGCGAGCATCACGCCTACTGGTACAACGACGTCAAATCGGGCAAAGATCAGGTTCATGCAGCCGACGCGCACGTTGCGCGGCGATCGCCAGCATGACCCAATGAAAACCGACCAAGGAGCATAGAGGCATGACCACGTTTCGCGCACTTTTCGCGGCCCTGATGGTGGTCGCGACCTTTGGACTCGCAGTTGCAAAGCTTCCACCGCCGCCGCCGATGGACGACGCCGCCAAGGCCGCCGCGGAAGAAAAGAAGGGCAAGGACGCTGCCGCCGCGGAAACAGCGAAGCAGATCCAGGCGCGCGCAGAAGACAGGGTCGCCGCGCACTATATCGCGGACCAAAGGGCCAAGGGCATCATCGTCACGCCGCAAATGGGACCGAGCGCTGCCGCAACAACGGGTGACGCGGCAAAGGGACCGTCATACAAGCCAGAAAAAGCGATGGCACACTCGCCAGCAAAGAAGTAAGCGCGGTTACCGGAGACCCGTCGCGCCGCAAGGCGTATACGAGCGCTTGAGCGCTAATCTGAGTTACGGATGACGGCTCAGTCAAAGAAGATCGTCCAGAGGCAGCAGCGTTAGAAGGTCGACCTTGACGCCTTTCATCAGATCACCCATCGGCTCGCTCTTTAGATCCACGAGCTTGCCGCCTTCCTCGGTGCGCCAGATCAGCGTTTGCCGCCCGCTTGCGTCAGCAGTCGTCAGCGAAGGCACATAGGAGTTGGCCGGCTGGGCGATCGCATTGAAGCGCGCAGTTACCTGACGGGCGAGCTCCGGGCTGTCGATCAACACCCCGAGCTCGGTGTTGAGCCGAAGCGATCGGCGATCGAAGTTCATCGACCCGACAAAAACCCAGCGCCGATCGAGCACGAAGACTTTGGCGTGCAGCGCGAACTGGCCGCCGCTCGGGTTGCTAAGGCTGCCGCCGCTGCCGCGAGTGTCCGGCTTGCCGAGGACCGGTCGACATTCGTAGAGCTCGATGCCGTCCTTGAGCATCGGCTCTCGATACTTTTGGTAGGCGGAATGGACGATGGGCTCATCGGTCGACGCGAGCGAGTTGGTCAGAATGCGCACGTGCACGCCGTGATTGCGCAGGTTCGCGAGCAGTTTCATTCCGCCGTCGCCGGGCACGAGATAGGGCGACACGACCAGGAGCTCGGACTTGACGCTCTTGAGGGCTTCTCCCAGGGGCCGCCGCAAAAGCCGGCCGGGCTGCTCGCCGCTTTCTACCTTGCTCTTTTCCGGACTGTCGTAGAGTACTTCGCCCTTGGCCCAGACCAGGGCGCTACTGCCGGTCAGGATCGGCGTCAGCGGCTCGCCCGCGGCAAGCCGTCGCACGTACGGCGAGCCGGCCATCTTGGTCAGGTTTTCCGCCAGCGCGGCGCGGTATTCGTCCAGCGTCGCCGCAGAAGGCTTGCCGAAGGTCAGCGCCTCGATCGGGATGGCGAGGTCGCTGTTCCAGAAGCTGTCGAAACTCTTCGAGACCTGGCTGACCAGGTGACCTATGGTGAGGACGTCAAAATCGCCGAATTCAGTGTCCTTGCTTGCCTGAAAGTATTCATCGCCGATG
>JADGRP010000270.1 GCA_017880805.1 Burkholderiales bacterium
AAGATCCCGGCGCGCGGCCTGATCGGCTTTCAGAACGAGTTTCTGAACCTGACGCGCGGCACCGGCCTGATCAGCAACATCTTCGACAGCTATGAGCCATACAAGGGCGAGATCGAGGGCCGCAAGAACGGCGTGCTGATCAGCCAGGACGACGGCGAGGCGGTCACCTACTCGCTCGGCAAGCTCGACGACCGCGGCCGCATGTTCGTGAAGGCGGGCGACCCGCTCTACGAAGGCATGGTGATCGGCATCCACTCGCGCGACAACGACCTCGTCGTCAACGCCGTGCGCGGCAAGCAGCTCACCAACTTCCGCGTCTCCGGCAAGGAGGACGCGATCAAGATCACGCCGCCGATCCAACTCACGCTCGAGTACGCAGTGGAGTTCATCGCCGACGACGAGCTCGTCGAGATCACGCCGAAATCGATCCGCATCAGGAAGCGCCACCTGAAGGAGCACGAGCGCAAGAAGGCCTCGCGCGAGGCCTGAGCCCTTCGGCCCGCGGGCCATGCCGGCGCCGGCTCAGGTCTTGTTTGAGGTCCGCTCGCGCAGGTAGTCGCTGAGCGTCTTCGACAGGGTCACGAAATCGGACGGGATCATCAGCACCGTCGTGCTGTTGTTCTCGGCGCCGACCTCGGCGATCATCTGCATGCGCCGCAGTTCGAGGGCGGCGGGGTTTCCGGCCATGCGCTCGGACGCGGCCGCGAGCTTCTCCGACGCTTCGAGCTCGGCCTCGGCCTTGATGATCCGCGCTCGTTTCTCGCGGATCGCCTCGGCCTGCATCGCCATCACCTGCTGCATCGCCTCGGGCAGCTCGACGTCCTTCATCTCGAAGCGCTCGACCTCGATGCCCCACTGAGTCGTCGAGCTGGCGATGCTCTCGCGCAGCAGGTGGTTGATCTTGTCGCGCTCCTGAAGCACTTCGTCGAGATCGTGCTGGCCGATGATGTTGCGCAGCCCGGTGAGCGCGAGCTGGTAGACGGCGCTGCCCGCTTCCGAGACGGCGATCACCGACTTCGCGGCGTCGACGATCCGGTACCAGAGCACGGCGTTGACGTTGATCGTGACGCTGTCGCGGGTGATCGTTTCCTGCTGCTCGGCCGAGACCGTGCGGGTGCGGATGTCGACGATCACGGCGCGCTCGATGCCGAGCGGGATGATCCAGAAGAGCCCTGGCCCGCGCAGCCCGCGCGAGCGGCCGAGGCGAAACAGCACGCCGCGCTGGTACTCCTGGGCGATGCGCAATCCCGAGAGCAGGATCGCGAGCACGACGATGGCGACGTAGGGGAGCAGGAACAGCATCATCGGCGGCCTCGATTCGACACCAGCATACGCCGGCGCACTACTTGTTCAGCGCGACCCGTTCACGACATTCAGACCAGCTCGGCATTGATCGCGGCGAGCGCCGCGGAGCCCGGACACAGCTCGCGCTCGCCCAGGCGGTTCAACGGCAGCTCGACGGTGTTGAGGTGCGCGTGGAGGTCGTCGGCGTCGCTGTTGACGTAGAGCAGGCCGGTGAGGATCTCGCCGCGTGCCTCGTGCGCCACGATGTGATTCATCGCCACCGACCGGTCGCCCGGATCGTAGCCCTCGGTGAGCTTGCGCAGGCGCAGCACGCTGCCGTCGTGCTGGGTCACCTCGATCACCTCGCCCGGCGCATAGGTCGCCGTGATGGCGTCGCGCCGCGGCATGAAGTCGAGACGGTTGGCGGCCTCGTTGTGGGCACGCACGTAGTCGTAGCTTTTCGTGCTGCCGGCATGGTTGTTGAATGCGACGCACGGGCTGATGACGTCGACGAGCGCCGCGCCGCGGTGGCTCAGCGCGCCCTTCAGGATCGGGACGAGCTGCTCCTTGTCGCCCGAGAAGCTGCGCGCGATGTAGCTCGCGCCGAGCTGCAAGGCCATGGCGACAAGGTCGATTGCGGTGTCGTTGTTGATCGCGCCCTTCTTGCTCTTGCTGCCCTGGTCGGCAGTGGCCGAGAACTGGCCCTTCGTCAGCCCGTAGACGCCGTTGTTCTCGACGATGTAGGTCATGTTGACGCCACGCCGCATCGCGTGCGCGAACTGCCCAAGGCCGATCGACGCCGAGTCGCCGTCGCCCGAGACACCCAGATAGATCAGATCGCGATTGGCGAGATTGGCGCCGGTCAGGACCGACGGCATGCGTCCGTGCACGCTGTTGAAACCATGCGAGTTGCCCAGAAAATACGTAGGCGTCTTGGACGAGCAGCCGATGCCTGAAAGCTTCGCGACGCGATGCGGCGCGACGTCGAGTTCGAAGAACGCCTCGATGATCGCGCTCGAGATCGAATCGTGCCCGCAGCCCGCGCACAAGGTCGAAACCGTGCCTTCGTAATCGCGATGGGTGAACCCCAACTTGTTCTTCGGAAGATCGGGATGGTGCAGCTTGGGCTTGGCGAGATAGGTCATAGTCGCGCGTTCACGGCGCCACCTTACGCAATGGAGTTACGTTGAACATCGCCAGCTTGTCGCCGATTTCGCCGATGATGAACCGGGCGGTGATCGGCGTGCCATCGTAGTGCAGCACGGGCATCAACTTCGCCGGATCGACCACCAGCTCGTTGACCAGCAGCGAGCGCAACTGCGCGTCGCGGTTTTGCTCGATGACGAAGACCTGCTCGTGCGCGGCGATGAAATCCGACACGGCATCGTGAAACGGAAATGCCCGCACACGAAGCGTATCCACGTGGCTGCCCTGCGCGGCAAGCGTCGCGAGTGTCTCGTCCATTGCAGGGCCGGTGGACCCGTAATAGATCGCGCCAAAACGCGTTGCCTGAGCTGCGCTTCGGACAACGGGAGCCGGCACGTATTGCTTCGCCGTTTCGAACTTGCGCAGCAGGCGCTCCATATTGTCGACATAGGTCGCGCCGTCCTCGGTATAGCGCGCGTACGTATCCTTGGTCGTGCCGCGGGTGAAGTACGATCCGCGTTTCGGGTGCGTTCCGGGGCGCGTGCGGAAGGGAATGCCGTCGCCATCCACGTCCAGGTAGCGGCCGAAGTCCTTGCCCGCCTCGAGCATCTCGTAGGTCATCTCCTTGCCGCGATCGTGCGACCGCTTGTCGTCCCAGGACAGCGGCTCGCACAGCCAGTCCTGCATGCCGATATCGAGATCGAGCATGACGAAGATGGGCGTCTGCAAGCGGTCGGCGAGGTCGAAAGACAATGCGGCGAAGTCGAACGCTTCCTTGGGATCTTCCGGAAACAGCAGAACGTGCTTGGTGTCCCCATGCGATGCGTACGCGCACGACAGGACGTCCGCCTGCTGCGTGCGCGTCGGCATGCCGGTCGAGGGCCCGCCACGCTGGACGTCGAACAGCACCGCCGGAATCTCCGCGAAATAGGCGAGACCGATGAACTCCTGCATCAACGAGATGCCCGGGCCCGACGTGCACGTAAACGAACGTGCACCATTCCACGCCGCGCCGATCACGATGCCGATCGACGCGAGCTCGTCCTCGGCCTGGATGATCGCGTAGCGGGCCTTGCCGGTCGCGGCGTCGGTGCGAAACTTGCGGCAATGGCGTGCGAAGGCCTCGGCCAGCGACGACGAGGGCGTGATCGGATACCACGCGGCGACGGTCGCGCCACCATAGACGCATCCGAGCGCGGCGGCGCTGTTGCCTTCGATGAAGATCCGCTCGCCGACCGCATTGGCACGCTTGACCCGAATTCCCAGCGGATAGTCGAGATTGTTCTCGGTGTAGGTGCGCCCCATGTGCATTGCGTGCACGTTTGGCTTGAGAAGCGCTTCCTTGCCCTTGTATTGCTCGCCGATCAGCTCCGCGATTTCTTCCGGTTCGATCTCGAGCAAGGCGGAGAGCGCGCCGACGTACACGATATTCTTGAACAACTGCCGCTGGCGCGAGTCGGTGTACTCGCGGTTGCAGATTTCGGTCAGCGGAATGCCGATGACGGTAATGTCGTCGCGAAACTTTGCCGCCGGAAGCGGCTTGGTCGAGTCGTAGAAGAGATATCCTCCGGGCTCGATCTCCTTCAGGTCCTGGTCCCAGGTCTGAGGGTTCATCGCCACCATGAGGTCGACGCCGCCGCGCCGGCCGCGCCAGCCTGCTTCGCTGACCCGTACTTCGAACCAGGTCGGCAGGCCCTGGATATTGGACGGGAAGATGTTGCGTGGCGCGACAGGCACGCCCATGCGCAGGATAGACTTGGCGAAGAGCAGGTTCGCCGACGCCGAGCCCGAACCGTTGACATTGGCAAACTTGACGACAAAGTCGTTGACGCGCTGGATCGGGATGACGGCGGGCTTCATTCGGCCGCATCTCCCATCGGGTTTCCAAGCTGTATCGCGCGTCGCGGGCGCGAGACCGCCGGTCCGGAACGGCATCGATGGTCGGCATGGCTCAAGTCCAGGTAGAACTTTTGCATGTCCCACGCCCCCGTCGGGCAACGCTCGGCGCAAAGGCCGCAGTGCAGGCACACGTCCTCGTCCTTGGCCATGATGCGGCCGGTCTTGAGCCCGTTCGCTACGTACAAATCCTGCGTCAAATTGCGCGACGGCGCGTTCAATCGCGTCCGGAGGTCGGTTTCGTCGCCATCCGCGGTAAACGTGATGCAATCCATTGGACAGATATCGACGCACGCGTCGCATTCGATGCAAAGCTTCGGTGCGAACACCGTCTGCACGTCGCAATTGAGGCAGCGCTGCGCTTCCGCAAACGCCTGCGCCGCGTCAAAGCCGAGCTCGACCTCGACCTTGATGTTCTTGAGCGCGATGGAGACGTCTTTGAGCGGCACTTTGTAGCGCTGATCGTTGGAGATCGCGTTGTCGTAGCTCCATTCGTGGATGCCCATCTTCTGCGACATCAGATTCACCAGCGGAGGAGGCCTCTTGAACAGGTCCTCGCCCTGGCAGAAATTGTCGATGGAGATCGCGGCGTCATGGCCATGCGCGACCGCCCAGATGATGTTCTTAGGTCCGAACGCGGCGTCGCCGCCGAAAAACACTTTCGGCTGTGTCGACTGGAGCGTGGCCTTGTCGACGATGGGAAGTCCGTACTTGTCGAACAGGACGCCCGTGTCGCGCTCAATCCACGGAAAGGCATTTTCCTGTCCGACCGCGATGAGTACGTCGTCGCAGGCGAAATTGATTTCGGGCTCGCCGGTCGGTACCAGCTGTCGCCGGCCTTGTTCATCCCTTGTCGCGGCAACTTTTTCGAACACGACGCCGGTGAGTCGGCCGTCCTCGTGCGTGAACGCCTTCGGCACATGGTAGTTGATGATCGGAATGCCCTCGTGCATGGCATCCTCTTTTTCCCAGGGCGAAGCTTTCATCTCATCGAAGCCCGAGCGCACGATCACCTTGACGTCGTCTCCGCCCAGACGACGCGAGCTGCGGCAGCAGTCCATGGCGGTATTGCCGCCGCCAAGGACGATGACCCGCTTGCCGATCTTGTCGATGTGACCGAATGACACGCTCGACAGCCAGTCGATGCCGATATGAATATTCTTCGCCGCTTCCCTGCGGCCGGGGAGGTCCAAGTTGCGCCCTCGTGGCGCGCCACTGCCCACCATGACCGCGTCGTAGCCCTCATTCAGCAATCCAGCGAGACTGTCGACCCGCGCGCCGCCGCGGAACTCGATGCCCATGTCGAGGATATAGCCCACCTCCTCGTCGATCACCGTTTCCGGCAGGCGAAACTTTGGGATCTGGCTGCGGATCATTCCGCCCGCCTGCGCGTCGCTGTCGTAAATTGTGCATTGGTATCCGAGCGGCGCTAGGTCGCGCGCGGCCGTGAGCGAGGCGGGCCCAGCGCCGACGAACGCGATACGCTTGCCGTTCTTGCGGGTCGCGCGCTTCGGCAGCCGGTGGCGGATGTCATCCTTCTTGTCGGCGGCGACGCGCTTCAGGCGGCAGATCGCGACCGGCTCGGGCTTGACGCCGTCCTCACCTTCCTCCACGCGTCCGCGACGACATGCCGGCTCACAGGGCCGGTCACAAGTTCGGCCAAGAATTCCGGGAAAGACATTGGACTGCCAGTTGATCATGTAGGCGTCGCTGTAACGCCCCGCAGCGATCAACCGTATGTATTCCGGAACAGGGGTATGGGCCGGACATGCCCATTGGCAATCGACAACCTTGTGAAAGTAATTCGGCGTCGCGATATCCGTCGGCTTCAAAACTTCTCCTCCGTCTCGGGTCGACCCGGCGTTGCGCCTCCATTCGCCCTTTCCGGCCTATCGAAGCTTGGCTGCGCGCGCGTCGGGACCCCCGCTAAGTGCCGCGATATTACGCCTCCAGCACTCTGGTGAAAAGGTCTTTGCTTTCAATTACTCGCAGTATGGTTATTGAAGTGTCGCCTAAACAAGCTGCCGGTCGTCGCGACGGTCCGGCCGATCGGCGACTCCCGACCCGCTTCAGGTCCCGGGAAAGCCATGCGCCACAGGGAAAAAGAACTCCTTCCAGCTCGCCGGCTTGGTCTTGATCAGCCCGGTCTTGAACATGAAATTGGCGAACACCATCGTCGCGTTGGGCGTTGTGGAGTACACAACGTTTGGCGCTTTGATCATGCTGACGATCTCTTCGACCGAATACTTCTCCTTGGTCGCATCAAGGTAGATTTTTGCGGCCCCGGCCGGATCGCGCGCGATCAATTGGTTGGCCTCTTCGAGCGCGGCCATGAACAGGGCAATCGTTTTCGGGTTGGCGTCATAGAACTTGCGCGTGCCGAAGACCACCGCATTGCTCGCTGGGCCTCCGAACACGTCGCTCGAATCAAGAACCAGGTGCACTCCGGGCGCTTTCAACTCGCTGTACTGATACGGCGGCGCCGAAAAATGGCTATTGACCTCGCTGCTGCCATTGACCACCGCGATCATCGCGTCCGGATGTCCGAGCTGAATGGTCACCGCGTCGAGCTTGTCGCGCGAGGCTTCGCCATACATTTTTTCCATGGCCATCTTGAGCACCATGGCCTGGCTCGACACCTTGATCGTGGGCACCGCGATCTTGTCCTTGTCGGTAAAATCCTTGAGCGTCTTGACCGCGGGATCGCGCGTTACCAGCAACATCGGCAAGCCTCCGACACTGGTCACGCCGTTCACCTGACCCTTGGTGCGTTCCCACAGCAGCAGCAGATTGGATACGCCGCTGGTGACCAGGTCGACGCTGTCCGACAACAGCGCATCGGTCGCAGCGCCGCCGCTGTTGAACGTGATCCAGGTGGCCTTGAGCTCCGGGCGGCCTGCCGCCTTGGCTTGCTTTTCGACCAGCTTGTTCTGCTCCATGACTACCAGCGGAAGATAGATGATGCTGGGTTGTTTCGTGATGCGTAGCTCGGAGACTTCCGCGCTCGCGGATCCGGCGATCGCGAGCGCGAAAAGCGCAGCGACTGTGAGCAGCGAGCCATGTCCCGCCCGCTTTAGCGAGTGGCGTGCGAGCGACCGCGAATCAGCGCTAACCACCGACACGCGGCGCCGCGCCTTCCTATACCGCAAGAGGAGGTGGTCGGAGGATTGCGAAAGCGCTGTGTTCATTTTGAACATCGGCGATGTCATCTGAATGTTCCTCCTTGGATTTCAGTCATGTTTGCATCGGTTGAACGTCGAACGCCGGATCATTTCTCGCTCCGGCGTTGTCGCCATTCGCGGTAACGCGTCAGCGTATCCGCGTTGGGCGGATACGTTCCCGGCAACGCCCGACCTCCGGCGATTTCGCCGAGCACGAATTCCTCGAGTATTTCCTGCTCGTGCGCGTCGCGGGCAAGCTCATCGGCCAGGTGTCGCGGTATCACGACCACGCCTTCGCCGTCGCCGACCAGAACGTCGCCGGGAAACACCGCCACCCCGCCGCAGGCGATAGGCAGGTTGATGTCGACCGCGTGATGGCACACGAGATTGAGCGGCGCGCTGCCGCCGGCGCCGTACACGGGAAAGTCCATCATGCCGATGGCCTCGCTGTCGCGCAAACAGCCGTCGGTCACGATTCCTGCGGCGCCGCGCACCTTGAGCCGTGTAAGCAAAATGTCCCCGCCGGACGCGGCGCGCGTTTCGCGCCTGCAGTCCATGACCAATACATGACCGGCAGGCACGGTCTCCACCGCTTTGCGTTGAGGATGATCGGGATTGTCGAATGCGCTGAGCAGATCGAGATCCTCTCGCGCCGGGATGTAGCGCAAAGTGAACGCCTCGCCGACCATATTTTCCTTCGCCGCGCTCATGCGACGAATGCCTTGAATGAAAACATTGCGCAGACCGCGTTTGAATAACTGCGTGGTGAGCGTGGCGGCGCCGGCATGCTTGAGATGCTGCAGCGTTTCAATGGAGATCATGTTGGAGCGACCCTGGAGCTTTGTCGGACGGAGTACTACGGCATGGGTGAGGGCGTCATGATAACGTGACCCGGTGACGCGGCGCTGCGCGATCGAAACAGGGGCCTAGGCAGCGCGTCCGCACCGCTTCGGATTAGAATGTCAGTGAAAGACTGCGCCGAGAACCACCCATTTCAAGATCAACGGTCATACCCGGCATGGACACTGCTCCCCCATCGACCTTTCGCCTGACCGAATTCAGCCACGGCGGCGGTTGCGGCTGCAAGATTTCACCCTCCGTGCTGCGCGAGATCATTGCCCGTTCGTCTCCGGGGATCATCCCCCGGAATCTTCTGGTCGGTATCGAGACGGCGGACGACGCGGCGGTCTACCGAATCAACGATCGCCAGGCGATTGTCGCGACCACGGATTTTTTCATGCCTATCGTCGATGAGCCGTTCGACTTCGGCGCCATCGCCGCGGCCAACGCGCTGTCGGACGTGTACGCCATGGGCGGCACACCCTTGTTCGCACTGGCGCTGGTCGGCATGCCGGTCGACCGTCTGCCGGTCGACACCATCCGCCGCATTCTCGACGGCGGCGAATCCGTGTGCGCCAAAGCCGGCATCCCGATCGCAGGCGGCCACACCATCGATTCCGTTGAACCCATTTACGGGCTGGTCGCCATCGGACTCGTCGACCCCGCGCAGATCAAGCGCAATCGGGGCGCGCTTGCGGGCGACGCGCTGATTCTCGGCAAATCCCTTGGCGTTGGCATTTACAGCGCGGCGTTGAAAAAACAGAAACTGCCCGCGGGCCGCTACGAAACAATGCTCGCCACCGCAACCCAGCTCAACACTCCCGGCATCGCGCTCGGCCCCATGAAAGGCGCGCATGCCCTGACCGACGTCACCGGCTTCGGTCTGCTGGGACACTTGTTGGAGATCTGCCGCGCTTCGGCCGTGGGCGCCGAGATCGCGTTCGATCGCGTGCCGCTGTTGCCCGACGCTGCCGCACTGGCGAACCAAGGCCTCGTGACCGGCGCGTCGAGCCGTAATTGGGCAAGCTATGGCGCCGAGGTCGACGGCGATTTTACTGCCACGGAGCGTGCGCTGCTCACGGACCCGCAGACGTCGGGCGGGCTGCTGGTCGCATGTTCGCCCGATGCGGTCGACGACGTGTTACGCGCGTTCCGCAGCGATGGCTTCGATCGCGCGACGGTGATCGGCAAGTTCGTCGCCGGGCCACCACGTGTGACCGTCGATCCCGGGCGCGCTGCACCCATCGCCGGACAAGCGTCGGCCGCATGAACGATCGCCTGCCGCTGGAGGACGCGCCTCGCGCTCCGTCGCCGATCCAATCACCGGAGCCGGATTTGTCGATGTCGTCGCGCTATCGGACGGTGCGCACCGCGACCGAACGCCTCGCGGCCCCTCTATCGGCGGAGGATTGCGCGATCCAGTCGATGCCGGATGCGAGTCCGGTCAAGTGGCATCTCGCGCATACGAGCTGGTTCTTCGAGACCTTCGTTCTCGCGCCGCATCTGCCCGGCTATCGGCTGTTTCATCCATCGTTTCGCATGCTGTTCAATTCCTACTACAACAGCATCGGCGAGAAGCATCCGCGCCCTAGGCGCGGTGTGCTGTCGCGACCATCGCTGGAGGAAGTCCGCGCCTACCGTGCGCACATCGACGCGGCGATGGCCGACCTCATGAACCGCGGCACATTGGCGCCGAGCGTGAACGCGCTGATCGAACTGGGCCTGAATCACGAGCAGCAGCACCAGGAATTAATTCTCACTGACGTCCTGCACCTGCTTTCGTGCAATCCGCTCAGGCCCGCCTACGCGCCGTCGCACCTGGTTGCGGATTCAGAAAGCGCAAGCGCGCCCTTCCTGAAATGGATCCGATTCGGCGAAGGCATCGTCGACATCGGCCATGACGGCAGCGCGTTCGCGTTCGACAACGAGGCGCCTCGCCATCGGCAATTCCTCAACGCGTTTTCGCTCGCGAGCCGCGCGGTGACCAACGGCGAGTATCTCGCCTTCGTCGACGACGCCGCGTACCGGCGGCCGGAGCTGTGGCTCTCGGAAGGCTGGGACTGGCTCGCTGCGAACTCGATCGAAGCGCCGCTTTACTGGCAGCGCGACGGGCGCGACTGGGTCGAATTCGGACTGCACGGATTGATTCCCCTGCAAAGCAGCGCTCCGGTGTGCCATGTGAGCTTGTTCGAGGCGGATGCCTACGCCCGCTGGGCCGGTGAACGACTGCCGAGCGAGGCCGAATGGGAAGTCGCTGCGTCAGGATGCCCGGTCGCAGGCAACTTCATCGAATCCGGATCGCTTGTGCCGCGGCCCGCGGACGCGGCAGCCGTTGCCCCGTCCCAGCTTTTCGGCGACGTCTGGGAGTGGACACTCAGCGACTACGCGGCCTACCCGGGCTACCGGCCCGCCGCCGGCGCAATCGGGGAATACAACGGCAAGTTCATGTGCAACCAGTATGTCCTTCGCGGCGGTTCATGCGTTTCGCCAGGGTCGCATCTTCGCGCGACCTATCGCAACTTCTTCCCCGCTGCAGCCCGCTGGCAATTCACCGGGATCCGGTTGGCGCGCGATTCCGGTTAGCGCCCGTCGGACGCGCTCCGGAACGTATTCACACATCGTCGATGCGCATGTGGGCTCATTATCTGATTCGCAGCTTCGTCGCGTCCGCGGACCGCGCTGCACCCGCCCGCATCGCACTGTTTGCGGCGATGCTCTGCGTGTTGCCGTGGCATGCTGCGGCAGCATTCAATCTCGACGATGTCGCCCAGCGTGCTCGACAGCTCGCAACCACCGCATTTAAGTCACACGAAGTCAAGCTGCCTGCTGAGCTCGAGAAACTGAGCTACGACCAGTTTCGCGACATTCGCTTCAAACCCGCAGGCATGATGTGGCACTCGTCCCGCCTGCCGTTCGAGCTGGCGTTTTTTCACCAGGGTTTGTTTTTCAAGCAGCCGGTCAGGATCAACGAAGTGACTTCCGATGGTGTGCACGCGATCGCGTTCGATTCGAACCTGTTCGATTACGGCGCGACCAAGATCGACCCGCGGCGCACCCGCGGGCTTGGATTTTCGGGTTTTCGCGTGCACTACGCGCTCAACACGCCCAAGTACAAGGACGAAGTACTGGTGTTTCTGGGAGCGAGTTACTTTCGCGCGTTGGGCAAGGGGCAGCGCTATGGCTTGTCGGCGCGCGGACTGGCGGTCGACACGGGACTCGCTTCCGGCGAGGAATTTCCGCGCTTCGTGGAATTCTGGATCGAGCGGCCGGCGCCGACGGCAAACGAGCTGACCGTCTTCGCTCTGCTCGATTCGCCCCGCATGACCGGCGCCTACCGTTTCGTCATCAAGCCGGGGGCCGAAACTGCCATGGACGTCAAGGCGCGGCTGTTCCTGCGCGAGAATGTCACCAAGCTCGGCTTGGCGCCGTTGACCAGCATGTTCTTCTTCGGCGAAAACCAGCGCTCGAACAACGAAGACTATCGTCCCGAAGTGCACGATTCCGATGGCTTGTCGATCGCATCGGGAACCGGCGAGTGGATCTGGCGCCCGCTGGTCAACCCCAGACGCCTGCTGGTGACCTCCTTTGCATTGACCAATCCCGCCGGATTCGGGCTGATGCAGCGCGACCGCGGATTCGAACACTACGAGGACCTCGAGGCGCGCTACGACCTTCGGCCCGGCGGCTGGGTCGAAGCCAAAGGCGCCTGGGGGACGGGAAAAATCGAGTTGGTGGAGATCCCGAATCCAAACGAGACCAACGACAATATCGTTGCCTACTGGATTCCCGACAGCCACCCGTCGCCGAGGACTCCGTACGATTTCGAGTATCGGTTGCTGTGGCAAAAGGAGCCGGCGATGAGGCCGCCGTCATCGTGGGTAACCCAGACCCGGCGCGGACGCGGGTATGTTCGCGTCGACGACGGCAGCCTGGGATTCGTGATCGATTTCGATGGTCCGGCGCTGCGCAAGCTGTCGCCCGAGGCTCATGTGGAAGACGTCGTGTCCTCCGACGCCAACGCCGAGGTGGTCGAGCATTTCGCGCATTACAACGACGCCACGGGCGGCTGGCGCGTGTCGCTGCGGCTGCGCCGGCTGGACGAAGCCAAGCCGGTCGAGCTGCGCGCCTTCCTTCGAAACGGCAATAACACTCTTTCCGAGACATGGAGCTACGTTCTGCCGCCCAAGTAGCTGCTCCGAGGCCAGTGTCCGCGAACTGCATGGCGTACCTGGATCGGCTGCGGCTCGCGCCTGCGGAACGCCACGACATCCTGCGGCGGCTGGGCGAGATGAATTCGCGCATCGACGATCAGGTCGGCGATGCCATGGCCGAGCTGCATCGCGCTCTTTCGGGCCGGCCTGTGGACCCCGAACATCCAGCGTTGTCATCGCAGGCGCGGCGGCTCGATCTTGCGGACGCACGGCCGGATACCAAATCCGCGCTGCCCTCTGCCCGTGACGCGCTGGGACGCCTGAGTCTGATCAGCGCACCGCCGCTCGCTCGCACATCGATGGTCGCCGAGCGCTGGCCGCGTGGTTTCTTTTCGCGTTTCTTCGGGTCTTTTCTGCCTCGCAGCTTCGTCGATGATCATCGTGCCCAAGCCTCGATGACTCATCCGGGAGAGCCCGAGCCCGGCTCTCCCGATGCGCGAGGCCGCTGGCATCGCGCCGCCGGCATTCGCCGGCTGGCGATCGCCGGACTGGTTGTCTCGCAAACCTACATCGCCGCCAACTTCATGAGTGCGGTACTGCCCTATCACGGCGCCCACGCGCTCGAAATCGCGATACTGATCCTGTTCACCGTTCTCTTCGCATGGGTCTCGGGTGGTTTCTGGACCGCCATCGCCGGCTTCGTCTTGCTGCTGCTCGGCCGCGATCGATACGCCATCTCACGCAGCGCCGCTGCGGACGCAACGATCGATTCTGCCGTGCGAATCGCGATCGTGATGCCGATCCGAAACGAAGATGTCGTCCGCGTCTACGCGGGTTTGCGCGCAACGTACGAATCCCTGGCGCGCACCGGCGAGCTTGGGCACTTCGACTTCTTCGTGCTCTCCGATACCAGCGAGCCGGACACCCGAGTTGCGGAAATCGCCGGGTGGGCCGACCTGTCCCGCGCGGTCGACGGCTTTGGACGCGTGTACTACCGTTGGCGTCAGCACCGCATCAAGCGCAAGAGCGGCAACATCGGCGACTTCTGTCGACGCTGGGGGCGAAGCTACCGCTACATGGTCGTGCTCGATGCCGACAGCGTCATGAGCGGGCAATGCCTGACGACGCTGGTTCGTCTGATCGAAGCCAACCCTCACGCGGGCATCATCCAGACCGCACCCCGCGCCGCGGGACGCGATACTTTCTACGCGAGGGCCCAGCAGTTCGCAACCCGCGTCTACGGCCCGCTGTTCACCGCGGGGCTCCACTTCTGGCAACTCGGCGAATCGCATTACTGGGGGCACAACGCGATTATCCGGCTCGCGCCGTTCATGCGCCACTGCGCGCTTCGGCGGCTTCCCGGCCACGGCGCGCTGTCAGGGGAGATTTTGTCGCACGATTACGTGGAAGCCGCGCTGATGCGCCGCGCGGGATGGGCCGTTTGGCTCGCCTACGACCTTCCGGGCAGCTACGAAGAGATGCCGCCGAATCTGGTTGACGAGCTCAAGCGCGACCGTCGCTGGTGTCAGGGAAACCTGATGAACTTCCGCCTGTTCCTGATGAAAGGACTTCATCCGGCGCACCGCGCGGTGTTCATGAGCGGCGTTATGGCCTACCTCTCGGCACTGCTCTGGTTCACCTTCCTGGTTCTTTCGACGGCGCTGGTTGCGGTGCATACGTTGACCGAGCCCCAATACTTCGTCCAGCCGTATCAGCTTTTTCCGCTGTGGCCCGAATGGCATCCGGAGTGGGCGGTGGCGCTGTTCGGCGCCACCGCCTTGTTGCTTTTCCTGCCGAAAGTCCTCGCGGTGCTGCTGCTTTACGCCCGCGACGGGAAACACTATGGCGGTGCCCTCCTGCTGACGCTGAGCATGCTGCTGGAGTTCGCGCTTTCCATGCTGCTGGCCCCGATCAGGATGCTGTTTCATAGCCAATTCGTCATCAGCGCCTTTGCCGGTTGGCCGATTCAATGGCATTCGTCCCCGCGAGAGGATGCACAAACGAGTTGGCGTGAAGCGCTGCGGCGCCACGGCTGGCAGACGCTGCTGGGAGTCGGCTGGGCCGCGGGCGTCTACTGGCTCAACCCGTCGTTTCTGTGGTGGCTTTTGCCGATCGTGGGTGCGCTGATGCTCGCCGTTCCCCTTTCGGTCTTCACCAGCCGCGTGACTCTCGGCCGCAGGCTTCGCGACAAGCACCTGTTCCTGATTCCCGAAGAGTTGAATCCTCCGCAGGAAATTCGCTCGATGATGCAGAGTGTCAGAGGCGCGGTTTCGGTGCCCGGCTTTGTCGACGCGGTCGTTGACCCGCTTATCAATGCGCTGGCCTGCGCCGCCGGCACAGCGCGCGCGACGCGCGCAAGAAGCGGAAACGATGAGCGCCTTGTACGCGCTGCGCTGCTCGGAGGCCCCGACGCCTTGACCAGTACGCAGAAGAACCTGCTGCTGGGCAACGCGCTCGCGCTGTCCAGATTGCACGGGCTGGTATGGTCGTCTGCGGAAGCTCACTCGTTCTGGCGCAAGGAAACTGCTGTGCAAGGTCACATCGTGGAGGAGGACGGAGAGCGTCGAACGTCGGGCACCGTACTCACCGCGTCCGCAGGCGTTTCCGGCGCGTAACGGCTGTCACGCGCCAGGCCTGTGTTCTGTGCGGTGAACTAGCTGGCGTAGAAAACCGCGAAATCTCCGGCGTCGTCCTGCCACACGCGCAGCTCGGTAAACCCCGCGCTGCGCAGCAGGTTCGCGAATTCGCCGGGACTGAACTTGTACGAGTTCTCGGTGTGGATGCGCTCGCCCTGGACGAACACGCGCTCGCGCTTGCCGATGCGCACACGCTGCAAGTAACGCGATTCGAGATGCATTTCCACGCGTCCCTTGATCGGCTCGTAAAACGCGACGTGAGCAAATCCCGCGGGCGTGAAGTCGCAATCGGCGAGCGTGTTGACGTGGTGGAGCACATTCAGATTGAACGCCGCGGTAACGCCAAGCGCGTCGTTGTACGCGGCGTCGAGACGCGCCTTTTCCTTCTTGGTATCGACCCCGATCAGGAGACCGCTTTCCGGGCCACAAAGATCGCGCACCCGACGCAGCAGGTTGCGAGCTTCTTCGGGCGCGAAATTGCCGATGCTCGACCCCGGATAAAAGAACGTGACCGGGCCGGAGTCGATTGCTCCTCCCAGATCGAAGCGGCGCGAAAAATCGGTAACCACGCCCATGAGCTCCACCTGGGGGAACACGGGCGTGAGCCGCGAAAGCGCCGGCTCGATGGCCGCAGCGGCGATGTCCACCGCGACATAGCGTCGCGCATGCAGCGCGGGAAGTAGAAGCGCCGCCTTGGCGCAATCTCCGGCGCCGAGGTCGACGAATTGGCCACCGGTTCCCACCGCCTGAACGATCGCGTCGCGATGCGTTGTAAGAATTGCACGCTCGGTGCGCGTCGGGTAGTACTCCGGCAGGGAACAGATCGCCTCGAACAGCGTGCAACCGATGTCGTCGTAAAAATACTTGGGCGAAATAACCGCCGGAGAGGCAAACAGCCCATCCACGAGCGCCGCATGCTCATCGTCAGAGTCGCCGCGCGAGTTGCGCCGGTCGATCAGACGGACGTTGTCCCGCGCCGATCGCTCGGTGACGGTGTGCAGTGCGGTGGCCGGCTTGGACATGAGCTCTCCGTCGAATGTCGATCATACGTGTTGTCGCGAAAATGCGGAAAATCTTACGGCGCTGGCTAACAGGCGGCGGCTGCCGCACAATTCGCGCTGCCGACGCGGCAACATGCGCTCTCGCTATGGCGCCGGCCGATCGCTTTCTGTGACCCAGCCGCTTCCGATCCGTTCCGTCCTCGCCGCCGGCAATCTCGGCCTCTACGACGATTGTAATTTTTTCATCACCACGGGCCGGCGCACCCTTGCGCTTGGCGCCGTGATCCCCCAAGCGCTCTGGTATTTCGAGGACGAACCGATCGCGATCGCGCGAACGGGACTGCCGATCGCCGGTTTCGCGCGCGATGCAAGCGCGACCGACGACGTCGCGGCGTGGAGCGCCCGGAATGCGATTGGAATGCCGTTGGAATATCCGTCGTTGGTCTGGGTCGCCGCGCCGGAAATGATTCGCGGCGCGACACTTGTCGCGAACGGCACACGCATCGAAGCAGACGGCAACGGATGGAAGTTCGACGTCGTTTCGAAAATCGCCCTCAACCGATCCTACTATGACGACACGTCGATCGCTTTTCTCGGGCAGCAGCCGCTTGCGGTGCGCGGTACGTTGGATGAGGAGACCTTTGTCGCGCGAACGATCTGGCCCGAAGCGTTCAGGCTCGACGAGCATGCGCCGCCCCGGCAGGTCGACGCGACGCCGCTGAGTATCCGAATGCTGGTCAGGGAAGAGCCTGCCGGCGGCGCGCGAAGCGCATTTGCAGCGATGACCTTGTGGGAGCGCGAGCCCGGCGCAGCGAGGCGATGGGAAGGAAAGCCCGTACTCGCCGCGATGCTCAACGGCGCGCAAGGTGACGATGATGAAGCACACGGCGGCCACTTCGCGATGGTGACCGGCCGTGTCGGGCCGGACGGCGCCATCGGCGACTGGCTTGCGGCTAATTTCTACACCCTCGACGCGTTCAGCGAAAAAGGCATCGCCGCGGCGATGGTGCCGCTCGACAATTACCTGGCCGATTTCAACAGCGGGCAGGCGTGGTACCGGCCGTCGTATCTGATCGTGGCCGTTCTCGAGGACGAGCGCACCGCGAGCCGGGTGCAAGGTGCGCTCTGCCGCGTCTATAACCATTTCTATCGCCACCAGCTCGTTTACGACCACGCGACGATGAACTGCGCGAGCATCAGCATCGACGCGCTGCGGGCGGTCGGATGGAGGGTGCGATCCTGCGGGCCGACCACCCGGCTGCTGGCGGCGCTGGGCCTGCCCTATTTCGCGCTTCGGGAGAGAAGCGTGGCCAAGGCAGCGAAGACGTTCGACTATCTGACCGAGGACCGCACACGGCTCTTTCCGGCGATTGCCTTCGAAGAAATCGGCGCGGACCTCCTCCGACTGGCACGCAGAGGTCCGGCACCGCGAAGTTCCGCGTTCGAGACTAGTCTGGCGCAGGACATCGAGGCGCTGGTCTTCCTGCGGGTGCCGCAGCTCCCGTCCAGCCGCGCGTGGGGCGATTGGCCCATTGCCAGTGTCGACGAATATACCGCTCGGGTTCCGTCCGACCCAGCGCAGGCCAAGATCATCCCGGTGCCTCCGCGGCCTTTCCCCGAGTCCTTGCGTGATCCCGGCCACGTCCCTGCGCTGCCGCGACGTGGCCGACGCGCCGTGGCCATTTGGGGCGCGATCACGATGTTGGCCGTCCTGTGGATCGTCTGGCGCTGGCTCAGATAAAAGGGAGGCAAGACAAAATAGCGCCACTTCTCTTGATTTTGTATAACACTTCGATGATACTGGAACCATGGAATCAAAGGCCGCAGTCGCCGCTCTCAGCGCACTCGCTCAGGAAACCCGCCTGACCATCTTTTGGCTGCTGATTCAGCAGGGACCCGCCGGTATGGCAGCGGGGCGGATCAGTGACGCGCTCAAACTCGCCCCTGCCACGCTGTCGTTTCACCTGCGCGAGCTGTCGTATGCAGGACTTGTCTGCGCAAGACAGCAGAGCCGCCACATTTACTACCGCGCGGATGTCACCGCGATGAACAAGCTGCTCGCGTACCTCGCAAAAAACTGCTTCCGCGAGAGCGGCGCTTTGCAAGGCATGCCATTGGAGCCCCGGCACATCGCACCTCCAGCCGCGAAACCCGTGGTCCATCCCAAAACGAGAGCGGCGTAGGGCGATTTCACGTTTAAGTGGCCGTGTCCGACACCGGTCACTGCATGAACCAGCCGTGACTGACGACCAACGATTGGCCGGTAAGGGCATTCGAGGGGAACGATGCGAAAAAGAGCGCGACCTCGGCAACGTCGGCGACGGTCGTGAACTCGCCGTCGACGGTCTCCTTGAGCATTACTTTTTTCACCACGTCCTGCTCGCTGATGCCGAGCGTTTTCGCCTGCTCGGGAATCTGTTTTTCCACCAGCGGCGTGCGCACGAAGCCGGGACAGATCACATTGGCGCGCACGCCGTGCGCCGCGCCCTCCTTGGCCACGACTTTCGCGAGGCCGATCAGCCCATGCTTGGCGGTGACGTAAGGAGCCTTGAGCACCGAAGCCTCCTTAGAGTGCACCGATCCCATGTAGATGATGCTGCCGCCTCGGCCGGAGCCATACATGTGCGGAAGGCACGCGCGGGTGGTCAGAAACGCGCCGTCGACATGAATGGCGAGCATCTTCTTCCATTCGCCGTAGCTGAACTCCTCGAGCGGATGCACGATCTGAATGCCGGCATTGCTGACCAGCACGTCGACGCCGCCAAACGCCGCGACCACGGCGGCAACACCGTCGTTCACCGCCTGCTCACTGGTGACATCCATCGCGATTCCGACCGCTTGGCCGCCCGCGGCCCGGATCTCGCCCGCCGCCGCATCTGCGGCGCCCTTGTCGAGATCGGCGATCGCGACCTTGGCCCCTTCGCGTGCGTACGTCAGAGCGATCTCCTTGCCGATGCCGCTTGCCGCGCCGGTCACGATCGCTGTCTTGTCCTTGAGCCTCATTGGAGTTCTCCAGATAGGGCGGCGAGCGTGACAGCACCCACGCGATCGTCGACGCCGGGGTTGAAAACATATTTCATTGGGTCGGATCCACCACTTGGATCCCATGCCAGAAAAGGGGGCGGCAGGCGTGGGGAGAAGAATCCGGGCACGCCGAACGTCGCCGCGCCGGCGGCGCTCAGCCGGTTGAATGCCGGCCGCATGGGATCGAATGCCGACGGCGGAATCAAGGGTGCGGCGGACGAAACGCGATCCCAGAAATTGGCGGAGGCGATCGAGACTCCGGTAACCCAGCCAGGATCGACGCGGGCTTCGGCCAGGACGTCGTAGACGCCTGCCTGATACGAGCCCAGCGCGCCGCCGCCCTGAAGCACCGGAACGGCATGATCGTGTCCGGCGTTTACGGGTCGGTGTGGAGTGCTGGTCCTGCTTCGCGCTGCCACCCGCCTCTGCTCCACTTTCGTCACCGTGCTCTGCTCGGACGGCCCGCCGTGGATCATAACATCGTCGCGATGTGCCCGATTCGGGCCGCGAGTCGACGCCGCTACACCGGTTAGAATGGCCGCCGAAGCGCGGCCTTCCACGAAGGCCCGCGCAACGGCGTTTTTTCTTCACGCACGGTCCAAGAACCACACGCGAAGCTCACGTGACCGAGATCCTCTACGATCAGAAATTCTGGTTGAACGCCTTCTTCGCCGCGGAATGGGCGTTGCGGCTAGCGATGATCGTCATCGTGCCCTTGCGCCGCTCACCCGACGCGGCGAAGGGATGGCTACTGCTGATATTTTTCGAGCCCGTCGCCGGCTTGATTCTGTACTTGCTGATCGGACGTCCGAGCCTGCCGGTCTGGCGCGTGGTCCGGCATGCCGAGTTCGAATCCCTGTCCAAGCCCACCTACGATCGCCTGGCGCAGGACGCGAATATTTTTCATCCGGAGCTCAATCCGGAACTGCAGCACGCGGTCACGCTCGCTGAAAACCTCGGCGATTTTCCGATTCTCGGCGGTAATTCCGCTGAAGTGCTCGCCGACTACCAAGGCACCATCGACCACCTGGTCGCCGACATCGACATGGCGCGCGACCACGTTCACCTGCTCTTCTACATTATCGCCGACGACGCCACCGCCGGGCGCGTGATCGCCGCGCTGGAGCGCGCGGTCGAGCGAGGCGTTGCATGCCGCGTGCTCGCCGATTCTCTCGGGTCGCGGCCGGAATTCCAGCGCATGCTGCCGCGACTCCTGAGTGCCGGAATCCTGGCCGAGGAGACCATGCGGGTGGGATTTTTTCGGAGACACACCGGCCGCATCGACTTGCGCAACCATCGCAAGATCGCGGTCATCGACGGCGACATCGGCTACATCGGATCGCAGAACCTGATCGATTCGACATTCAAGCGCGGGCTCACCTACGAAGAGCTCAATGTCCGTCTTTGCGGTCCGATCGTCCTCGAGCTCCAGGCGGTTTTCGCCGATGACTGGTACGTCGAGGTCGACGAATTTCTTGGCGAGGCGCGCTACTTTCCCGAGGCTCGGATCGCCGGCGACGTTCCGGCGCAGGCTCTGCCGAGTGGGCCCGGCTATCCACGCGAGAATAATCAACGGCTGGTGGTGTCGCTGATTCACGCGGCTACGCAGCGGCTCGTGATCACCATGCCCTATCTGATCCCGGATGGCGCCCTGCTGCAGGCGCTGCAAACGTCGGTGCTGCGCGGGGTCGAGGTGACGCTGGTGGTGCCGCTTCAGATGGACCAGATTCTGGTCTGTCTGGGCCAGCGATCCTATTACGATGAGCTTCTGAGCTCGGGCGTACGCATCTGCCGTTACGGCAAGCGTTTCCTGCACGCGAAACACATCACCGTCGATGATCAGATCGCGTGGATCGGATCCTCGAACCTCGACATTCGCTCCTTTTCGCTCAACGCCGAAATCGTCGTTCTGCTCTACGACGAAAGTGCATGCAAGCGGCTGGGCAAGGAACAGGCGCGTTACCTGCGCGAGGGAGAGATGCTGACGCTGGCGAGCTGGCGACAACGCGCGCCAGTGGTCAAGGTAATCGAGAATCTGGCGCGGCTGTTGAGCCCGCTGCTGTAGTCGACGGCGCCTTTAGGCTTGATCGCGGGAATAATTGACCGCGGAAGCCAGTATGACCGGCAATGTCCCAATAGTTGAGGATGGAGGTTCGATTGCCTGATGGCCCTGCCCGCTCGCGTTGCGCCGAGCTCGTGCTGCCGCACTTGAACTCGGCGTACAACCTTGCGCGCTGGCTGTCGCGTAACGATGCCGACGCCGAGGACATCGTGCAGGACGCGCTCGAGCGGGCGTTGAAATATGCTTCCGGCTTGCAGGGCACGAACGCCAAGGCCTGGTTTCTAACCATCGTGCGGCACGCCTGCTACGACTGGATCGGCCGTAACCGGCCAGCCGAGCTCATGCGCGGTGACGGCTCCGACGCCATCGACGCCGCCGCCGACCCGCGGCCAACGCCGGAGGAATTCGCGATGGCCGAAGCCGACGCGCAAGCGCTGGTGCGAGCGATCGCGGCGCTGCCGGTCGGGTTTCGCGAGGTGTTGTTGCTGCGCGAACAGGAAGACATGTCCTATCGCGACATTGCGCGCGTCGTCGACATTCCCATTGGCACGGTGATGTCGCGGCTGGCGCGGGCCCGCGGCTTGTTGCGGCGATCGCCGCTGTTGCACGCCGTGCTTCCACAATCGATGCGGACGGTTGGGAAATGAACGATGAAGCGCGAGGTCGCCGATGAACTGCAATGAGGCTGCGCCGCTGCTGCCGACGTACAGCGACGGAGAGCTCGACCCGATGCAAAGCGCCGCGGTCGAAAAGCACCTGCTCGCTTGCGTCGAATGCGCTGCGCGCCGCGACGAGCACGTCGCGCTTGGCGCGCGCATCAAGCGCGACGTGCCGTATTTCGCCGCGCCGCCCTCGCTGCGATCGCGCGTCGACGCTCTCGTCGCGGGAACGCGGACCAGCGCGCGGCGGCGTCTCGTCGCCGACCGATGGCGCT
>JADGRP010000271.1 GCA_017880805.1 Burkholderiales bacterium
GCGACGACCCACCACCACGCCGACAGCCCGAACAGGTAGAGCAACAGATCGGCAACCCAAGCGCCAACCACTCCGCCCTTGTTCTGAAGCGGCGCGCCGGAGCCCGAAAACGACCAGCCGGCGTCGAGCTTGCTGTAGGTAGCCAGGACCAGCGCGAGGTAGATAAAGGCGACGACGATCAAGAACCACCAGGATTCGTGCAACAGCCGCACGAGTCGCGGCGAAAGGGTGGACTCTAGCGGTCGCACTCGAGTGGGTGCCGTGGATTGCCGGCGGCTGAAACCAGTTTGTTTTTTTCTATTAAAAATCATTAACTTGGCAGGCAACTTTAAACTGGTTCCGAACTATGATACGCCCCTGCCCGGATCGACGCAAAGGGCAAAAAAAGTTCGGGCGATGACGCCAACCTTTGCGGTGCTCCGGGGCGGCGCGTTCCGCGCCGGGCGCGAGTCGTGCGCTCACAAGCCGGCCATGGGCCGTCCGATTCGCGCAGGTTGCGAAAATGCCGCGTCGATCGCATATGACCAATGATGCCGGTCGCCGAGTATTGAAACGAGGCGCTCTGCGTTTCCATTAGAATCCCGAGCATCCTTCGAGGAACGCGACAAAATGAGCACGAAGCATCACCGGCTGTTGATACTCGGCTCCGGGCCGGCCGGATTCTCGGCCGCAGTATACGCCGCGAGAGCGAACCTGAAGCCGGTGCTGATCACGGGGCTGGCGCAAGGCGGCCAACTGATGACGACCACCGACGTCGACAACTGGCCCGCGGACGCGGACGGTGTGCAAGGCCCGGATCTGATGACGCGATTCCAGAAGCACGCCGAGCGCTTCGAGACCGAAATCATTTTCGACCACATCCACACCGCGGAGCTCGGCCAGCGGCCGTTTCGGCTGGTGGGCGACACCGGCGCATACACCTGCGACGCGCTGATCATCGCCACCGGCGCGTCGGCGAAATATCTCGGCATCGCTTCCGAGCAGGCGTTCATGGGCAAAGGCGTGTCCGCTTGCGCGACGTGTGACGGATTTTTCTACAAGGGCCAGGAAGTGGTCGTGATCGGCGGTGGGAATACCGCGGTCGAGGAGGCGCTTTACCTGTCGAACATCGCGAAACATGTCGCTGTCGTTCACCGCAGGGACAAATTCCGGGCCGAAGCGATTCTCATCGACAAGCTGATGGCGAAGACAAAGCACGACGGCAACGTGCGTGTGCTATGGGATCACACGCTCGACGAAGTGACCGGCGATCATTCCGGCGTCACCGGTGTGCGGATCAAGCACGTCGGCAGCGGCGTGGCGCAACATCTCGACGTCCAGGGCGTGTTTGTCGCCATCGGCCACACGCCGAACACGCAGCTGTTCGAAGGCCAGCTGGTCATGGCCGGCGGCTACATTCGCGTCAAAAGCGGCAGTGAGGGCAACGCGACGGCAACGAGCATTCCCGGAGTGTTCGCCGCCGGAGATGTTGCCGATCACGTTTACCGCCAGGCAGTCACCAGCGCCGGCACCGGGTGCATGGCCGCGTTGGACGCCGAGGCGTATCTGGAAACCCTGAGCTAGAGCTGCGACTCCTTTGCCCGCGATCGCGCCCGGCAATTCGCGGGCGATGTGATGCGCAGGAACGGAGCTCCAATGTTGCGCGTCGCGGAGGATACGATGGCCAAGCTATCCGATCTCAAGACCCTTCTGGCCGGCGCGCCGCGCGCGAAGCGTGACACCGACCGCGGCAACGCGGCCCCGACGGGCATATCCACCAAGCGAGCCGCACAATCCGCAAAGAACGCCGAGGCGGACCTCGATCTGGCGCACGCGTTCGCCGACGTCGCACCACTGGCTTTGGGCAATCGCGCGCGAGTCGCCAAAGCACCGGCGTCCGCATCGCCGGCGAAGCGGCTCGCCGATGAAGCCGACGCGCTCGCCGCAAGCAGGCATGGACTCGACGCCGCGCCGGGAGCGTGGGATGTCGGTCTGGAGATCGAAGCGGAGCAGACCTTTCGCCGGGCCGGGCTCGGTGCCGATGTCGTCTCGAAACTTCGGCGGGGTCATTGGGCGGTGCAAGCGGAACTCGACCTGCATGGGCACACGAGCGATGAGGCGCATGATGCGCTGGTGCTGTTTCTTGCCGAGGCGCGATCACGCGGTCGGCGCTGCGTCCGCGTCATCCACGGCAAGGGCCTTTCGTCGCCCAATCGCGAGCCGGTGCTGAAGGGGAGGGTCAGGCGCTGGCTGACGCACCGCAATGAGGTGCTGGCCTATTGCGAGGCACCTCGACACGGCGGAGGAAGCGGAGCCGTACTGGTTCTGCTGATGGCGTCGACCGTGTAATGCGCCTGAAGTCGATAATCCGCAATGACGTCGAGGCGTTCATGGCCAAGAGCGCCGATGCGAAAACGCGGGCAGGTCGCGCCGCACCTGCGCCAGACGCGAGGCATCAACGTCGCCGATAATGACCCCGGGCCCGGTCTCCAATTCGGCGACAATCACGCCCCAAGGGTCGATGAAAAGGCTGTGGCCGAAGGTCCGGCGCCCGCTCGGATGCTCCCCACCCTGCGCCGCGGCAAGCACGTAACATTGGTTCTCGATCGCACGCGCGCGAAGCAGCACGTGCCAATGCGCCGCGCCGGTGATCGCGGTGAATGCCGAGGGCACAAGGATCAGCGACAAATCGGTGAATTGACGATACAACTCGGGAAATCGCATGTCGTAGCATATCGAAAGCGCCACGCGGCCACACGGCGCCGCGAACGACACCGGTCCCTCGCCGGGCTCGATGGTTTTTCCCTCGTCGTATCGCTCGTCACCCTGATTGAAAGTGAACAGGTGCATCTTGTCGTAGCGCGCGACGCGACGGCCGCTCGGATCGAACACCAGCGACGCGCTGCGAACGCGCGCCGGATCAGCGATGGCAATCGGCGACGCGCCGCCGACGACCCAAACGCCGTGCTCAAGCGCGACGCGTGCCAGAAAATCCTGCTGTGGCCCGGCGCCATCCGGTTCCCGTGCGAGGACCTTGTCGATGGCACGCGCGCCGAATATTCCGAAATATTCCGGCAGCAGCACAAGCTTTGCGCCGCGACCCGCGGCTTCGGCGACCTGCGGCGCGATCGCGGCAAGATTTTCCGCGACGTCGCCGCCGGAAACGGTCTGCACCGCGGCGACTCGAAAGCGCTCCACGCTCATTGCTTGATCGTCTCCGCAGGGGCCGCTGCGGTCGCCGGGCTTCGGCCGACCCGCTCCACGATCGGATCGGACCAGTTGCCGGTCACGACATACTCGTTGGCGAACATCTGCTCGATCGGGTCCTTCATTGCCGTTTGAGCAAGCAGCGTTCCGGCGCCCACCGCCGCGCCCAGAATCGGATTGGCAAGCAGGAACGCCGCTGCGCCGACCGAGATCGTGCCTGAAAGCGTCGGTTGCACCCGCACCCGCAGTTTTTGCGTTTCGCTGGCGATATTGGTTTCGCCGGCGATGGTGACGCGTGCCGAGGGGCCGACGATTTTCAGGTTATCGCTCTTCATCACTCCATCCTGAATACGCACGTCGCCGGTGATCTCGTCGAAGGCGAAACCCTCGCCGAAGAGGTCCTGAAAGTCAAAGGTCAGACGGCGCTTGAGCGCCTGCAGCGAAAGCACACCGAGCAATTTTCCCAGGCCGGGGTCGAGCTTGACGAACTGGCCGCTGCCGGTTTCGACCCTCAAGGTGCCATTGAGCGTCGGGTAGTCGAATTCCTGCGGACTGCCCGACCATTCGAGCTGTCCTTGAATGTGTGTCCGTCCGCCGCGGACCGCGTCGGGCATGCCGAAGCGGGCGAGATATCTTCCGGCGTCGCGCACTTCGAGGTCGGTATCGAGTTGCGTTCTCGGCGCACGACCCGAACCCCGCCACCACCCTGATGCAACCAGACTGCCATCGTCGCTGCTGAGCTTGAGGCTCTCGATACGCCAGTCGCTTTCGCTTGGCTGCGCGACGAGCTCCAACTTGCCGAGATCACGCTCCTTGAGGCGAAAACTTTCTGCAACGATGTCCACCGAAGGCCAGGGATTGGCCGCCGGCGGAGCGCCAGGCGCCACCGGAGTCGCGATCATCGAGGCCGGCGCGGATGGCGGCGCCGTGAAACGCTCCAGGCGCGCAACGATGCGTCCGTTCGACCGGCCCGGCGCGGCCGCTTGCCAACGTGCAGTGCCGACCAGTTCTCGGCCGCGCAAGTCTATTTGCCAATCGTCTCCGCCGCGACTGGCACCGATACGAAGGTCGTTCAACTGCCGGCCGAAGACCTCCATCGCGCCGACGGTGAGGTCCACACCAGTCAAGGGCAATGCCTCCGGGCCCGAGTCGAGCTGACGTTTGACGCCGAGCCAGCCGTCTAGATCCAGTGTGGAAAGCTCGCCGCGCACCCACAGGCCGGGACGATCGGCGTTGCCGTCGGTCGTGCCCAGCGCCAGGAGCGCGCGCTCGGTGACCGCTCCGGCCGGTGTCAGCCGGCGCTGCAGGCTCAAGCGCCCGAGCGTGCCATAACGAATCGCTAGCGCGTCGTGACCCGGATCGGTGGCCTGACGCTGTATCTTGAGCGGCACGGCGTCGGCGGCAGCCTTGGCGATCGGCAGCGGCAAATCGATCGCGGCGCCACGAAGCGTGGAATCGAGCGTCCACGTCGACGCATCATTGGCGACCTGCATCGCGAGCTGCCATTCGGTCGTCCCCGACACCCGGCTCAGCAGCGGTTGCGAAGCATATTCGGAGCGGAGCATGCTTAGATTAGCGGTTCCCTGCGCCTCCACACGCACGCGTCCGTCGGCACTTGCGATATTCAATCGTGCCGGGCCGCCAACGATCTCGGCCGCCAACGCCGACGCGTGCACGTCGTGGTTGGAGAACATGAGCTTGCCGTTGAGCTGCGTCAGCGCGGGCACGTCGCCGGCAAGCTTGATGCGGTCGTTTGCAAAAACGTATTCGCCGACGACCTGGTTGCCTTCCGGTCTTCCCAGCGGCAGCTCCAGCCGGAACGACAAAGTGCCGGAGCCGGCCGACTCGGCGCGATCGGTAAAATGATCGATCCAGCCCGCGACCGGGCTTTCGGCAACGAAGCGCAGCGCATCCGCGATCGGACCCGGCGCCTCCCCGTCGACGCGAAGCACCGGATGGGCGAGGCGCAAATCGGCGATATCCGCTTTGAGGCGGCTGAGCTCGGTGCTGAACACGCGGGCATGATGTGCGTCGACGGTCATGCGCGCGCCGTCAAATCGAAGCTCGCCGTCGACGCCGCTTATGAACGGCCAACCATCGGCATAATTAAGGGTGACGCCGTAACCTTTGACCGACGCTTGAAATTGCCCGGCCTTGCCATCGGCGAATGGAAAATCCGCGAGGTTGCCAACCAGCTTGACTCGCACGTCGGAAGCGTTGCCGGCAGCCAGCAGCATACGCAGCCGATCGCGAATCGCCGGGGCGCTTGCGAGCGGAACGTAGCGATACGCTTGCCTGGCGTCGAGGCGGGCGAGCGTGGCGGTGCCGTTGATCGTGCCGGGCCCTTCGGCCGAGGTGCCATATTCGCCGCTGGCGCTACCCGATACGTCGGCGTTGTCGAACGTGAGCTTGTCGACGCCGACCGTCGTGCCCTCATGCTGCCGCCGCCAATGAAGCTGCCCCTGTACGTGATCGAAAGCGAGCGGTTCCGAAAAAACGTGCGGCAGCACCAATGTCACTGCGTGACTCTGCAGTTTGAGCGTGCCGCCGAGATGGGTCCCTTCGACGCTTCCGGAGAGGCCGCTGACTCCCGGATGCCAATCCTGCGCCGCAAAGCCCACGTCGATGAGCCGTCCGGCCAAGTTGAACGATTGCGGCGCGGCGGCCTCGCCGCTCCACTCCAGCGTGCCTTGCTCCACGGTGCCGCGTGGCACCAGGCGCGCAAGCTCATCGCGCATGTGTTCGGGCAATGGCAGCGCCGCGGCGACGTGTCGCAAAGGTGTGAGTTCCAGATGATCGAATTCGAGGCGCCCGTCGTTCGTCGTCTCGGCCGCGCCGCGCAACGTTAGCTTGAGATCGGTCGGCTCCAGGCGAAGGCCATCGCGGCCAGCAAACGCAAGCTGCCGGGTGAAGAATTCGCGTTGTTTGCCGTCGACGCGCCAACCCACGCGTCCCTCAAGGCGGTCAAGCGCAAGCTCCGGCAATCCGTCGCCTAGTCGCGCCTGGACATCGGCCAGGACGAGATCGGCCACCAGCTCGCGCTCCTGCCCGTGCCCGAACTCAAGCCAGAGTCGCACGGCGCCCGTGCCGCTCTTGATAGGGACGGGCAGCGGCAGCCACGATCGCCAAGCGGCCACATCGGCGTAGTCAAGGCGTATATAGAAACGCCCGCTGGCTCCGCTCCAGTCCGCGAGTGACACGTCGGTGACGTCTCCGCGCAGATCGAGCGGCGACGCAAGCGCCGCGGGCGGAACGCCGGTCAGGCCAAAACGGTGATGCCCGAAGCCGTTTTCCAGACGAAATTCGACGTGATCGAGTGACAGCGGTGCGACGCCGCGAAGCTCGTCATGCCAAACAATCGCCGCGTCGTGCACCACGATGCGACTCTGCCGCAAAAGCCAGTCGGCAAGGCGCTGGTCATCGTTGTGCTCGGCCGGATCGACGGTCAGGCCGGCGACGTGCAATTTACCCGCCACATCGCGGCGAACCGACAATTGCGGCTGATCGATGCTCAGTTCCTTGAACCGCAGGTCGAAAAAGAAGATCGACGTCCAGGCAACGGTAAGGCGCATCGCGGGCAGGACCATTGCCGGTGCAACGGCGCCGCGCTCGAGAATGCGAACGCCTTTGAGCTCGACACGAGGGTTCCAGCCGTCCCAGCCAGTCGCGAGGGCGTCGATCTCCACCGGCTGGCCGATCTGGCGCTCCAGCAACTGGGTCAGGCCGTCGCGATTGTTCTCGAGCTTCGGAAAGATCACCAACCGAACCGCGAGCAGCAGCAGACAAAAGAGGACGATAGCAGCGAGCAGCACCACGCGGATCGCGCGTGCTGTCGTTTGCAGCCAGGAGGGATATGCGGCGGGGAATTTCGGCGGTGCGCGCACGGAGGGCATAATAACCGGCTATACCCCATACGGAAAGGGACGGTCGCCGCATTGGGATCTTCGATGGACCTCGCCGAGGCGCTCGAGTTCAGCCAATACGCGAGTCGCCTTCGCGCCGCCCAGCCCGAGCTTTTCGCCGCCGTCACGGCAGCCTTGGGCGCGCCCTTCGTCGTCACCAAGGACGATGCTGCGACGCTGCAACGAGCAGCCGATCCGGCCGTGTTAGGCCTTTCGCTGCGCAAGCTGCGGCAGCGGGTCTTCCTCGGCACGCTGTTGCGCGACCTGACCGGACGCGCCGACCTGCTCGAAGTCTGCGCCACGATGACCCGATTGGCCGATATCGCGATTTCGGTGGCGGTCGCGGCCCATCACCGGTGGCTCGCGGAAGCGCACGGCAATCCGATCGGCGCCGAGAGCGGCGCCGCGCAGAAGCTCATTGTCGTAGGCATGGGCAAGCTGGGGGGCGGCGAGCTCAACGCGTCATCGGACATCGATCTTGTGTTCGTCTATCCCGAGGCGGGAACGACCGACGGCGCCAAACCGATCGCCAATCAGGAATTCTTCGAACGCCTCGGCCGCAAAGTCATCGCCACGCTCGACGAAGCGACGGCGGAGGGATTCGTATTCAGGGTCGACATGCGCCTGCGGCCTTACGGCGACGGCGGCCCGCTTTGCTCGTCGTTCGTGGCGCTGGAAAGCTATCTGATCGCACAGGGGCGGACTTGGGAGCGCTACGCCTGGCTGAAGGCGCGAGCACTGACCGGGGAGCAAGACGGCGCGCTCGAGCGGCTGATTGCACCGTTCGTGTTCCGCAAGTATCTCGATTACGACGCTTACGGCGGCTTACGCGAAGTCCACCGCCAGATCCGCGGCCAGGGCCGGCGCAAGGATTACGCGTCCAACATCAAGCTCGGTCCCGGCGGCATTCGCGAGATCGAATTCATCGTCCAGGCCTTGCAACTGGTACGCGGCGGGCGCGAACCCGCACTGCGCCCACGGGGCACGTTACCGGCGCTGGCGGCGCTGGCGGCGCGCGGACTGCTGCCGTCGGCTGCGGTCGCCGAGCTGGGCCATGCCTACGTCTTCCTCCGAGACGTCGAGCACCGCCTGCAATATCGCGACGATGCCCAAACGCACGAATTGCCAGCGGATGCCGAACCGAGATCTGCGCTGGCTCGGGCGTGCGGCTTCGCCGACGCAAAGACCTTTGCCACCGCGCTCGGCCGGCATCGTGAGGCGGTCGACCGTCATTTCGACGCTCTTTTCGGCGATGCCGACGATAAGGACGAGGATGCGTTCGCGGCTTTGTGCAGGGATCCGGTCGATGGCGTATCGCATGGCGCGTTGCTCGAGGACGCAGGCTTCGCGGACCCAACCGCGCTACTCGCTCAGCTCACTCGAGTCCGCAACAGCACGCGCTATCTGCAGCTGCCTTCCGTCTCGCGGCAGCGTTTCGACGCGCTTCTGCCGCAGCTCTTACGCGTGGCGGCGAAGACCGGGCAACCGCAGCAAGTGTTCCTCCGACTGCTCGCGCTACTCGAGACGATCAGCGGCCGCAGCGCCTATCTCGCGCTTCTGGTCGAGCACCCGCCGGTGCTTCCGCGCCTCGCCCACCTGCTCAGTGCCAGCGCGTGGGCCGCGGAATACCTGACGCGGCATCCGATTTTGCTCGACGAGCTTCTGGACAGCGGCGCGCTGCTCACTGAGCCCGATTGGCAAGATTGGCGTGCCGAGCTAGCGATTCAGCTCGCGGCCCACGGCGACGATCCGGAACGCCAGATCGACGCGCTGCGGCACTTTCAGCAGGCGCAGACGTTTCGCTTGCTGGCCCAAGACCTGGACAGCAGGCTATCGATCGAGCGGCTGGCCGACCACCTCTCCGCGCTGGCCGACATCGTGCTCGAGGCCACGCTAAAGCAATGTTGGGCGCAGCTGCAAGGTAGAGATGCGCGGCCGCCGCAGTTTGCCATCATCGGTTACGGTAAGCTCGGCGGCAAAGAGCTCGGGTACGCCTCCGATCTCGATCTCGTGTTCTTGTACGACGACATTGATGAAGCCGCGCCACAGCGCTATGCGCGGCTTGCGCAGCGGCTGAACACCGCGGTGACAAGCATGACCGGGGCCGGGCGGCTGTACGACACGGATCTTCGTTTGCGTCCCGACGGAGCAAGCGGCCTGCTGGTTTCCAGTGTGACGGCTTTTCGCAGCTACCAGCGCGGGCATGCATGGACCTGGGAGCACCAGGCGCTGACCCGCGCGCGCTTCATCGCCGGCGACCCGGCCATCGGCGCCGCCTTCGAGGTCGAGCGGGAAACGATTCTTCGCCTGCCGCGCGACTTGACCAAGCTGCGAACCGACGTCCTGACGATGCGGCAGAAGATGTACGCTGCGCATCCGAATCGCAGCGCGCTTTTCGATCTCAAGCACGACCGAGGCGGCATGGTGGATATCGAATTCGCAGTGCAGTTTCTGGTCCTCGCGCACGCGCATGCCGAGCGCGAACTAACCAGGAATGTGGGCAACATCGCCCTGCTCGGCATGTGCGCGCAACTCGGCCTGGTTCCCTCGGCGGTCGCGCTGGCGACGGCTGAGGCCTATCGCGAATATCGCCGGCTGCAGCACCAGGTCCGCCTTCAGGGCGCTCGCGAAGCCCGCGTCGAGGCGGAGCCGCAAACGGCGCGTCGTGAAGCGGTTTCCGCGCTGTGGGCTGAGATCTTCGGCAATGCGTGGGCCGAAGGGCCGGCGGAAATCGGATAAAATGCACGTTTCTGCGGATGCATGAGGTCTTGCGATGTCGATGTCCGACCGCGACGGTTTTATCTGGTACGACGGCAAGCTGGTGCCCTGGCGCGATGCGACGACGCACGTGCTCACGCATTCGCTGCACTACGGGCTCGCGGTATTCGAGGGCGTCCGCGCGTACAAGACTGCCGGAGGAACGGCTATTTTCCGCCTCGCGGAACATACCCAGCGGCTGTTCAATTCGAGCCGCATCTACCTGATGCAGATTCCGTACGAAAAGGAACAATTGATGGCGGCGCAGCGCGAAGTCGTGCGCGCCAACAAGCTCGAGTCGTGCTATCTGCGACCGATCGCTTTCTACGGGTCGGAGAAGATGGGCGTCTCGCCGAAGGGAGCCAAGGTACACGTGGCGATCGCGGCTTGGCCGTGGGGCGCGTATCTCGGCGCGGAGGCGCTGGAAAAAGGCATTAGGGTCAAGACCTCGTCGTTCGCCAGGCATCATATCAACGTGACCATGGCGCGGGCAAAATTTGCCGGGACGTATGCCAATTCCATCCTCGCCAACCAGGAGGCGACCATGGACGGCTACGACGAAGCCTTGCTGCTGGATGTGGACGGTTTCGTTGCCGAAGGCTCCGGCGAGAATATTTTCATAGTCAAGAACGGCAAGCTCTACGAACCGGAGCTCACCTCGGCGCTGGTTGGCATCACCCGCGATTCGGTGATCACGCTTGCCAACGACCTCGGCATCGAAGTGCAGGCGAAGCGGCTGACGCGCGATGACGTGTACATCGCCGACGAGGCATTCTTTACCGGCACCGCGGCCGAGGTGACGCCGATTCGCGAGCTCGACAACCGGCCGATCGGCAACGGACTATGCGGTCCGATCACCAAGAAGCTGCAGTCGCTTTTCTTCGATGCCGTCAACGGCAGGAATCCGAAATACAAATCCTGGCTCACGCCGGTCTAGGCGATTACCCGACAAGTCATGGCCGATACTACCGGCACCGCGCCCACAGTCGTCGACGTGACGCCGGCCGACATGCCTCTCTATTGCCCGAATCCGGCAATGCCGCTGTGGTCGAGTCATCCGCGAGTGTTTCTCGATGTCGGTGTGACGGGCGAAGCGATGTGCCCGTATTGCGGTACGCGCTACCGGCTGCGCGGCGGCCCGACGCACCAAGGCCACTGAAAACGCGCGTTTCCCCCGAGCGTGCTTCGGCATGCGCATTGAACGGCGGCCAGCTCGATGTCTGAACGCATTCTGATCGTCGCGCCATCGTGGGTCGGCGACGCAATCCTGTCCGAACCCTTGGTCGCGGTGCTGCGCGAGCCGTTCGAGGAGCCGATCGTCGACGTTCTCGCTCCGCCGTGGTGTGCGCCGATCTACCAGCGCATACGCGGGATTCGCAACGTCATCGAAAATCCACTTGCGCATCGGGAACTCGGCCTGCGAAAGCGCCGGACGCTGGCGGTGTCCCTGCGACAGCATGCCTATACCCGCGCGTTCATCCTGCCCAATTCATTCAAGTCGGCGCTGATTCCGTGGCTCGCCCGCATTCCGCGACGCATCGGCTATGTGGGCGAAGCGCGCGGAATGTTGCTGAACGACGTTCGCAGGCTCGATCGCAAGGCGTATCCCCGCCTGGTCGATCGTTTCGTTGCCCTGGCAGCGAATCCGGGTGAATTGTTGCCGACAGCCTCCTCGCCGGTGCTGGTGCCTAATGCCGTCAACGCCGCCGACGCGATCCGCGCGCTGGGACTGGCGACACACCGGCCGGTGGCGATCTTCTGCCCGGGCGCGGAGTACGGCCCAGCCAAGCGCTGGCCGACGGAGCATTTCGCGACCCTGGCGCGGCGTCTGATCGACTCCGGTTACGCGGTGTGGGTAATCGGCTCACCCAACGATCAGCCGGCCGCCGATCCGCTGGCCGCGCTGGTGCCGGAAATACGCAACGCCTGCGGGCGTACCGATCTCGGGACCGCGATCGACCTTCTCGCTACCGCCAGCGTCGTGGTCAGCAACGACTCCGGTCTGATGCACGCGGCCGCAGCGGTAGGTGTTCCGTTGGTTGCGCTGTTCGGCTCGTCGAGCCCGGAATACACTCCACCTCTATCGCCGCTCGCCCGTGTCGCCCGCATCGATATCGTTTGCAGCCCATGTTTTCAGCGCGTGTGCCCCTTGGGACACTTCAAGTGCATGCGCGAACTGTCGCCCAATGTTGTCTATGATCTGGCGCGCCTTTGGGGTAAGCAAAGACCTTCCATGATCGCTGCTCGATTTGACCGAATGAACTGATGGCCAAGGTTCGCACACCGACCATTTTTACAACGCCTCAGGATGCGGCGGTCGCGTTTTATCGCGCCTTCGAAACCAAGGACGTCGATGCGATGATGGCTGCCTGGGCCGAGGACGAAGAGATCGTCTGCGTTCATCCTGGCGGTCCGCGCCTGGTGGGATTCGACGCGGTTCGACTGGGCTGGGAGCAGATATTCGCCGGCGAAACGAAACTATTGTTCCGCTTGGACGAAATCGTGGTGCTCGAAACGGTGGGCATGGCGCTGCAGAGCGCTATCGAGCAGGTCACCGTCGGCGATGACCCCGCGCCGCGCGGCACCGCCATCGCAAGCAATGTCTTTCTGCGCACCCCGTCCGGTTGGCGCATGCTGTCGCACCACGCGTCGCCTGCGCCGACGATGACGGTCGCTACTCCGGCAGGTCCATTGCACTAGCCGGCGCCGAGCGCTTTCGGCCCGCGCCACGCGAGAATAGGTTCGGCCCTACGCGGTGCCGCCTATGGTCAGGCCGTCAATGCGCAGCGTCGGCTGGCCGACGCCGACCGGCACGCTCTGGCCGTCCTTGCCGCATGTGCCGACGCCGGAGTCGAGCGCCAGGTCGTTGCCGATCATTGATACTCGCGTCAGCGCGTCGGGGCCGTTGCCGATGAGCGTCGCTCCCTTGACCGGATAGGTGAGCTTACCGTTTTCGATTCTCCACGCTTCGGCCGCGGAGAAGACGAACTTGCCGTTGGTGATGTCGACTTGTCCGCCGCCGAAGTTCACCGCGTATAAACCATCGGCGACCGATTCGATAATCGCCGCCGGATCGCAATCGCCTGCCTGCATGATGGTGTTGGTCATGCGCGGCATCGGCATGTGCGCGAACGATTCGCGCCTTCCATTTCCCGTCGGGGAAACGCCCATCAGCCGCGCATTCAAGGTGTCTTGCATGTAGCCCTGAAGAATCCCGTCTTCGATCAGCACCGTGCGTTGCGTCGGATTGCCCTCGTCATCGATGTTGAGCGAGCCTCGACGCTGGGCGATGGTGCCGTCATCGACGACCGTGACACCCTTGGCGGCGACTCGCTCTCCGACGCGCCCGGAAAACGCCGACGTCCCCTTGCGGTTGAAGTCTCCCTCCAGACCGTGACCGATCGCTTCGTGCAGCAGGATGCCGGGCCATCCCGGTCCCAGCACGACGGTCATCGTGCCTGCGGGTGCGGCCTGCGCTCTGAGGTTGAGGAGCGCCTGATCGACCGCCTGCCCGGCGTACTCGTGGAGAATCGATTCGGTAAAGTAGCGATAGTCGACACGGCCGCCGCCACCGCCCATGCCCTGCTCCCGCTTGCCGCCTTCCTCGACGATGACATTCAGCGACAGCCGCACCAGCGGTCGCACGTCGGCCGCGATGAGACCGTCGCTGCGCGCGACAAGGATCGCTTCGTATTCGCCTGCGAGTGACGCCATCACCTGCGTGATGCGAGGGTCGCGCGCGCGCGCGATCCGCTCCAGCCGCTCGAGCAACGCGACCTTTTCGGCGTCGCTCAGCGCGGCGACCGGGTCGGTGGGCGAATACAGCGCGCGCGCGCCGCCGAGCTTGTCCAGCGCGGTCACCGCGGATTGGCCTTGCCGCCCGATGGCACGGGTCGCGGTCGCGGCCTTGGTCAGCGCGTCGAGACTGATGTCGTCGGAGTACGCGAACGCCGTCTTCTCGCCCGAGACCGCGCGCACGCCCACGCCGCGGTCGATCGAGAACGACCCCGACTTGACGATGCCCTCTTCCAGGCTCCAACTCTCCACGCGCGAATATTGGAAATAGAGGTCGGCATAGTCCACATGGTGAACATGGATACCGGCAAGGACATCGGAGAGCTGGCGAAACTCGAGCGCTGCGGGCGCGAGCAGCAGCTCGGTCGCCTGAGCGAGCAGTTTGGAATCTACGGTAGGAATTGAAAGAAGGGTCACTTGAGTCCTTGGCCACTGCGGATGCGAAAGCGTGCCGTATTGTCGGTCCAGGCGCGCCCCGACACAAGCCCGGACTCAAAGCCCGAGCGCAAACGCGAATGCGTCGGTCGTGAGCCGTTTCAGGTCGCCGCTTGGCCAAGATAGGTCGCGGCCACGCGTGCGTCGACCGCGAGCGACGCACTTGGCCCCTCGATCGCGAGTTCGCCGGTTTCGAGCACGTAGCCGTAGTCGGAGACCTGCAGTGCCGCCCGCGCGTTCTGCTCGACCAGCAGGATTGACACGCCGGTGGCCTTGAGCGCGGCAACGATATTCAATATTTCCCTGACGATCAGTGGCGCGAGACCCAGGCTCGGCTCATCGAGCATCAGCAATTTCGGCTTGGCCATCAGCGCACGGCCGAGCGCAAGCATTTGCCGCTCTCCACCGGATAGGGTGCCGGCGAGTTGGGTCCGACGTTCGGCGAGCCGCGGGAAGCGGTCGTAAATGTCGGTAAGTGTTTGGGCGCGCGTTCTGTCGCCCGCACGATAGCGCTGGAAGCCACCAAGCTCGAGATTGTCGGCCACGCTCATGGATGCAAACAGTTCGCGCTTCTCGGGGACGAGCGCCACACCGCGGGCGACACGTTGCTCGACATCGCCGGCCCCGAGCGGCGTACCCTCGTAGAGGATCGCTCCCTGCGAGGGCAACAGGCCCATGATCGCAGCCAGGAGTGTCGTCTTGCCGGCACCATTGGGCCCAATGACGGTAACGATGCGCGCCGCGTCGACGGAGAGCGACACGCCGTGCACGGCCTCGACCTTCCCGTAGGCAACATGCAGATCACGAATCTCGAGGAGCGCCGACATGAAAAATTACCTCATTAGCGGTCAGACGCCGCCAAGATACGCCTCGAGAACAACCGGATTCTTCTGGATTTCCCCGGGCAGGCCCTGTGCCAGCATTTCGCCGAAATCCATCACCACCAGCCGATCGGTCAATCCCATGACGAAATCCATGTCGTGCTCGACCAGGAGTATCGTCATGCCCTCCTTGCGCAAGCTTCGCAGCAGCGCCGCCAGCTCCTGTTTTTCGAGATAACGAAGACCCGCTGCGGGCTCGTCGAGCAGCAGCAGGCACGGATCGGCGGCGAGCGCGCGCGCAATCTCGACGACGCGTTGCTTGCCGAGCGCGAGCGAACCTACCGCCGCGTGCAGATGTTCCTGCAAGCCGACGCGCTCGACCTGGGCCGCCGCTTCGGCAAGCGTCAGCGCTTCCTCTCCGCGATCGAGCCGCAGCGCGGCCCTCGCCACGCCGGCGCTTCCGCGCAGATAGGCACCCAGGGCGACGTTGTCGAGCACCGACATGGTCGGGATCAGCTTGACGTGCTGAAAGGTCCTGCAGATGCCGAGGCGCGCGACCTGAAACGGTTGCCGGCCTCCGGTCGATTGCCCCTCGAACGCAATCATTCCGGCGGTGAGCGGCAGTGCGCCACTGATGAGATTGAACATTGTGCTTTTGCCCGCGCCGTTGGGCCCGATCAGGCCCAGGATCTCACCGCGGTTGAGCTCGAAGGAGAGATCGTTGACCGCGACCAAGCCGCCGAACTGTTTGCGCGCGCGCTCGACGACAAGTAACGGGCCTTCCTTGCCACGCGGCCGTTTTGGAAGAAGTTCAACATTCGGCACCGGCGACGGCTTTGGTCGCGGGAACGCGCGCGCGAACCACGGCCACACGCCGTCACGCGTTCGCTGCAGCAGCAGAATCATCAATATTCCGAATACCACTACTTCGAAGTTCCCATCGCGTCCCAGCAGGTGCGGCAGCCAGTCCTGCAATACCTGCTTGAGCAAGGTGATCACCGTCGCACCGACCACCGCTCCCCAGACGCTTCCCGCGCCGCCGACCACGGCCATGAACAGGTACTCGATGCCCTGGTTGATGCCGAACGGCGTCGGGTTCACGAACCGCTGCAGGTGCGCGTAGAGCCATCCTGAAATGCACGCCAGCAGCGCTGCATACACGAACACCACGATCTTGAGCCTGCCGGCGTCGACGCCGAAAGCTTCGGCCATCTCGAGGCCGCCCTTGAGCGCGCGCACTGCCCGGCCGGGCCGCGAGTCGAGCAGGTTGCGCGTCGCCCACAGGCTTGCCAGCGCGATCGCCCAGATCAGATAGTAGAAATGGCGCTCGCTGCGCATTTCGATACCGAAGAACGACAGCGCAGGAATGCCCGTCAGGCCGGTATGTCCACCAAGGAATTCCAGATTGCCGAAGATGTAATAGAGACTGATTCCCCAAGCGATCGTCGCCAACGGCAGGTAGTGTCCTTTCATGCGCAGCGTGATGAACCCGAGAAAGAGCGCGACCGCCGACGTCAACGCGACGCCGATGATCAGGTTCAACCACGGCGAAAGCGCGGGATAGTTGAGCGAGAGATATGCAGTCGTATAGGCACCGAGCCCGACGAACGCGGCCTGACCGAACGACGTCTGGCCGGCGACGCCGGTCAGCAGCACGAGGCCGAGCGACACGATGCTGTAGAGACCGATGTAGTTGAGCAGCGTGACCCAGAAGGGAGGCGCAACGACGGGCGCCAGCAGCAATGCCACGCCGAAAACCAGCAACGCTGCGACGCGCGGGTTCATTCCTCTTCCTCGTGATGATGTGTCGTCAACGAGCGCCAGAGCAGCACCGGGATAATCAGCGTGAAGACGATCACTTCCTTGAACGCGCTGGCCCAGAACGAGGAAAACGATTCGAGGAGCCCCACCAGCACCGATCCGGCCGCCGCGAGCGGGTAGCTCGACAGGCCGCCGATGATCGCACCCACGAAACCCTTCAGGCTGATGAGAAATCCGGAATCGTAGTAAATGGTCGTGATCGGTCCGATCAGCACCCCCGAGAAGGCTCCGAGCAGTGCCGCAAGCATGAAGGTCAAGCCTCCCGCGAGGCTCGGGCTGATCCCCACCAGTCGTGCGCCGACACGATTGAGCGCGGTAGCGCGCAGGGCTTTACCGTAGAGTGTTCCCCCGAAGAAAAGATAAAGCGCTCCGATCAGTATCAGCGACGAAAGGAGAACGAGAACACTCTGGCCGCTGACCGTAACATCGCCAATGTGAAACGTAGCGTCGGTGAAAGGCGGAGTGCGCGAGCCTTCGGCGCCAAAGAACCACAGGCCCAGGCCAAGCATCACGAAATGAGTCGCGACAGAGACGATGAGCAGAA
>JADGRP010000272.1 GCA_017880805.1 Burkholderiales bacterium
ATGCCGGCGGCGATGTCGGCGATCGAGCATCCTGCTTTCACCGGGTCGGCGTCGGTGCCGGTCACGGACAAGAAGCCCGCCTCGCTTTGTATCAGCAGGTCGTATGCTTTCTTGTCGCGGTAGGGGCCGTCCTTGCCGTAACCGGATATGTCGCAGACGATGATGGAAGGTTTTGTCTCAGCCAAGGTCTCGTACGCGAGGCCGAGGCGCGCGGCTGCGCCGGGCGCTAGATTCTGCACCACGACGTCCGCCCGCTCGACGATCAGACGCTTGAGGATCGCTTGCGCCTCGGGGTGCTTGACGTCGAGCGTGAGGCTTTCCTTGGAGCGGTTGGTCCACACGAAATGAGACGCCATCCCGCGCACGCGCTCGTCGTAGCCGCGCGCAAAGTCTCCCGCGCCTGGACGTTCGATCTTGATGACGCGCGCGCCAAGATCGGCGAGCTGCCGCGTCGCGAACGGCGCTGCGATGGCGTGCTCGAGCGAGACAACGGTCACGCCATCCAAAGGTCTCATGATCGATCGATCACCGCAGGACCGCTGTTGCGTCCATGGCCAGCCATCCCTCATGATCGCGCGCCCAGAGCTGCACCGTCTTGCCGTCGCTTGGGCTCCCGCACACCGAAAAGGAATCGAGATCGAACAGCGGCCGGATGGCCCTGAACTGGAATCGCGTCACGTCGGCCGCCGGCATTTCCCGGCGCAGGAGGTCGAGCAGCAGTGTCGCAATCAGCGGCCCGTGGACCACGAGGCCGGGATAGCCCTCGACCTCGGTCACATAGCTGCGATCGTAGTGAATGCGGTGACCGTTGAAGGTGAGCGCCGAATATCGGAAGAGCAATACCGGGTCGGGGCTTATCGTGCGTTCCCACAATGAGGTCGTCGACGCGATCGTGGATGGCGGCGCAGAGCCACCGGCTGTCGGCGCATCGCGATAGACGAGATCGTGGAACTCGATGAGCGCCGGCACGGGCTCGGCGGCACGTCGAATCTCGTGCCGCACTTTCACGAATACCAGCGCACCGCTGCGGCCCCGTTTTTCGGTGACGTCGACGATGGTGGAGCGGCGAGTGACGATGTCACCGATACAGAGCGCCCGCGAGAACTCGAACTGGCTGCCGGCCCACATCCGCCGCGGCAACGGTACCGGCGGAAGAAAGCCGCCACGTTCCGCGTGACCGTCGGGACCGACATCCGACTGGCAATAAAGGGGCAGGAAATACAGCCAGTGCCACAACGGGGGCAGGGGAGTTCCCGTTGCGGGCCGGGCAGCGGGCCGGTCAAGCGTTGCCGCAAGGGCAGCGTACGGCGTCGCGGTAATGACGTCGCTCGCCGATTCGGTCTTGCCGATCCATTGCCGCAGGTCGGCGGTACGTGACTCGGTGGCGCTTCCTTCAGCGTTCCCGCCGGCGTTCATGAGTCAGAGCCTTAAGTCCCGACAGATTTGCAGGGTGCGATTCGTTCGCACACTAAACGCGATAAAGCATCGCATGCACAGGAGCATTCCTACTTCGGCAGCTTGCCCTGGACGCCCTCGACGTAGTAATCCATCTTGGACAGCACGTCGTCGCTCATGACTTTGCCGGCGGCAAGACGCTCCTGGCCGTCGTTATCCTTGACCGGACCGGTAAACGGATGGAACTTGCCGGCGCCGATCTCAGCCGCGGTCTTGTTGACGAGGTCCTGAACGTCCTTGGGCACCACCGGATTGAACGCGCCCATCTTGATCATGCCTTCCTTGATGCCGCCCCAGACGTTGCCCGGCTTCCACGTTCCATTGATCACATCCTGCACCGCCCTGGTGTAATACGCGCCCCACTGGTGCGTCACCGCGGTCAGATGCGCGTGGGGTCCGTACTTCGACATGTCCGAGTGATACGCGACCGCGTAAACATTCTTCGCTTCTGCCGCTTGCACGACGGCGGTCGAATCGGTGTGATGCGTCAGAACGTCGGCGCCCTGCGAAACCAGCGTTTCTGCGGCCTCGCGTTCGCGTCCGGGATCGAACCAGGCGTTGACCCAGATGACTTTGACCTCGGCTTTCGAATTTACGCTGCGCATCCCGCGCGTAAAGGCGTTGATCCCCATCACCACTTCCGGAATCGGAAAGGCGGCGACGTAACCGCCGATATTCGATTTGGTCATCCTTCCGGCAACGATGCCGGCGAGGTAGCGCCCTTCGTAGAAGCGTGCGTTGTAGATCCCGACGTTCTTGTCCGTCTTGTAGCCCGTTGCGTGCTCGAAGTCGGTGTCTGGAAACTGCTTCGCGACCTTGAGCGTCGGGTTCATGTAGCCGAAGGAGGTCGTGAAAATGATCTTGTTGCCGGACTGCGCAAGCTCGCGGATCACGCGTTCGGCGTCTGCTCCCTCGGGAACGCTTTCGACGAACTTGGTGGTCACTTTGCCCGCGAGCGCCTTTTCCATTTCCTTGCGGCCGCTGTCGTGCTGGAACGTCCAGCCCGCGTCGCCGATCGGACTCACGTAGATGAAGCCGACTTTGACAGGTGCGTCGGCGCCGGCCGCCGGGGACAGCCACGCTGCCGCGCCTGCCGCCAATGCGACGGGCAAAGCCCACTTTTTCCACTGCGACATTGGCCTCTCCTCGTATGACCTGGCGCGCTCAGTTCGCGGCGCCGCGGACGGGGCATGGCGCCTCATTGCTCCTCACCTCACAATTCTACCCGCGGCCCGAATCTCATGTGTCGGGGTGAAACGGTTTGCCGAGGGATGCCGGCGCGTTGCGGCGGATCGCGCCGGCATCGCGCGAGATGAGCGTCAGCACGACGATCGTTGCCAGGTAGGGAAGCATCGACAGGAACTGCGACGGCACGGCGACGCCCATTGCCTGAGCCTGGAACTGGACCAGTGTCACGCCGCCGAACAGATATGCGCCGATGAGAACGCGTGCGGGCTTCCACGTCGCAAACACGACCAGGGCGAGCGCGATCCATCCACGGCCCGCCGTCATGCCCTCGGTCCACAGGGGCGTATAGGCGACAGCCATGTACGCCCCGCCCAAGCCCGCGCAGGCGCCGCCGAACAGTACCGCGAAATAGCGGATCGCGACCACCGGAAAACCGATGGCGTGCGCCGAGCTCGCCGATTCACCGACCGCGCGCACCACCAATCCGGCTCTGGTCCGGAAAAGAAACCAATGCACCAGCGCGCAGAGCAGCAGCGAAAGATAGACAAACGGGCTGTGGGCGAATAACAGCTTGCCCACGATCGGCGCGTCCGACAATCCGGGTATCGACAGCGGTTTGATCCCGGCTATCATCACGCTGACATAGCCCTTGCCGATGAACGCGGACAGCCCGACCCCGAAGAGCGACAACGCGAGCCCGGTCGCGACCTGATTGGCCATCAACGACAGCGTGAGCACGCCGAAGATCGCCGCCATTGCAGCGCCCGCGGCAGCGCCGGCGAGGGCGCCCAGCCAAGGTTGGCGCGTCGTCGCAGCGACAATGAACGAGACGACCGCACCGACCAGCATCATGCCCTCGACGCCGAGATTGAGTACGCCCGACTTTTCGGTCACCAGTTCGCCCAGCGCGGCAAAAACCAGCGGCGTGCCACCGGCTAGAGTCAATGCAACTAGCGTTGCGACGTGTTCGGCTGCAGCTTCCATCGCGGCTTTGCGCTACGCCTTTTTCTTCACGCGCGGGTCCCGAGTGCAGTCGCGGCCGCCGCGGTAGCGGGGAGCGCCGCGCGACGCACGACCCCGACCCGAAAATTGATGAACACGTCCGCAGCAAGCAGAAAGAACAGCAGGGTCCCCTGGAAGAGGCCGGTGACCGCGGACGGCAGCGCGAGGCTTATCTGCGCCGATTCGCCACCGAGATACAAGAGCGACATGAGCAGGCTTGCGAGCAATATGCCGATGGGGTGCAAGCGCCCGACGAAAGCGACAATGATTGCCGCGAAGCCGTATCCCGGCGACATCGACGGCAACAATTGTCCGATCGGCCCGGCGGCCTCGACGACGCCGGCGACACCCGCGGCGGCGCCTCCGATCAGCATGCCGAGCCACACATTGCGCTTCGCAGATATGCCGGCATAGTTGGCCGCCGCGGGCGCGAGGCCCGCGACCCGCATTTGAAATCCGGCGAGGCTCCTGGCGAAGAACAGCCAGGCGACCGCAATCGCTGCCAGCGCGATCAGAAAACCGGCATTGAGCCTCGTACCCGCCAGCAGGATCGGCAGCAGCGCAGCATCGGCAAACATTTTCGACTGCGGGAAATTGAATCCTTCGGGGTCGCGCCACGGTCCCTGGACCAGCCACGACAGAAGCAGTGTCGCTACGTAGACCAGCATGAGGCTGGTCAGAATTTCGTTGGCGTTGAAGCGAGTCTTGAGCCATGCCGGAATGGCCGCCCATGCGATGCCCCCGGCAGCGCCGGCGAGAATCACGGGCAGCAGAATCCAGGCGCTGTCGGCGCCCGGGAGCGCCAGCGCCAGACCCCCGCCGCATATCGCGCCTAGCGTCAGCTGGCCTTCGGCGCCGATGTTCCACACATTGGCGCGATAGCCCGCGGCGAGGCCGATCGCGCACAGCATCAGCGGTGATGCCTTGAGCAGAAGCTCGCCGAGCCCGTAACGCGTCTCGATCGGCTTCACGAAAAACACCTGCAGCGCCTGAAAAGGATCTTTCCCGAGCATTGAGAAAAGCGCGAAACCGGCAAGCAGCGTCGCCGCGCCCGCGATCAGCGGCGACACCCACGTCATGATGCGGGAGGGTTGCGGTCGAAGCTCGAGCTTAAGGCGCATCGATCGTCCGCGGCGCCGCCGGGTCTGCGAATCCGCCGGCGCGAGCCCCGGGGTGAGCGCTATCCTCGTCGATGAACGATCCGCTCATCATCTGTCCGATCGTTTCGGCGTCGGATTCGCGCGCGGGACGCGCAGCCGACAGCCTGCCACGAGCAATCACTGCAATGCGGTCGCAGATTTCAAGCAGTTCGTCGAGCTCCTCGGACACTACGAGGACCGCGACGCCTTCGTCGCGCAAATCGATCAGCGCCTGCCGGATCTGCGCCGATGCGCCGACGTCGACGCCCCATGTTGGCTGCGCCGCGATCATTGCCCGAGGCCCCTGCAGCATTTCGCGGCCAACGATGAATTTTTGCAGATTGCCTCCGGAAAGGCTGCGCGCGATCGCCTCCGGCCCGGGCGCCTTGACGTTGAACCTGGCAATGATGGCGCTGGCGTACGCGCCGATCGCGCCGGCCCGAACCAGGCCGCGGTGGGTGAGCTCCTGGCGCCATGCCGTCAGCAACGCGTTGTCAGCGAGCGACATTTCCGGCACCGCGCCGCGTCCCAGTCGATCTTCGGGAACGAAGGCGAGGCCCAGCGCGCGCCGCTCGCCCGCATCGAGGCGTCCGGCCGGCGTGCCGTTGACGACGATCGCGCCGGCATCGGTGACCGTACGCTCGCCCGACAGCGCCGCCAGGAGTTCGTTCTGACCGTTGCCGGAGACACCTGCGATTCCGACGATTTCGCCGCCTCGCACCGAAAGCTCGATGCCGATGAGATCGGTGCCGAAGCGATCCTCCGCCGCAAGCGAAAGACCGCGAACGCTGATCCCGCCTTCACCGCGGTAAGTGGCGGCTCGATGATGGGGGTGTGGAAGATCGCCGCCGATCATCATCTTCGCTAGACTCGACGACGTTTCCTGACGCGGATCGCAGAGTCCCGTGACCCGGCCGGCGCGAAGCACGGTCGCGCTAGTGCAAAGGGTCCGGATCTCGTCGAGCTTGTGGCTGATATAAAGAATGCTGCAGCCTTCAGCGGCCAGTCGTCGCAAGGTGTCGAAAAACTTCGCTGCCGCCCGCGGCGTCAGCACCGAGGTCGGCTCGTCGAGGATAAGCAGCGTCGGCTCCTGCAGCAGGCAACGCACGATCTCGACCCGCTGCCTTTCGCCGGCCGACATGGTGTGTATGTGGCGGCGCGGATCGAGAGGCAGCCCATAGCGTCGTGACACCTCGCGAACGCAGCCGTCGAGCTCGACCCCAGCCTTGTTCGAGCGTGGACCGAGCGCGAGCTTGATGTTTTCGGCAACGGTAAGTGTTTCGAACAGCGAGAAATGCTGGAATACCATGCCGATGCCGAGCGCCCGCGCCTGTGCCGGATTGGCAATCTTCACCACGCTGCCATTCCAGCAGATCGAGCCGGCGTCGGGCTTGACGATGCCGCAGATGATTTTCATCAGCGTCGATTTGCCCGCGCCGTTCTCGCCGAGCACCGCGTGAATCTCGCCGGGCAACACCGTCAGATCGATCGCGTCGTTGGCGACGACCGAAGGATAAGTCTTGGTGATCTCGGACAACTCGAGGCGGGGCACCGGCGCTTGCATGCCGAGATTATGCCGGGATTGTGTCGAACCGGCGGCGCGAAGCGCCCGGCGCGCTGACGCCGCCGCGCTCGCAGGACAATTTGAAGCTGGAATTCGCGGCCGCGACGCCGCGTGAGGTCCATTTCGGACCCCGTGCTCCGGCTTGTTGCAACCGCGCGGCGCTGAAATCGCGCCGCGGGTTTTCTATCGCCTGCCGGCGGCGCGCGATACGTCGCCGATCAGCTTGTCGGCGCCCTTGCTGTGCGCCGTCATGCGCACCAGGATATCGGGGGCGCTGACCGGTTTCTGATAGAAGCCTTCGTTCCAATCCTTGGACACCGCGACGACCGTGCCGTCGAGATTGACGCCGCCGTAGACGCCTTTGGAGCGGCTGTACGAAACGAGGTCGGTCACCACGTCCGCCTTGGCGCCGGCGCCCACGGGGCCTGCGGCAACGCTCGCGTCCGGCCCGAGCTTGACCGAATCGGAAAGCAGCGAGTTCAGCGCCTTGTCGTTCATCACCAAGGTCAGCATTTCCGATACCGCGATGCCCGCCTGAAAGCCGACGCTCGCGGTGGCCAAGGTGTAAAACGCCGGGCCGACCCATTTGCCGGATTTGGCGTCGCGCACGACCAGTACGGCGCGGCCGCCCGAGCCGCCGAAGATAAAGCCGGCTTTGGCAACTTCCGGGGCGATCAGCACACCCTTGGCGCGGCCGATATTTTGCTGCAGCCAAGCCATGTCGGGATCGCGCATGAAATTCTGGAACGTAGTATCGGCGGCATTGACCAGCTTCTGCTGTGCGGATTGCGCAAGCGCCGCACTGGCGCTCGTGGCGAGAAGCAGCGCCAGCAGCCAGCGCAGCGCCGGCGTGGAAAAGCGATTTGACATGGATTCTCCCTTGTCGATCGGTAATCGACTGGTGGATCCATTATATTCCTTGCCGTTCGCGTGTGGCGATGGCGACAGCGATGGCGACAGCGATGGCGTGTCGGAAACCGCAACCTGCGATGCGATGCTGTGTGCGGTATTGCTGCCCGCCAGGCACGCTGAGCTGCGTGCTAGACTGCGCCGTTTCCGCAACACCGATACTCGATCGCCGAACGGGATTTCAAGGGCGCATGGATTCCATCCAGAACCGAGCGGTGCTCCCGCAACACAATGCGCTGTCCCGCCAGCGCGGCCGCACGCGCCTGCTTGGCGGCCCGTCCGGGTCGGCGCAATGAGCGCAGCCGCGGCGGCCCGAATGGCCCCTCCGCCGGCGGCGTCGCTTGCCGTGAGCGACGTCAACGGCAAGCGCGAACTGCGCCTCGCAGGCAGGCTCGACGCGTACTCCATCGCCGGCGTCTGGCCCGACGCACGAGCCGCGCTCGATGCGGCGCCGAATGTGGCGGTGCTGATCGAAACTTCGCGTGTCGAGTACTGCGATGGCGGTGGCATCGCGATGCTGGTCGATCTGCTGCGACAACCGCGTGGGCCGGAGACGCAGGTATCGGTGATCGGCTTGAGACCCCAGTTTCGCACGCTGCTCGATCAGTTCGATCCGGCTGCGTTGCGCGCGCCGCCCGAAGAGCACGCCGAGCGGCTGCACACGGTCGCCGAAATCGGTCGCGCGGCGCTGATCGTCGGCCGCGATATGCACATGCAAATCGCGTTCATCGGCGAAACGGGTGCGGCGTTGTGGTTTGCAATCACGCATCCGCATCGCATTCGCTGGAAGGACGTGTGGTACACGTGCGAGCAGGTGGGCGTAAACGCGCTGCCGATCGTGGCGCTGATATCTTTTTTGCTCGGCATCATTCTCGCGTTCCAATCCGCGGTGCCGATGCGGCAATTCGGCGCCGAAATCTTTGTCGCGGACCTGGTCGGACTGTCGATTCTGCGCGAGCTCGGGCCGCTGATGACGGCGATCCTGCTCGCCGGCCGATCCGGCGCGGCCTTCGCGGCGGAGATCGGAACCATGAAAGTCAACGAGGAGCTCAACGCGCTGACCACCATGGGCCTCGACCCGGTCCGTTTCCTTGTGGTCACGCGCATCATCGCTGCCTTGCTGATGATGCCGCTGCTCTGCATCTTTGCCGATCTGATCGGCATCCTGGGCGGCGCGTTGACTATGATCAGCTTCAATATTCCGATCGGTGCTTTCCTGCACGAGGTCGACAGCCTGGTCGACGTCAAGGACCTGCTCGCGGGACTGGCTAAGGCACCTGTGTTCGCGATCCTGATCGCCGGCATCGGCTGCCTGCGCGGCCTGCAAACCCAGACCGGCGCCAGCGCCGTCGGCATTTCCGCAACGCGCGCGGTCGTCTCGGGGATCATTCTGCTGGTCGTCGTCGACGGCATTTACGCGTTCGTCTACTATCTGCTCGACATCTGAGCGCCAATCTCCATGCCCGCCGATCCGATCATCCGCGTCGAGCATTTCACCGCCGGCTACGACGGCAACGTGCTGATGCGCGACATCAACTTCACCGTCAACCGGGGTGAGGTATTCGTCATCCTCGGCGGCTCGGGCTGCGGCAAGAGCACGCTCATGAAGCACATGATAGGACTCTATGAACCGATGGCCGGAGCGGTCTACATCGACGGCGACGATATCGTCACCGCGGAGGGCGACGCGCGTCGCGCGATCCTCAAGAAAATCGGCGTCACGTACCAGAGCGGTGCGCTGTTTGGCTCGATGACGCTGCTGGAAAACGTCCGCCTGCCGCTCGAGGAATACACGTCGCTCGACGACGATGCCATCGATCTCGTTTCCCAGATGAAGCTCAAGCTGGTCGGCCTCGACGCATTCAGTGGCCACATGCCCTCCGAGATCAGTGGCGGCATGCAGAAGCGCGCAGCGATCGCGCGCGCCATGGCCCTCGATCCGACGATCCTGTTTCTGGACGAGCCGTCGGCCGGACTCGACCCGATTACCTCGGCCGAGCTCGATCTGCTCATTCTGCGCCTCGCAAAGAGCCTGCACATCACGTTTGTCATCGTGACCCACGAGCTCGCCAGTATTTACACCGTGGCGGACCGGGTAATCATGCTCGACAAGCGCATCAAGGGCATCATTGCCGAAGGCGACCCGAAGGTCCTGCGCGATACGAGCGACAACCCCTGGGTGCGTCAGTTCTTCCGGCGCGAAGCGTCCCCTGAGACAATCGCGGAGGCGGCGTGATGCAATCGACCGCTAATCGCAGCCCTCACGCATTCCCTCTCCCCCGGCGGGCGCGGGGGTATGCCATGCGGCGCTCGCCCAGCGCGCGTGATCCATGAGCGCCCAGGCCAATTTCTTCAAAATCGGCTTGTTCGTGATCGGCGCGACGGTGGTGCTGATCCTGTTGCTGCTGATCCTCGGATCCGGGCGGTGGTTTCAATCGAAGGTTCCGATCGAGACCTATCTCAACGAATCGGCACAGGGGCTCGAGATCGGATCGAAGGTCAAATATCGCGGCGTCGTCGTCGGCGAAGTAACAAAGATCGGCTTCACCTATACCAAGTATCAGCTCGACAAGCCGATGGCGGAGCGGCTGCGTTACGTGATGATCGAGGCGCTGCTGCTGCCGCGTCTCATCGGAAGCCGCGCCGGCGGCGATATCACGCGTCCGGAGACGGCACGAATGGAAATCGACAAGGGATTGCGCGTGCGCCTTGCGCCGCAGGGCATCACCGGGACGAATTATCTCGAAATCGATTACGTGGATCCCAAGACGAACCCCGAATTGCCGGTCCCATGGGAGGCGGACAATCTCTATATTCCCAGCGCGCAGTCGACGGTGACCCAATTTGTCGCCGCGGCAACGGACATCGTCGCGCGAATTCAGCACCTCGATCTCGAAGGAACGCTAACCAATCTCAACCGCTTGCTCGTCACTACCAACAATCGCATCGAAGCCATCGACTCCGCGAAAATCTCCCAGAGCGCGTCGCGGGTGCTCGACAAGCTCGATAAGTTGCCGGTCGAGCAAATCGGCAAGGACGGTGCGGCGCTGATGGCGGATTTGCGGGTGACCAACCAGCGGCTGGCGGCTATTCTCGACGACCCCGCAACCAAGCGCTTGCCGACGGACGCCGACGCGGCCGCCGTGCAGCTCAAGAAGGTGCTCGAGGATCCGAATCTCGCGAAGTCACTTTCGCACCTTCAAAGCACGCTGTCGCGGTTCGATCGTTTGACCGGTGGCGGCGAGACCGACCTGAAGCGGACGCTCGATAACCTGCGCCAGATCACCGACAATCTCCGCGATCTGACCGAGAACGCCAAGCACTATCCGTCACAACTGATTCTCGGCGCGCCACCGCTGCCGGCCAAAGGCCTTCAACAATGAACATGCCCGCTTCGTTTTCGCGTCGGCGCGCGCTGTCGTCCGCGGCGGCGCTGCTTGTCGCCGGTTGCTCGCTGACGCGGCCGCCGCCGGTGAAATCGACTTATGTTCTCGAACCGCCCCGGCCGACCGCCGCAACCACCGCGCCGAGACCGGCGACGCTGCGCGTTGCCACGGTGTCGGTTGCCGGTCCCTTTGCCAGCCGGTCACTGGTCTATCGCGAAGGCGATTTGAAATTCGAGACGGATTTTTACGAGGAATTTCTGGTGGCGCCCGCAGCGATGATCGGCGAGGCAACCGCGGCGTGGATTTCCGCGGCGGGAATCTATCGGGCGGTCCTGCCGCCGTCGAGCTCGCTCGACAGCGATTTATCTCTCGAAAGCTTCGTCAGCGAGCTCTACTGCGACCTGCGCGATCCGGCACAGCCCGCGGCGGTGGTGAATATCAAGTACTTTCTCACCGATACTGCGGCGGGCGCAGGCGCATTCGTCTGGACCGGCGAACTCGGCTCGCGGGTCGCGGTGCCGACACGTTCGGCTGACGCGCTGCTTCGCGGACTCAACGAGGCGCTGGGCAAGGTACTCGAGCAGCTTGCGACAGCGCTGCGCGCGCTGCCGGTCAAATAGTTACTTCCCCGTAGCGTTTTTGTTCTGACCGACCTAAGCCGTCGCGAACGCGCAGGAAACGAGCCAGCGTTTGCCATCGTGTTAGTAACGCGCGCGGCCGCAGGCGCGTGGTAATTGCGCGCAGCGTGCGACGAGGTCGTGCTGATCCGACCCGGTTACCGTAACGCGCGCGAAGTCGCCGACCGTCAACGCTGCGCCATCGATCACTGAGACGACGCCGTCGATGTCGGGTGCGTCGCCGGCGCCGCGCGCAATTGCGCGCGGGCCATCGATCGCATCGACGAGGACGTCGATGGTGCGGCCGACCAGCGCCCGCAGGCGGCGCGCGCTGATCGCAGCCTGCGCCATCATGAAACGCGCGCGGCGCTCTTCCTTGATTGCTTCGGGCAGCGCACCCCGGAGCGCGTTGGCCGCGGCCCCATCGACAGGCGAATAGGCGAAGCACCCCACGCGGTCGAGCTCAGCCTCGCCGAGAAAGTCGAGCAGCTCCTCGAACTCGGCCTCGGTTTCGCCCGGAAAGCCGACGATGAACGTCGAACGTATGGTCAGCTGCGGGCGGATCGCGCGCCAGGCGCGGATGCGCTCGAGCGTGTTCTCGGTATTGGCCGGACGCTTCATCAGCTTCAGGATGCGGCGGCTCGCGTGCTGAAAAGGGACGTCGAGATACGGCAGAATGCCGCTGCCGCCCTCGGACATCAGCGGCACGACTTCGTCGACGTGCGGATACGGGTAGACGTAGTGCAGCCTCACCCACGCGCCGTACTCCTCGGCGAGCGCTCCGAGTGCCTGCACCAGTTCATTCATTCGGGTCTTCAGCGGCCGGCCGCGCCAGAAGCCGGTCCGGTACCGGACGTCGACGCCATAGGCACTGGTGTCCTGGGAAACGACAAGCAATTCGCGGACCCCCGCCTTGAACAGGTTCTCGGCCTCGTTCATGACATCGCTTAAGCGCCGGCTGACCAGAGCGCCCCGCATCGAGGGAATGATGCAGAAAGTGCAGCGATGATTGCAGCCTTCGCTGATTTTCAGGTAGGCGTAGTGCCGCGGCGTGAGTTTGACCCCCTGCGGAGGCAGCAGGTCGACGAAAGGGTCGTGCGGCCGCGGCAGGTGCGCGTGAACGGCGTCCATGACCTCACCTGCAGCGTGCGGTCCGGTGACCGCGAGCACCTTGGGATGTGCCGCGCGCACGAACGCGCCGCCTTGCTTGGCCCCGAGGCAGCCGGTGACGATGACCTTGCCGTTCTCGGCCAGCGCTTCACCCACCGCGGAGAGGGATTCATCGACCGCGGCATCGATGAAGCCGCAGGTGTTCACGACGACCAGATCGGCGTCCTGGTACGTCGGCGCGATGACATAACCTTCGGCCCGCAGCCGGGTAAGAATCTGTTCCGAGTCGACCAGGGCCTTCGGGCATCCCAGCGAGACGAATCCCACTTTTGGCGAATCGACGGCGGCGCGCGGTCGGGGCTGAATCTTGACTATGGCCATCAGGAATGATCGTGCGGTGCGAAAAAACCCTGCGCTGCAATGCGGATGCTGCGGTGCTTTCGAGGATTAACGCTTTTTTTCTTCATCGGGCGACGGCTGGAGGCCCGCGGCGAAGTTGGGGAAAGGAAACGAGGTGAACAGCCCGCGCGTCTGATCCTGCATCCGCTGCTGCATATCCATGAACAATTTGGCGCTCTGTTCGAGGTAGTTGCCGAGCATGCCCTGCATCGCCGGAGCCTGCATCTGCAGGAACTGCTTCCAGAGGTCGGGCGTCAGCATCATCTTGTCGCCGTAGACTTGCTTGGCCTGATCCTGCAGCTTGTTCTGGATCACCAGGAACGCCTTGACGTTCTGCTCCATGTAATTGCCCATGATGCCCTGCAGCGCGTTGCCATAGAAGCGGATCATCTGCGACAGCATCTCGCTGGAAAACATCGGCATCCCGGCGGACTCTTCCTCGAGAATGATCTGCAGCAGGATGCCCCGCGTCAGGTCGTCGCCCGACTTGGCATCGATGACCTGGAAATCGATGAACTCGAGCACCATTTGCTTAACGTCGGCGAGGGTGATGTAGCCGCTATTGGCGGTGTCGTACAAGCGCCGGTTGGGGTACTTCTTGATCACGCGGATCGGCTTGGCCATGCTGCACTCCCGGAAACGAAGCCGTGATTATAACCTTCTGATTTATCAGGGCGATTGAAACGTCCCTGGCACTATTGGTGCACCGCACCAAATAATCCTTGACTTCAGGGGTCGCCACCCCTACAATTTGTTTTGTGCGGTGCAGCAAATGTAGCTGGCAAGAGCGGGTTTCCGGAGTGTCGTGAGTCCGAACCTGCGGTCGGAACAGGCGCTGCACCCGAGTAGTCCGGACCCGTTTAGGGTCCCACTTGAACCTCAACGGAAAAGGATTCCAAATGTACAACGCCACCGAACAATTCGCTGACATCAACAAAGTTGGTTACGACAACGCAGTAAAGCTTGCCTCGATGTCGCTCGAAAAGGCCGAGCGTTTCACCAAGCTCAACCTCCAGGCCGCCAAGGTCGCGCTCGAGCAAGGCGTGTTTACCGCCAATGCCGTCGCGGGCATCAAGGACGTGCAGGAACTGGCCGCGGTCCGCGCCAAGCTCACCGAAGCCGGTGTGCAGAATGCGCTGGGCTATTCGCGCGGCGTATACCAGATCGCTTCCGAAGCACAAGCCGATTTCTCGGAGTTGGCCGAAGAAGCGTGGGCTTCATATACCAAGGGTGTCGCGGCATGGGTCGAAAAGGCGTCGAAGAATGCGCCCGCCGGTTCCGATTTCGCCGTGACGGCGTTGAAGTCGACGGTCGCGGCAACCACTGCGGCCTTCGACCAGTTTTCGAAGGCGACCAAGCAGGTTGTCAGCTATGCCGACGCGTCAGTTCGCGCCGCCAGCGCCAACGCTGCCAACGTCGCCAAGGCGACGGCCAAGACGACCAAGGGTCGCAAGGCTGCGTAAGCTTCAGTCAACTACCGAGCTACCGCCGGGAACTTGAATCCCCCGGCGGCGGTCTCAACATCGGAGTTGATGTCTCCTGTAGTACTGTGTCATTTTCCTCCTCCTAAATGATACAGCCTCGCCCCGGCAGCTATGCCGGGGCTTTTTTTGCCCTTGAGTCTCTCCCACGGGTCATCACGAAACGATCTCCGACCTAACCCGAAGGGACCCTGTCATCCGATGCTCCCGACTGGCCGCCCTGCACCATTGACCCCGCTGTGCGCGATCCCTGGTGCACTAAACAAAAACCCCGCCATGCGGGCGGGGTTCATGGAGAAACGGCGCAGCCGATCAGTTCGGCTTGCGGCGACGCGCAACCCCAAGACAGGCAAGGGCGATACCCAGCAGTGCAAGCGTCGTGGGCTCCGGTACCGCATTGCCGCGGACGAACGCGAAGTTATCGCTATACACACTGCTACCCTCGACTCCGACTCCGCCGAAGACGACGTGGTCGACACCCGCCGCGGATGCGGTCAGCGTCACCATTCCCGAGAAGTCTGCAGCCAGGTTGGCTGATACCGTGGCGAGCAAGTTATTCAGGGCATCGAACAGGCTCAACGTGATCACGTCGGCATCTTGATCGAAGTCGCCCATATCGACCGACACCGATCCCGAAAAGAGAGAAGCGAACGTCCCCCGGATCGTCGAGAAGGAGTTACCCGAAGTATTACAGCCTAAGATTCCTGGGGTACCGTTGGGCCCATTGCCAAAGTTGGCGGTGATGCCAAGGCCATCGGTGGCGCTGAACGTCACACCGCTTTCCGTGTACGAAGATACGCAACCCGCCGGCACGGCCGAAAAATCGATGACGGTCGCCAATGCCGCAATGGGGAAAGCGAAAGCGACCAGAGCAAACGTCAACATCCTTGCAGATTTCTTCATCCTGATCTCCCCAAAATATCGAACCAATGTTGAAGTATTTGAATTTATTGATGTATAGCAACATCCGTTCCACGCTTGGTAGAGCGTTGTTTATTTAATCTAAAGGCCTCTTTGCTGCGCCGGAACCCGCAAAGCCTGTAAGAATCTTCGACGACGCAACGCGCGAAAAATCCCAGGCTGCGCGCAAACAGCGGTCCGATTCGGTTTCGCTCGATCGGAGCAGCGGCTAGAACATGTGTTGGCCGCCATTGATCGCAATGTTCGCACCGGTCACGAACGCGGCTTCTTCCGACGATAGATACGCCACCAGTCCCGCAACCTCGTCGGGTTTCCCGAGCCGTCCCATGGGAATTTGCGGGACGATCTTGGAATCGAGCACTTCCTGTGGAATCGCCATAACCATCTTGGTGCCGATGTAGCCCGGAGAAATCGTGTTGACCGTAACGCCCTTCTTCGCCACTTCGAGCGCCAGCGCCTTGGTGAATCCGTGCATCCCCGCCTTGGCGGCCGAGTAGTTGGTCTGCCCGAACGCGCCCTTCTGGCCGTTGACCGATGAAATGTTGATGATCCGGCCCCATCCCCGATCGACCATGCCGTCGCAGACCTGCTTGGTCATGTTGAAGCACGAGTCGAGATTCGTTCGGATTACCGCGTCCCAGTTTGCCTTGTCCATTTTCTTGAAGGTCATGTCGCGGGTGATGCCCGCGTTGTTGACCAGCACGTCGACCGCGCCGACGTCTTTCGCCACCTGGGCAACGCAGGCGACACACGAATCCCAGTCGACGACGTCGCACGAATAGGCGTGGAACTTATATCCCGCCTTGTTCATCGACTCGAGCCATGCCTGCGCTTTTGCATTGCCCGGCGAGTGGGTGGTGACCACCGTATAACCGAGGGCCGCCAGCTTGACGCATATGGCTTCGCCGAGACCTCCCATGCCTCCGGTCACGAGCGCAACGCGATGTTTGTCTTGTGCCATTTTTTTCCTCCTTAGTGCAACGATCGTTGGACGTGCATTTATCCGCGTTTATTTTCATCCAAGCCTACCCGTTTTGATCGGGCTTACCTTTCCACAGCCAGCGCGACTCCCATGCCGCCGCCGATGCAAAGCGATGCGAGGCCTTTCTTGGCGTCGCGCCGCGCCATCTCATACAGTAGCGTGACCAGGACGCGGCATCCTGATGCGCCGATCGGGTGGCCGAGCGCGATCGCGCCGCCATTGACGTTGATCTTGCTCGTGTCCCAGCCCATCTCCTTGTTTACTGCGCAGGCCTGCGCGGCAAACGCCTCGTTGATTTCCATCAGATCGAGGTCCGCCGCCTTCCAGCCCGCCTTTTCGAGGCAGCGCCGGGACGCCGGCACGGGACCCATGCCCATGATCGACGGGTCGACTCCGGACGACGCGTACGCCTTGATCGTCGCCAGGGGCTTGAGACCGAGCTTGGCCGCGCGTTCGGCGCTCATGACCACGACACCGGCCGCGCCGTCGTTGATGCCGGAAGCGTTGGCGGCGGTCACTGATCCGTCCTTGGCAAACGCGGGCCGCAAGCCGCTGATCGACTCGAGCGTCGTCCCCATCTTGATGAATTCGTCGGCCGCGAACGCGAGCGGATCGCCCTTGCGTTGAGGAATCATCACCGGGACGATCTCGTCCCTGAACGCTCCCGCTTTCTGCGCGGCTTCGGCCTTGTTCTGGCTCGCGACCGAAAATTCATCCTGCTGGGCGCGCGAAATACCGTACTGCTTGGCGACATTTTCCGCGGTCGTCCCCATGTGATATTGATTGAAGACATCCCACAGGCCGTCGACAATCATCGTATCGACCAGCTTGGCGTCGCCCATCCGGAATCCGTCGCGCGATCCGGGCAGCACGTGCGGCGAAGCACTCATGTTCTCCTGCCCGCCTGCAATCACGATGTCGGCATCGCCGCAGCGAACAGCCTGCGCGGCGAGCACGACCGCTTTGAGGCCGGACCCGCAGACCTTGTTGATGGTCATTGCGGGAATCGCCGCCGGCAGCCCGGACTTGATCAGCGCCTGACGCGCCGGGTTTTGACCGCTTCCGGCAGTGAGAACCTGGCCCAGGATCACTTCGGAAATCTGATCGGGTTGCAGCTTGCCGCGCGCGAGTAGTTCGCGAATCACGGCAGCGCCCAATTCGGGCGCCGGAATTTTCGCGAGCGCGCCGCCGAATTTACCGATGGCAGTTCGCGTTGCGGCGACGATGACAATGTCGGTCATGAGTTTCTCCACGAGAGGATGGATGCGACGGCCGGCTTGCAGGACAGCGGGCCGAACTGATCGTCCCGCTATGTTAACGCACGAGCCCCTCCGAGACATCCCGGCCTCGGGCGCAGCCGCCGAAATTCACGCAACGAAAAATGCGCGGCTACGCGACGTGCTCGGAAACATAGGTCCCGGGCGCCGGAGCCAGCGGTCGATGCGCATCATTTCCCGGCCTCGCAGGCGCCGAACGTCGCGATCCACCATGATCCGACAGCCACGCCGACCAATGCGGCCACCAGCTTCCCGGATGCTCCTCCGCGCGGACGAGCCAATCGTCGGCGTCGTCGGTGAGCAGCTCGTTGGTCCAGAAGTTGCGGCGGCGCTTCGCCGGCGGATTGACCACGCCCGCGATATGTCCCGATGCACCAAGCACGAATGTCAGATCGCCACCCAGGAGCCCGGTCGTCTTGTAGGCCGATCGCCACGGGACAATGTGATCGTCGTGCGTCGCAAAAACATACGCGGGCATCGAGATGCGCCCCAGATCGATTGCCTGGCCGCACATCGTCAATGCCCCGGGCTCGCGCAGGCGGTTGTCGAGATACATATTGCGCACGTAGAAAAAATACATGGGTCCGGGAAGGTTGGCGGAATCGCCGTTCCAGTACAGGAGATCGAAGGCGGGAGGCGTCTGGCCCTTGAGATAGTTGCCGACCACGTAATTCCACACCAGCTCGTTCGGCCTCAGGCTCGCGAACGCGCTGGCCAGCTCGCTGCCTCGAATCCGGGCTCCGCCAATAAGCGCCGGCTCACGCGCGGCAAGCGAATCGCGCGAGATGTAGACGCCGATAGCGCCGGGATCCGAGAAATCGAGCATCGTCGCCAGGAACGTAGCGCTTGCGACGTGCGGCGTGCGGCGCGCCGCCAGCACGGCGAGGGCACCCGCGAGCAATGTGCCGCCGACGCAAAATCCTAACGCATTGATGGTCTTGCTCGATGCGATCTCGCGCACGAGGTCGATCGCGGCGAGCGTCCCACGTTCGATGTAGTCGTCCCAATTAAGGTTCCCGAGCTCGGCTGGAATGTTGCGCCAGGAAATCATGAACACGGTGTGTCCCTCTCCAACCGCGTATCGAACGAAGGAATTCTCCGGGCGCAAATCGAGGATGTAGTACTTGTTGATACACGGCGGAACGATGAGCAGCGGGCGCCTGAACACTGAAGGGGTCGTCGGCGCGTACTGGATGAGCTCGATCAACTCGTTGCGAAAGACGACGCTGCCCGGCGTCGTCGCCAGATTGCGTCCTACCTCGAACGCGGATTCGTCGGTCATCGCGATCCGGCCGCGCTGCGCATCGGCGATCAGGTTCGACGCGCCCTGGGCGATCGAGGCGCCTCCGGACTCGAGCGCAAGCTGCAGGGCGTCGGGATTGGTCGCCAGAAAATTCGAAGGCGCAATGGCGTTGATGTACTGGTCGGCGACGAATGTCAGCTTTTTTTTCGTGTCCGGATCGGCCTGCGCCAGATCGGTGAGCTCGCGCACATAGTCGGAGTAGAGCAAATAGGCATCCTTGAGCAACTCGAAGTAGGGCTGGTCGCGCCATGCCTTCGTGGCGAAGCGGCGATCGCCTTTCGCCTCGGGGACGGGTGCCGTGCCATCGCCGAGCGCGATGCGTGACCAAAGCCCCTCGAATCTCTGTTGGTAGCGCTGGGTAAGGTCGGTGAGCACATCGGGCGGAATCCACGCCGCCGGCGTCGCGGGGAGAGCAAGGCCAATATCGGCGAAGCTACCCGGTAACGCGGCATCCGCGGAAGCGCCGGGCGCGGTGCGCAACCACCAATCGGCCCATGCCTGGCCTGCCGCCTGCCACTCCTCCGCGAGCTCGGGCCACTGGCTCGCCTCCACGCTGGCCTCCGCGCGTATCGTCTCGATTTTTTTCGATTTTCTCATCTTGACTGACGTGAGCAGCTCAGGATGCTACTCAGTCCACTAGTCGCGCGCCGCAAGCGGCGCATCCTGTGCCAACGAGTTTATCGTCCCGGTCGCACCAGCACAAACGGCAATCGCGGTTGCGATGCCTCAATGCTCGAGCGCAACGTGGGCGATGGCAATGATCGCGATTCCGACGCCGATCAGCGCAAGCTGCTGCGCGGTTTCTCCGGGCGCGGGGTGACGATGCAGACTCGGTATCAGGTCGGCGACCGCGACATAGAGCAGGCTTGCCGCGGCGAGCGCGAGCACTGTGGGAAGCACCTCCTGCATCGATGCCAGCGCGGCATACCCGGCCAGGCCGCCCGCAAGTGTCGCAGCGCCTGTGGCAAGGTTGTACACGAAAGCGCGCCGCCGCGAGTAGCCCGAGTGGAGCAGCACGGCGAAGTCACCCACCTGCTGGGGAATCGCGTGCGCTACGATCGCCAACGCGGTGGTCGTCCCCAGAGCGAAATCGGCGATGAATGTCGCCGCGATGACAATGCCGTCGCAGAAATTGTGCACGCTGTTGCCGATCAGGATCATCAGTCCCGACCTGCCGCCGTCGAAACCGTGGCTGTGCGGTCGTGCGCCCTCAGTTGCGTCCGCATGGGTGCCCTCGACGATGCTTTCGGCCTCGAGGTGGCTATGGCGCCACAGCACCAGTTTTTCCAGCAGGAAAAAAAGCAGCAGTCCGATCAGGACCGTCACCATGACGCGCTGGGTGGCGCCGTGCTCGAGCGCGTGCGGAAGGAGCTCGAGAAATACCGCACCGAGCAATGCGCCGACGGCAAAGCTGACCAGCCGCGAAATCCAGCGTGAATGCAGCGCCAGGGTTCCAGCGGCGGCGAGAACCGACAGCGCGCCGCCGGCGAGACAGGCGATGACAATTGCGGTGAGCGGGGCGAGCGTGAAGCTCATGGCGGACCGGTGCGCATGATGCGAGTGTGCTTTCCTGCGCAGCGTATCGCCACGACGCGACCTGTGCCCGAGGTTTGCGTGCTCATCGCGATCCGATCCAGATCATTGTCGCCATGCGGCCATTGGCGCCGAGCCCGTCGCGTCGATATGAATGGAAGACGTCGCTTTCGGTCAGCGTGCAGCGTCCGCCGCCATAGACCGCGCTTACGCCGGCGCGCGCGAGCTTTCGGCGCGCAAGCGCGTAGAGATCGGCATGCCATTTCATGTTCGTGCCCATGTTCGTGCCCATGTTTGTGCTCATTTTCGTGCTCATTTGAGTATGTTGGACGAAGCACTTTGCCGCGCCCGGATCCGGATCGCAGAAAGCGGCGAACACGTCGCTTCCTACCTCGAACGCGCGCGGCCCGATCGCTGGTCCGAGCCATGCCAACACGGATGAGGGCTCGATGCGCATCGCCGCAACCGCCGCTTCGACCACGCCAGCCGCGAGCCCGCGCCAGCCTGCATGCGCGGCCGCGACCACGGATCCGCCGCGGTCTGCAAGAAGTATCGGCAGACAATCCGCCGTCAGTACGGCACAGACAGTGCCCGGCACGCGCGTAATCGCGCCATCAGCCGCGAATCCATCGCGCGCTGCATCGAGGTCCGCAATCGCGCTGCCGTGCACCTGCCTGAGCCACGCCGGTTCGTCAGGCACAAAGCGGCGAAGCAATTCCCGCGTGCTCGAAGAGTGAGGAGCTGACGACGCAAAGTCGAGGGCGTTGCCTGCCTGTCCGTTGCGAGTTGTCGAAAGTGCGTGCACACGCGACGGCGCAGGCCACGCCGGGACGATCCAGTCGAGACCCTGTTTGGCCAGTGCCGCCGCAATCGGCGTCTCATTCATCACGTGCGGCATCACGCGCGTCTGCGCCGGCGCAAGACTTCGAGCAGCGCCGAAAAATCGTCCGGCAGCGGCGACTCCCAGGACATTGCCGCACGCGTCACGGGATGAGCAAGTCCGAGACGCCACGCATGCAGCGCCTGCCTGGGAAAGACGGGACCGCCGCTTGCCGAGCCGCCGAGTGCGCCGCTGCGGCCGGCGGGAGCTCCCGAGCGGCGGCCGTAGGCGGGATCGCCTATCAGCGGGTGACCGATGGATGCAAGATGAACGCGAATCTGATGCGTGCGGCCGGTTTCGAGCCGGCAGAGTATGAGCGTGCTGTCGCCGAAGCGTTCCCGCGTTTCGTAGTGTGTCACCGCGTGCCTGCCTGCCGAAACGACGGCCATAGAAGTACGCTTCACTGGATGGCGTCCAATGGGCGCGTCGACCGTCCCGTTCTTCGTGATGTCGCCCGAGGCGAGCGCAAGATATTCCCGGCGCACGCTGCGGGCCTGCAATTGCCGCACCAGGTCGGTCTGCGCGGTTTCAGTCTTGGCAACGACCAGAAGCCCGGTGGTGTCCTTGTCGAGGCGATGGACGATGCCCGCGCGCGGGATGGCTGCCAGCTGTGGCGCGTGGTGCAACAACGCGTTTGCAAGCGTTCCATCCCAGTTGCCGTTTCCGGGATGAACCACCATGCCGGCCGGCTTGTCGATCACGATCAGCGCATCGTCTTCATGCACGATGACCAACGGGAGTGCCTGCGCGACAAAGGGGACGGCGCGTGGATCGGCTATCGGGGCAACGGTGATCCGCTCGCCACCTAAGAGCTTTTGCTTTGCCGCGGTGGGTGCACCGGCCACGGTGACGCGACCGGCATCGATCCACGACCTGAGCCGACTGCGCGAATGTTGCGGCATGAGCTGCGCGAGCACCTGGTCGAGCCGCATTCCGGCGTATTGCGCCGGGACCGTCAGCACGTCGACGGGCGCATCTGCGTCTCTCGCGAGCGCTGAGTTATAATCCGCGGCCAAGGAAGGGCAGGGTAATGATGTCGAAAATTTGCAGAATCGCGATCGCGCTGCTGATCGTGACAGGCGTGATAGGTTGCAGCTGGTTACCTGAAGTCAAGGAGGAAACCACAGGCTGGTCGGCCGAGAAGCTGTACTCCGAGGCGCACGGCGCGATGGTGTCCGGCAATTATACGCGTGCGGTCAAGCTCTTCGATACGCTCGAAGGGCGCTTCCCGTACGGCCGGTATGCGCAGCAAGCGATCCTCGAGGGCGCTTACACCAACTACCGGCAGGGCGAAACCGCGCCCGCGCTCGCCGCCTGCGACCGCTTCATCCGCACCTATCCCAATCACGTCAACGTCGACTACGCCTACTATCTCAAGGGGCTGATTAATTTTCGCGAGGACCAGGGCATCTTCGGCTATATCGTTGAGCAGGATCTGTCCGAGCGCGATCCGAAGATGACCAAGGAGGCTTTCGGCGCCTTCCGTGAGATAGCGACCCGGTTTCCGGACAGCAGGTATGCGGCCGACTCGATCGAGCGAATGCGCTATCTCACCAATGCGCTTGCCGGCTACGAAGTCCATGTCGCGCGTTATTACTACAACCGTGGGGCCTACATCGCCGCGGCCAACCGCGCGCAGGCGACGCTGACCAACTACCCGAAAACGCCGGCGAACGAAGATGCGCTCATCGTGCTGGTCAACAGCTATGACAAGCTTCAGATGCCGCAGTTGCGCGATGACGCGCAGCGCATCCTCAAGGAAACTTTCCCCAATGGAAAGAATTCCGCGGTTCGCGTCAAGCCATGGTGGCAATTCTGGGGGAAGGACGCGCTGCCGCCACCGTCGTTCGGGGATACGAGGCCATGGTGGCAATTCTGGCCGGTTGACGACGCGAAGAACCCGTGGTGGAAAATCTGGTAGCGTCGGGTTCGCACGCGCTGCCGCGCGCCTAGAGCGCGATTCGCAAGCGATTCAGACCTCCGCCGACACCGCCGCAAAAAACGCCTCCACGTCGGCCAGCTCGCGCGTGCGCCGCATGGGCGGCAGCGCCTGCCAGATGCGCCGTCCATAGGGCTTTTCCACCAGCCGGCGATCACAGATCATCAGCACCCCGCGGTCTGTTTCGGAGCGGATGAGGCGTCCGGCCCCTTGCTTGAGGCTGATCGCGGCCTGCGGCAACTGATAGTCCATGAACGGGTTGCCGCCCTCGCGCGCGATATGCTCCAGCCGGGCGGCGA
>JADGRP010000273.1 GCA_017880805.1 Burkholderiales bacterium
CAGCGGAGCCGGGATACACGCGCTTGGCGGCGCGCTCCAGTGCCTGATACATGGCGTTGTCGAGCCGCGATGGCGGGGCGACGGGGCGCGAAGACACGATGGGCTCGATCTTTACCGCGGGATCGCCGATTACTTTGCGCATCTCTTCATAAAACTTGGTGACGTCTTCGTCGGGAAGGACGCGGATGTCGACGGTGGCCTCGGCTTCCGACGGAATCACGTTGGGGCCGACGCCGGCTTTGAGCATGGTGGGCACCACGGAGGTGCGCAGCATGGAGTAGTGCGCGGGCTCGAACTCGGCCAGATAGCGTTGAATCGCGGCGGAGCGCTGCGGGTCCAGTAGGCCGTTGTAGCGCGCGGCTTTTTCCGGCGGGCTGATGGCGGCCAGTTTTTCAAAGTAGGTCCGCGTGGTGTCGTTCAGGCGCATGGGCGTCTGCCAGGTGCCGATCTTCTGGACGGCCGCTCCAAGGTGAACCAGCGCGTTATCGAGGCGCGGCACGGAGCCGTGGCCGGAGGTTCCGTTCGCCACCAGGCGCACGCGGCGCGGGGCTTTCTCGGTGGTCGCGATCTGCACGGTGGTGACGCGTCCGTTCTCGAGCGTGCTCGTGCCGCCTTCGGTGAGCGCGAACTCGGCATCGATTTCGTCGAAGTGCTGGTCGACCATATAGCGGATGCCGACGTCGGTGGGGTCGGTCTCTTCGCCCGATTCGGCGAGGAAGATGACATCGCGGTCGAGCGCGGCGCCGCTGCGTTTGAGCAACAGCATCACCATCAGGTTCGCGGTGAGGATGTCTTTGTCATCCACGGTGCCGCGACCCCAGATGTAGCCGTCCTTCATGACGGCGCCGAAGGGATCGACGGGCCATTTTTCGCGTTGCACCGGAACGACGTCGGTGTGGGCGAGCAGCAGGAGCGGACGCTTGCTGCCGTTGCCCTTGAGGCGCGCGACCAGATTGGCGCGGGCAGGGTCCAGCGCGAAGGTGCGGGTGGGGATGCCTTCGGCTTCGAGGATCTTCTTCAGATAGTCAACGACCTGGGTTTCGTTGCCGGGAGGGTTGGTGGTATTGATGCGGACGAGCGATAAGAAATGCTGCAGGGTTTCGGCTTTCTGTTTTTCCCAATCGATGGCGGGGTTCTGGGCGGCGAGGGAGCAGGCGAGTCCGAGTAGCGCGAGGAGCAGGCGGGTGCGGGCGTGTTTCGACGGCATAGGGGTGGTAGAGATCAGTTTAGCGGAGCTAACTTCCGGTTACGCCGTGATCCGGGAGCGATCCGGCTAGAGCACATCTCCGAGATGACGTTACCAGCATGTGCCGCGGGCGGTCCGAAATCTAGAGTGATAAACTGACTAACAGGGCCGAAACTCGACGAATATTCTCGTTAGATTTTGCACGTTCATCCGGGCATTTGGGGTTCCATGACGATTCAGCATTCGCCGTTCTCTCGCGCTGTCGCCTGGATCTCAGTCCTACTGATTCTCGTCGCGGCCGTCCACGCCGCCCGCCCGTCTCTCCGGGAGATCTATGATGCGCGTCGTTGGTTCGATCTGCGTCAGGCAGTCCGCACGCAACGTGCGCCCGTCTTCTATCGCGGCGCCGTCGCCTACGCCTTTGCGGAAGACAAGACGGCAGAGCGCCTTCTCACGCGCGCGATTCAAGATTCGCCGCGTTCCTGGGAAGCCGGCGAGGCGCGTAGTCTGCTGATCTTCCTATACGTCCGGCAAGGGCGCTACCGTGCAGCGCTTAGCGTGATCGACGAGGCCCTGAAGTTCGATCCTAAGAGCGACCCGCAAGACTTCCGTTCTATGGTCGCTGGCTTGGCGCAGGTTCCGGATCTCTTGATCGAGCGACGCGCCTATTCGCGCGTGCAAGGCAAGATCGAGGATGGGAATCTCTTCGTGCCGTTGACGATCAATGACAAGACGGTGCACTGGATCCTGGACACGGGCCTGAACGTTTCCGGTGTCGTGAGCGAATCGGAAGCCAAGGCGCTGGGCCTGACCGTTGTGCACTCGAATATGCAGCTTATGGACGCCAACGGCGGCCAACAGATGATGAACGTTGCCACGCTGCCTACGCTCGAAATGGGAAACATAAGGCTGCATAACGTCGGAATGACCGTCGTTCCGGCATCGGCGCCGCCGATGAACTGGCGGCCCGCCGGCGAGCGCGGCATTCTCGGCCTGCCGGCGATCATGCAGCTGGGCACACTGCGTTGGATGAGCGATGGTATGGTCGAGGCCGCCTTCCGCACGAAGCGGCGCGGCGAGCCGAACCTTTGCTTCGATGGTCTCAATCCGCTGACGATTGTCGTCGTGGAAGGTCGCACGCTTGATTTCCTGTTCGACACGGGTAATGGCGGCGGAACGCAGCTCTGGCGCAAGTTCGGAGAAGCGTTTCCCGATTTGCTTCGCGATAAGGGCTCCAAGGACACCAAGACCGTGAGGGAAATCGGAGGCGCAACAGAGCGCGAGGTCATCACACTGCCGGAGTTGCACCTGGTGCTGGGCGGATTCGACACGCTGCTGAAACCGGCACGTGTCTTCGACAAGCCAGTCGGCAACGATTATTACTACGGCTTGGCGGGCATGGACTTGATGATGCAAGCGCGTCAGGTGACGATCGACTTTTCGGCCATGCATGTCGAACTGAAGAATTGAAGCGCCGTACCCGCGCGGGCACGCCACCTCGCGCGATCGGATGAAATCGTGCTTATACAATCCTTCCCCCCAAGAGCAGCAGTGAGCTGAGTAGCGGCGAGCAAGAGCAAGAAACACCGATTCACTCGACAACTCTGATCGAGGACCTGGTCGTCTCGAAAGGGACCCTTTTCAAGACATCATTTCGATTCCGCTTGGTCGTGCTACGCGCTTGCCGCCGAATTCCGTGCTCGTCCCTCCCGGTTTGTCGGCAACACGTACCGAGGATCGCGTCCGCGCTCGGCCAGGGCGGACCGTACGATTGGCGCGTCATCCGAGCGGAGCGCTCAATTACGGGCCAAAGACAGACGTATTCGG
>JADGRP010000050.1 GCA_017880805.1 Burkholderiales bacterium
ATGCGCCGGCAGAGAGCGCGCCTGACGCAGCGTCGACCCTGCCCGCGGCGACCGTGGATGCGCCGGCAGAGCGCGCGCCTGCGACGACCGAGCATGCGCCGGCAGCGAGCCTGCCCGCGCCGCTGGTGCCGGCGCCACCGGAGAGCGCGCCTGCGGTGACCGACCAGGAGCATTGGCGCGCACTGGCCGAGCAGATTTCGATGCAAGTCCTGCAGCGGCTGGATCTGTTCACTGACAGCGGCCTCAAGGAGCAGTTGGCGCGGCGCCTGGAGCCGATCGTCGAGCGCGCGAGTGCCGAGCTGGTCGGCGAAATCACAGAGCGCGTCGGCCGACTGGTCCGCACCTACGTCTCGGAAGGCATCGAGCGCGAGATCGCGCAGTGGAAACGCGACCAGCACTGAACGAGCTACGGCACCTGCGCATTGCGGAAGAGATCGAAAGTCGTGATAAACTGCATTTTATGAATATGTGCATAACGCGGACCAGACGTGGTTGCGGTGCGACGGAGGTATCGGCGCGGTCCGCGCGGTTCGGATACGTCTTTAGCTTTTATTACGGCATGACCGCCGAGGGCCGCGCTCACCGATAGCTCATTGATCAAGCAACAGAGAGTTTCGGCAACGATCGGGCGGCCCAGAGGCCGCCCGATTTTTTTCAGGAGACGAATCATGATCATCGTAATGCAACCCGAAGCGGGTGCGGACCAGATCGAGGCGGTCGAGGCGAAGATCCGGGCGCACGGCCTGGCGGTGCATGTCTCGCGCGGAACCGAGCGGACGCTCATCGGCGCGGTCGGCGACGAGCGCGCGCTGGATCCGGAAATGTTCGACCCGATGCCGGGCGTCGAAAAGTCGATGCACATCGTCAAGCAGTACAAGATCGTTGCCCGCGAATGGCACAAGGTGAATACCGTCATCGACGTGGCCGGGATCCCGATCGGAGGCAACACCGTGCAGGTCATCGCCGGTCCCTGCTCGGTGGAGACCATGCCGCAGATGGAAGCCGCTGCCGCGGGAGCGAAAGCCGGCGGCGCGCGGCTGATGCGCGGCGGCGCTTTCAAGCCGCGGACGAGCCCTTACGCGTTCCAGGGAAAGGGTGTCGAGGGGCTCGAAATGCTGCGCTCGTCGGCCGACGCGCACGGACTGCCGATCGTCACCGAGCTCATGGACGTTAGGATGCTTGACGCGTTCCTTCAATACGATGTCGACGTCATCCAGATCGGTACCCGCAACATGCAGAATTTCGACCTGCTTAAGGAGGTGGGCCGGATCAAGAAGCCGGTCATCCTCAAACGCGGCATGTCGGCGACCATCAACGAATGGCTGATGGCCGCCGAATACATTGCCGCAGGCGGCAATCACAACATCATCTTCTGCGAGCGTGGCATCCGCACCTTCGAAACGGCGTATCGCAATGTACTCGACGTCACCGCGATTCCGGTCCTCAAACGCGAGACGCATCTGCCGGTCATCGTCGATCCCTCGCATGCCGGTGGAAAGGCATGGATGGTCCCTGCGCTCAGCAGCGCCGCGGTGGCCGCGGGCGCCGACGGCCTGCTCATCGAAATTCATCCCAATCCCTGCGAAGCGCTGTGCGATGCCGATCAGGCGTTGACGCCACAGGAGTTTGCAACGCTGATGGTGCAGCTCGGCGCGATTGCGCGCGCGATCGGACGCGATATCTGAGGACCGGCAAAGGATTTTGGAACGCGCAGTGCGCAGTTGAGCGCGGGTGCGCGAGCCCGTTCCGCTATAATCTCCGGCTTTCGCACGCTACGCTTCGACCCCGCGCCGATGGAGCTCGACAAGAGTTTTGAACCTGCCGCCATCGAGGCGAAGTGGTACCCATTCTGGGAATCGCGCGGGCTTTTCAAGCCATCGATGAAACGCGGCGCGCCTGCATTCTGCATTCAGCTCCCACCGCCCAACGTCACCGGAACGTTGCACATGGGGCACGCGTTTCAGCACACGCTGATGGACGTGCTGATCCGGCATCACCGCATGCGAGGCGACAATACTTTGTGGCAGGTCGGAACCGACCACGCAGGGATCGCGACGCAGATCGTTGTCGAAAATCAACTCGAGGCCGAGGGGAAATCGCGGTTCGACCTGGGACGCGACAAATTCGCCGAGCGCGTGTGGGCATGGAAGGAGGAGTCGGGCTCGACGATTACCCGCCAGATGCGCAGGCTTGGCTCGTCGTGCGACTGGTCGCGCGAGCGCTTCACGATGGACGCTGGACTATCGAACGCGGTCGTCGAAACATTCGTGCGCCTCTACGACGATGGTCTGATCTATCGCGGCAAGCGGCTCGTCAACTGGGACCCGAAGCTCGGCACCGCCGTCTCCGATCTCGAAGTGGAAAGCGAAGAGGAGACCGGCACGCTGTGGGAGATCCGGTATCCGTTGGCGGACGGTAGCGGTGACCTGACCGTCGCCACGACGCGACCCGAAACGATGCTCGGGGACGTCGCGGTGGCGGTGAATCCCGAAGACGCGAGATACGCCCACCTGGTTGGCAAAGAGGTCGCGCTGCCGCTGACCGGACGCCGAATTCCAGTGATTGCGGACGCGTACGTCGAAATGGAATTCGGCACGGGAGCGGTGAAGATCACACCTGCGCACGACGTCAACGATTGGGAGATCGGTCAGCGCCACGGGCTGACGCCCATCACGATCTTTACGCTGGACGCCAGACTCAATGACAACGCGCCGGAGAAATATCGCGGCCTGGATCGTTATGTCGCGCGCGAGGCGGTTCTCGCCGACCTTAGGAGCGCCGGCCTGCTGCGCGGCGAGAAGCCTCACAAGATGGTCGTGCCACGATGCGGCCGCACCGGCGAAGTCATCGAACCGATGCTCACCGATCAATGGTTCGTGGCGATGGACAAGCCAGCGCCCGCCGCGCATGCTTTTCTAGGCGGCAAGTCATTCAAGGACATCTGCCTGCAAGCGGTGAACGGAGGGCTGGCGAACACCGGGGCACATGCGCCCGATCCGATTCGCTTCGTTCCCGACCACTGGACGTCGACCTACAACCACTGGCTTGCAAACGTTCACGACTGGTGCATCTCGCGCCAGCTTTGGTGGGGACACCGGATTCCCGCCTGGTACGACGAGCAGGACAACATCGTCGTGGCGCGCAACGTCGACGAGGCGTCGCGGAAATCCGGCAAACCGGCAGCGGCATTGCGACAGGACCCGGACGTGCTGGACACGTGGTTCTCGTCCGCCTTGTGGTGCCATTCGACGCTGGGCTGGCCGGAGAAGACGCGCGAGCTCGACGTGTTTCTGCCGAGCTCGGTGCTTGTCACCGGCTTCGATATCATTTTTTTCTGGGTCGTGCG
>JADGRP010000274.1 GCA_017880805.1 Burkholderiales bacterium
CGCACACAAGAAGCGCGTCGAGTTGATCACTTTTTGCGACCCGAAAATTCCGGAAACCGTCGGCACGGATCCGGTTCGGCTGCGCCAGATCCTCTTCAACTTAGCCGGCAACGCGGTCAAATTTACGAGCACCGAGGCGGGAAAGGCCGGTCGGATTGTCATTCGTGCCGATCTTGCGCAGGTGAGCGACGGTCGAGCCGCTGTACGCTTCCGGGTCGTGGACAACGGCATCGGTATGAGTGCCGAAACAGTAAGCAAGCTCTTCCAGCCTTTCACCCAAGCGGAAAGCTCGACCACGCGGCGCTTCGGCGGCACGGGGCTGGGTCTGTCGATCTGCGCGCGGCTCGTCGCGTTGATGGGCGGGCGCATCGCGATCGAAAGCGAGCCGGGCCGGGGCTCGACGTTTAGCGTCGATCTCGACTTTCCGTTGGTATCAGGCCCGGCGACCAACGAACGGCGCTTCGATTTGAGCGAGCTCAGCGTGGTGGTGATCGCGGCGGCTGACGACATGGAAGAGATCTTGTCGAAATACCTGGCCGATGGCGGCGCGCAGGTACATCGAGCCGAACGGATCGACGATGCAATCGACGAAGCCTTGACGGCCAAGGAGTCCGGTGTACCTTTCGTCATCGTGGTAGTAGATGCCGAGAACGATCCGTCGCGCATCCAGGCAATTAAGGCGGGATTTGCCGCCAAACCTGAACTCGCAAGCACACGGTTCGTCGTCATCCAACGAGGGCGCCGCCGCACGCCGCGCATCGCCGGCCCCGCCACCGTGACGCTCGACGCCAACGCCATGCGCCGTTCGGCTTTCCTGCGTGCGGTGGCCGTCGCCGCCGGGCGCGCGTCTCCGGAACGCGAGCCCGCGCAACAAGAGCCGCTGATCAGCCTTGATCACGTGCCGACCGTCGAACAAGCGCACGCCGCAGGACGACTCGTCTTGGTAGCTGAGGACAATGCGATCAATCAGAAAGTCATCCGGCGGCAGCTCAACCTGCTTGGCTATGCCACCGAGGTAGCGGATGACGGCGTCGCAGCCTTGCGCATGTGGCAAAACAAACACTACGGTATCGTGCTCACCGACTGCCATATGCCCGAAATGGACGGCTTCGAACTGACCGCCGCGATACGGCAAGCCGAAACCTCTGGCGGACGCCACACACCGATCATCGCTATTACCGCCAACGCCCTCAAAGGCGAGGCCGAGCGCTGCCACGCCGCGGGTATGGACGACTACCTGGCCAAACCCATACCACTTGCTTTGCTGAAAGACATGTTGACCAAGTGGCTCCCGGCGCGGATCGATTCAGCGCTGGCAGGCGCCACCCCGACGGCGGCGGTCAATCCACAAGCCTTGGCGCAGATCGTTGGCAGCGATCCGGCGGTGGTCGTCGAGTTCCTGCAAGACTTTGTTCCAGCCGCGAGGAAGGGCGTGACCGATATCCGCGCTGCGTTCGACAAGCGATCGGCAAAGGATATCGCCGCGCAAGGGCACAAGCTCAAGTCCGCAGCGCGAACGGTCGGTGCCGGCAGACTCGCCGATCTTTGCGAGCAGTTGGAACGGATGGGCAAGGAATCAGACTGGACTGCGCTGGATGCCGCATCGGCGCGGCTTGAAACGGAATTTGCCGCGGTGGAACGTTTCATCCAGGCTTATTGTGCACCCAAGACATAAACAACAAAGGACGCGAGCATGAATCGGGAACATGACGCACATAGCGTTCTGGTCGTGGACGACGATCAGTTCATGCTCAAAATACTCGCTCGCACTCTTGAGTCGTTGGGCTACGCGGCGATCGCGACCTGCGCCAGCGGCGCCGAGGCGCTGTCCCGGCTCAAGCGCGAAACCGAATGGCCCGATATCGTCCTGTGCGATCTCAACATGCCGGAAATGGACGGTGTGGAGTTCCTGCGCAAGCTCGCGGAAATCGGCTACGACGGCGCGATCATCGTCATCAGCGGTGAGGACAAACGAATCCTAAGCACCGCGGAAACGCTCGCCCGCGGGCATCAACTGCACATACTCGGGCATCTGGAGAAACCCGTCACGCCCGATCAACTGAAGGCGATGCTCGCCCGCTCGCAGCTGCGCCACGAACCGCGCGCCCGGGCGAGCGCCGAGTTCTGCACTTCAGACGAAATTCGCGCGGGGCTTGCGCAAGGACAGTTCGTTCCCTGGTTTCAGCCCAAAGTCGAAGTCGTGACCGGCTGGGTGGCAGGAGTAGAAGCGCTGGCGCGCTGGCGGCATCCCACACGCGGCATGATTGCGCCGGATTGCTTCATTCCGGTCGCGGAACAGAACGGCTTGATCCAGGAACTGACCTGGTCGATCCTCACGCAGTCGTTGCGGCAAGCACAGGCATGGCATGAGCAAGGCAACGACATAAAAGTGGCGATCAATGTCTCGATGGACGACCTGGTGCGGCTCGATTTTCCGGAGCAGCTGCTGGAACTTGCGCAAGCCGCCGGCGTGAAACCTTTCAACATCACTCTTGAGGTTACCGAGAGCCGCCTGTCCAACAATCCGCTCGTGCCGCTGGACATTCTCGCGCGCCTGCGCCTGAAGCGCATCGGCTTGTCGATCGACGATTTCGGCACCGGCTATTCGACGTTGTCGCAGCTCAAGGATTTTCCGTTTGACGAACTGAAAGTTGCCCAAAGCTTCGTGCGCGACGCCGTCCAGGATCCGACCGCGCGGGCCATTCTGGAGTCGGCCGTGAATCTGGGCAAGAAATTCTCCATGCGGGTGGTGGCGGAAGGCGTCGAAACCAAAGAACAATGGAACTTGGTGGCAGCACTCGGTTGTGATAACGCTCAAGGTTATTTCATTGCCAAGCCAATGCCCGGACCCGATCTGCCGGCGTGGATCAAGGCGTGGAAGACTCCGTGACCCCGCCTTCATCGGCAACCCAAAGAAAGGCTTTACCGAACTTTGTGCGTAGACCGTGCGGCTATGAGGCTATCAATGGCACCTTGTGTCAATTCTGTGTCCAGAGCGAACAGCAAGTTCATCGGGTCGCGCGCGTGGTTAGTCGCAACACCTGTTCGCTCATCGTCGATAGTCTGTCCTCCCACAATCGTCCGGGCCCATGATCGCTTTGATATGCACGATGGAACCGTACCGCATAGCGTGGCTGCCGCAATTCGTGCGGCACTATCGCGGTCTCGGCGTCGAACGCTTTCTGCTTTCGCTGCACGTTGAACCAAGCGCGGGCCAAAGCGCAAGGGACCGTGAGTTCGCGCGGTTCCGGGAATCGCTTGCCTTGCTCGGGATCGACGATGCGTGGCTCTGGGAACATGAATTCAACGCGCCTGCATTGATCAGGCATCAGCGGACCTTGCAATCCCAATGTCTTCAGCCCGGCGACTGGGTAGTTTGGTGCGACGCCGACGAGTTTCAGGTTTACCCGTCGCCGCTGGCCGATATCATCGCGAGATGTGAAGCGCGGGATATTGACTTCGTACGCGGAGTCTTCGTCGATCGCGTGGCGGCCGACTACAGCTTGACTGCCTTCGACGCGAATACGCCAGTCTGGAATACGTTTCCACGGACCTGTAACGTCACGCTGGCGCTGGCGGCAGGCGACCCGCGGAAAGTTGTCCTGGCGCGCGCCAGCGTCATCGTCGCTGGCGGTAAACACGCTCCAATCAGCCCTGCGAAGCTGAATACCCTCAGGGGCTGGGTCCAGGTCCATCACTTCAAATGGGACGCGATGCTTGTCGAGCGGCTGCGGTATCGGGTGCGGCCAGAATGGCGGGCCAGATTTCCATGGTGGGTCGAGTCACAACGGATTCTGGATTATCTTACCGCTCATGATTTTCGCTTCGATCCGGCGGACCTCAAGCCACTCAATTTGCAAGGGGCGCAGCTCATTTCCTTCGAGTGACCCCATTGGCTGGTCGGCAACCAGCTTGAAATCGAGGTTCGCTTGTCCGAGCGTTATATACTGCGATATATTACCGTCTTTTGTCATGACGATAGCGGACAAAGGATGCGGTGGAGTCGCGCGGTACTAGCATCGCTCCTCCTTGCGTTGTTCACCGCGGTTACATCTGCGTCAGCGACGGTGGCCGACGTGACGGTCTTCGCCGCCGCAAGTCTCAAGGAGGCACTGGACGATCAGGCGAGACAATTCGAGGCCAGCACCGGCAACAAAGTGATTGTTTCTTACGGTGCGAGCAACGCCCTGGCGAAGCAGATTGACGCTGGAGCGCCGGCCGACATCTTCATCTCGGCTGACCTCGACTGGATGGACTACTTGGATCAGCGCCGGCTGCTCGCACCGAATACCCGCTATAACCTCTTGCGCAACTCGCTCGTGCTCATTGCGCCTTCGTCGAGCACCTCGACGCTCAAGGTCGGGCCGAATTTCGGGCTTGCCGCCGCGCTGGGTCCTGAAAAGCTCGCCATGGCGAATCCCGACAGCGTTCCCGCGGGTAAGTACGGCAAGAGCGCGCTCGAGTCATTGGGGGTGTGGAGCAGTGTGGAAAAGCAAGTCGCCCGCGCGGAGAACGTTCGCGCAGCACTTGCTTTGGTATCCCGGGGCGAGGCGCCGTTTGGCATCGTATATAAGACCGATGCTTTGGCCGATAAGGGCGTGAAGGTCGTGGATATGTTTCCGTCTGGCAGTCACGCGCCCATCGTCTATCCCGCGGCGCTGTTGGCAGAGAGCAGGTCGACGGCAGCGAAATCTTTTCTCGATTATCTGCGGTCGGCGCCCGCACAGCCGGTCTGGGAGAAATACGGCTTCGGGTTGGGGCAATAATGGACGGTCTCGGCTCGGAAGAACTCGGCATCATCTTGCTGAGCCTCCGCGTTGCCTTTGTCAGTGTCGTCTGCAGCCTGCCGCTGGCGCTTGTCGTCGCGTACGGTTTGGCGCGGCTCAGCTTTCCCGGGAAGACGCTGGTCGACGCAATCATTCATCTTCCGCTCGTATTGCCTCCGGTCGTCGTAGGCTTCGCGCTCCTGGTGCTGCTCGGCAAGCGCGGGCCCATCGGCAGCGTGCTCAACGATTGGTTCGGGATTGTCTTTGCATTTCGCTGGACCGGCGCCGCGCTGGCTTCCGCCATCATGGGCTTCCCATTGATGGTCCGTGCGATCCGACTGTCGATCGAGGCCATCGATCAGCGACTCGAAGTCGCCGCACGGACCCTCGGCGGCTCGCGGCTCTGGGTTTTCTTATCGATCACGCTGCCGCTTGCGATCCCGGGCATCATTACCGGAACGCTCCTGTCGTTCGCTCGAGGACTGGGAGAGTTCGGCGCAACCATCACCTTTGTCTCCAATATTCCTGGGGAGACCCAGACCTTGCCGCTGGCCATTTATACGTTCACCCAGGTTCCTGGTGGCGAAATGCAGGCGTTGCGTTTGAGCATCCTCGCGGTCGTCCTGTCGATCGCCGCTTTGGCAACCTCCGAATGGCTCACCCGGCGCTCCGCGCACAGGCAAGTCGATGATCGACGTTGATATCGAGCAACAGCTTGGCGCCTTTCA
>JADGRP010000275.1 GCA_017880805.1 Burkholderiales bacterium
ACGATCATCAGTTCGATCAAGGTAAAGCCTTGTTGTACACGTTTCATTGCCATCTCCGTTAGTGAATAAAGACTCCCAAACCCTTGGCATCGGGGGATGCTGATAGAGCTAACGCAATTGGTGTGCCACGATCCTGGGCGCCGATGCGTATTACCGATTGAACCGCACATTCCGCAGCTAGAACCATTTGGTGGGTAGCCTGCAGAACGGTCCTCGGCTTGGCCGATATGGCATTTTTCCAATTGCGTGATCCGCCAGCAGTGCCCGTGCGAAAAGGGCGCGTGTGACGTCGCACGTCACATAGTGACGACTTGAACACCGAGCTGAGTCGAGCAAGCACCAGGTTTTCGAACCGCGGACGCCTTATTGGAGGCTTGAAAAGGGGTCCCGCCGTTCTGGATTACGCCTGCGTGCTCTCTAAATTCGACTGGTGTACGCCACAGAGTGCAAGCAACAGTCATGCCTAAATGACGATGGCATGCGAACTTTCACGTTCGGGAACTGCCGATCAAGCGCGATACACGAACTCGAGCCTCGATCCGGCGATTTCGATCACGTCGCCCGGCGAGAGATCCACACCGGCGCCCGCGGCTGGCTGACCATTGACGAGCGGCGCACGATCGCCTTCGATCGCCTTGAGGCGGAAAGCGCTGCCCGCCTGGCTGATGACCGCGACTTGCACGCCGGCGCGCCCGATGCTGGTCTGCTCTTTGGCCAATGGAATCTCGCGGCCTGCCTGCGGTCCGGCGAGTACCTTTACCGACGGCTGGGGCGGTGGTAGAGGAATCGGCACTGCGGGTTGGGCGTCTATAACGTTTGTTCGCTCGACCGCCGACGTGCTCTTGGCGACCCGTGGCTTGACTGGCGCCACGTCTTTTCCGGGCCCTGCACTTTTTGGGGACCGACCACCACCGCCGCCGGTCCGCTTGGAACGCCCAATAATGGGCTTGGCCATCTGCACCTGCTCGCCCAGATCGCTGGCCGTCGCGCGCATGCCGCGGGCGACGTACTTGGAGCTGACGGACTCGCTGTCGTCCGCGTAATACACAAATTTGTGCCGGCCGACGTCGATTTCATCGCGGTCGCGCAGGAAATGCTTGACGATCGCGTTGCCGTTGACCAGCGTGCCATTGGTGCTGCCGAGATCTTCGAGAAACGAATCGTCGAGTATGGTGACCACCGCGGCATGTTCGCCGCTGACCGCGAGATTGGGCAGGCAGACATCGTTGTCCGCGCGGCGGCCGAGGGTGATCCGCTCCTGATCCAGCGGAATGTCCATCGTCGTGCCGTCCTCTAGTTGCAGTACCAGCTTGCTCATGGGTTCAGGTCGGTGGATTCAGGCAACGCCAAGAATACTTATATCGTCATTCGCGCGAAAGCGGGAATCCATTGTCTCTTGAAGGTCAAAATGGATCCCCGCTTTCGCGGGGATGACGCACTTGGCTTTCGCGGGGAAAGCGCACTTGGCTTTCGCGGGGAAGACGCAACTGACCTTTGCGGAGACCACGCAACGGACCTTCGCGGGGACGACAAGAGTTTGCGGAAGCTGTCGGCCGATTCACTCATCCTTCCTACGTAGGCTTCTTGGCCATCCAGCGCTGCAGCCAGCCGCCCGTCGGCAAGAAGTCTTCCGGCACTCGCACCAGCACGACCGAAATATTGTCGCGGCCGCCGTTCTGATTGGCGACATCGATCAGCTCCGCCGCGGCTTCAGCGAGATCGCTGCGCTTGGAGGCGATGATCTCGCGCACCGCCTCGGCATCGACCATGTCGGTCAGTCCATCGGAGCACAACAAATAGATATCTTCCGCTTCGACGCGATATTCGGCGATGTCGGGCGGCACGACGGCCTCGATTCCGAGCGCGCGCGTGACCAGGTTCTTGTTGAGCGAATACTTGGCCTGCTCTTGCGTCAACATGCCGCTGTCGATCTGCTCCTGCAGCAGCGAATGATCGTGCGTAAGCTGCTCGAATCGGTCGACGCGCAGCCGATAGCAGCGCGAGTCGCCGATGTGGCCGATGCTGACCCGGTTCTGGACGAACACTGTCGCCACCAGAGTGGTGCCCATACCCGCGCATTCCGGGCGCGCCTGCGCCGCTTCGTAAATTCCCTTGTTGGCCAGCGCGATCTGCTGCTGCAGCAGCAATGCCGCGTGCGTGAGCCCGCTGCCGACGTCGACCCTGGAAAGTTCCCGGCCCGACTCGAGCTCTGCGAGCATGCCGGTGCTTATGACGTTGACCGCAATACCACTGGCGACCTCGCCGGCGCTGTACCCGCCCATGCCATCGGCGAGGACCGCGAGTCCGGCTTCGCCGTCGACGAACACCGAGTCCTCGTTGTGCGTGCGAACCATCCCGGGATGGGAGAGGCTGGCGACGTCCAGGGGCGCGCGCGTGCTCATGGCGCGCGCTTCCCGATGAGAAACCTGCTGGGCGAGAAAAAGAGTTTGTCGGCGGTGCCCATCGGCGGCGAGTTTACGCTGCGCCGAGCGGCAAGGCGAGAGCCGTCCGCGCAACGGCCATGACGTAGTCATTAAGTGGCCGCAGCGCGCCATACGGGGCGGATTGCGGATCGAAATGCATCATGTCTTGCGTGTCCGATGACGGCGGGTGAGCCCCCAGCCCGCGGCGACCACGAGCGCGAAGCCCGCAGCCGGCGCGAGCCCGGAAAATTGCGATGCGTTCACGGCAATCCACGGCGCGACGGCCGGATCCTCGACCGCCATTTCGCCGGCGATATAACCAAGCACGCCGCCCCCCGCCAGCACCAGGACAGGAAAGCGCACGAGCAGACGCATGATGATCTGGCTTCCGACCACCACGATGGGGATGCTGACGACCAGTCCGAAAACGATCAACGGAACATTGCCTTTGGCGGCCGCGGCGACGCCCATGACGTTGTCGAGGCTCATGACGAGGTCGGCGACGATGATGGTCCAAATGGCGGCAAGCAGCCGGTCGCTGGCCTTGACGTCGTGTTCGCCGCCATCCTCCTCGGCAATCAGCTTGATGCCGATCCACAGCAGCAACGCGCCGCCGATCAGCTTGAGGTAGGGGTTCGCGAGCAGGCTCATCGCGAAAAAAGTCAGTCCGATGCGCAGCACGATGGCCCCGAGCACGCCCCAGAAAATGCCGTGCTTACGTTGCCGCCGCGACAAGTTGCGGCAGGCAAGTGCGATCACCACCGCGTTGTCACCCGACAACAGGATGTTGATCATGATGATTTCCAGCACCGCAAGCCAAAATTGCGGCGTGCCCAGCTCGATCATCTATTGAGCCCTACGAAGATGCGGGCCGCGCGGGCTCCTACTATCGTCATTCCCGCGAACGCGGGAATCCATCTTGACTTTCGACGGACCAAAATGGACGCCCGCTTTCGCGGGCATGACGGGAGTGTTATGGAAGGTGTCACCTATTTCGGCAATACGCGTCATGCCTGGATCCATAGTATTTCGGTAATGTTTGTCTCGCTTGGACCCATCATATTTCGGCAATGTGCGTGACGCCTGGATCCGTAGTATTTCTGCAATGTGCGTGACGCTCGAATTCTCAATATCGTCATTCCCGCGAACGCGGGAATCCATCTTGACTCTTGACGGACCAAAATGGATCCTCGCTTTCGCGGGGATGACGTGAGTTTTGTGGAAGCCTTCGCCCATTTCGGCAATTTGCGTCACGCTCGAATCCTCAATATTTCGGCAATGGGCATGACGCCCGCATCCTCAAGATCGTCATTCCTCAGCCGGAAAGTACCGACTTGAGCAGCTTGCCCATTTCGGCCGGGTTGCGAGTCACTTTGATGCCCGACGCTTCCATTACCGACAGTTTTTCCTGCGCCGTTCCCTTGCCGCCGGAGATGATCGCGCCGGCGTGTCCCATGCGCTTGCCTGGCGGCGCGGTGACGCCGGCAATGAAGCCGACCACCGGCTTCTTCATGTGATCCTTGACCCATGCGGCGGCGACTTCCTCGTCGGTGCCGCCGATCTCGCCGATCATGATTACCGCGTCGGTTTCCGGATCGTCGTTGAAGAGCTTGAGCACGTCGAGATGCTTGAGCCCGTTGACGGGATCGCCGCCGATGCCCACCGCCGTCGATTGTCCCAGCCCGAGCTCGGTCAATTGCGCAACGGCCTCGTAGGTCAGCGTCCCCGATCGCGATATCACGCCGATACGACCTTTGCGATGAATGTGGCCGGGCATGATGCCGATCTTGATCTCGTCGGGCGTGATCACGCCGGGGCAGTTCGGACCGAGCAGCAGGGTTTTCTTCACCTGCATGCGGAAACGCGTGCGTATCATGTCGCGGACCGGAATTCCCTCGGTGATGCAAATCACCAGATCCAGTCCAGCGTCGACGGCTTCGTCGATCGCTGCCGCGGCAAACGGGGGCGGTACGTAAATCACACTGACCGTCGCGCCGGTGGCTTGCTTGGCTTCGCGTACCGTCGCGTAAATCGGAATGCCCTCGAAGTCCTCGCCCGGCTTTTTCGGATTGACCCCGGCGGCGAAGCACTGCTTTCCGTTCGCGTAATCGCGGCATATGCGCGTATGGAACTGGCCGGTCTTGCCGGTGATTCCCTGCGTGATGACCTTGGTGTTCTTGTTGACTAGAATACTCATTCAGGTTCCTTGTCGCCGTCGTTCATTTAGAACCAATGCATCCGCGCTTTCGCGGGGATGACGAACAATTGTTATTCCCGCGGAGGTGGGAAACCTCAACGCCGTCATTCCCGCGAAAGCGGGAATCCATGTTAGAGAATTTCGTTGTTTAGATCGCGCCAATCCGGATTCGTTGTTTCGATCAACTCTACTTTCCAAAGTCGACTCCATTTCTTGATCTGCTTCTCGCGAACGATTGCAGACTCTGCGTTCTCATGTGGTTCGTACCAAACCAGTGTCCCCAAGCCGTATCTGTCAGTGAAGCCAGCAACGAGTTTCTCCCGATGCTGTGCGATGCGCTGAGGAAGATTCGAAGTCACACCGATGTAAAGCGTGCCTCTGGGCTGATTGGTCAGTATGTAGACGCAAAATTGTTTTGTCACCAAAATGGATTCCCGCTTTCGCGGGAATGACGATAATGTTGTGTCCGCGCCCAGCTTGCGCGGCAGCCCCGTTCGGCTTGCGCTAGCTCTGTCCCGCTCTGCGAGCCAATATCAATTGTATTGTTAGCCAAAATGGATTCCCGCTTTCGCGGGAATGACGATAATGTTGTGTCCGCACCCAGCTCACCCGGTAGCGCTGCGCTCCGCCTGCTGGCCACGCCCCTGCGTATCACGACGATCTATAAACTCCGCGCCGCAGCGACCACTTTCTCGGCCGCCTCCCCCATGTTGTTCGCGCTGATGATCGGCAGTCCCGACTCGGCGAGTATTTTTCTGCCCAGCTCCTCGTTGGTGCCTTTCATGCGAACGACCAGCGGCACTTTGAGCTGGACTTCGCGTGCCGCGGCGACGACGCCGGTGGCGATGGTGTCGCATTTCATGATGCCGCCGAATATGTTGACAAGGATCGCCTTGAGATCGGGACTCTTGAGCATGATCTTGAATGCTTCGGTCACTTTTTCCGCTGTCGCGCCGCCGCCGACATCGAGAAAATTGGCCGGCGAGCCGCCATAGAGCTTGATCGTGTCCATGGTCGCCATCGCCAGGCCCGCGCCGTTGACCAGGCAGCCGATGTCGCCGTCGAGCGAAATGTACGAGAGATCGAACTTTGACGCCTCGATCTCCGCCGGATCCTCTTCGTCGAGATCGCGCATTTCCACGATGTCCGGGTGCCGGAACAATCCGTTAGCGTCGAAGTTGAGCTTGGCATCGAGGGCGATGATCTTGCCGTCGCCGGCAACGATCATTGGATTGATTTCTGCCAGCGACGCGTCCGTTTCGTCGAACGCGCGGTAGAGTCCTTGCAGCATCTTCCTCGCTTGCGGCACGCTCGCATCCGGCACACCGATCTTGCGCGCGACGCTGTCGGCATCGCCATCGCTCAGGCCCGTTTCCGGATCGATGAACACCTTGTGGATTTTCTCCGGCGACTTGGCCGCGACTTCTTCGATATCCATGCCGCCTTCGGAGCTGGCCATCAAAGCCACCCGCTGCGTCGCGCGGTCGACGACCATGCCGACGTAGAGCTCCTTGCTGATGTTCGCGCCCTCCTCGATCAGCAGCCGCCGTACTTTCTGTCCCTTCGGCCCGGTCTGATGGGTAACGAGTTGCATGCCGAGGATCTTGCCCGCGAGATCGCGAACCTCGGCAAGGGACTTCGCGACCTTGACGCCGCCGCCCTTGCCTCGTCCCCCGGCATGAATCTGCGCTTTGACGACCCAGACGGACCCACCCAGCGTTTCCGCCGCCTTGACCGCTTCGTCGACCGAGAACGCAGGAATGCCACGTGGCGTCGCCATCCCGAAACGACGGAAGATTTCCTTACCCTGATACTCGTGGATTTTCATGCGATCCCTTCGGTGACTTTGTCGCGCTACGCCGCGCCGCGGTACCACCGTGCGTAGTATCGCCGCACGGTGTCGGTGCTGGTCTCGAGTGCATGGCAGCGGTCGAGCTGGAACGGCTTGGCGTCGCCCTCGATCTCGCGGGTCAATCCGGCGAACATCTGTATCGCCGCGGTCGGCGCCTGCGCCAGCAGCTCCGTAATATGACTGCATCCCTGCACGCCGCCCATCGCCGCATACAGCGACTTGCGAAAGCCGTGCAGCAGGCTGATGCCGACGAGCGCCGAATACGCCGGCGTGATCTGATCGCACGCGCCCGGATAGGGCATTTCGTCTGTTTTCGCCTCGATTGCACGGATCACCCAATCGCGCCCGATCGTTACCCGGGCCCACATGTCGTGGACGGCTTCGCCCGCGGTGCGCACGCCGGTCAGCAGCACGTAGTCGTGATCCTTGACGTCGGTAAGATGCCCTTCCATGTCGAACAGCCCGTCGTCCCGCTGGAACCCCTCGTACGTGACCCGACGCGTGTGAAGGCGGGTACGAGCGACCGGCGAAATCGCGAGCGGCATGGATGATTGAGGGGCAGGTGTGCGGTTAGAGGCGCGCCGGATAGAATACGGCGACCAGCAAGGCTCATTTTACGCGGCAGATGCACACCAGACAACGATTCCGGCTCTAGAAAGGCATGTCGATGTCATTCGTGCTCGCCTTGGACCAGGGCACTACCAGCTCCCGCGCAATCGTGTTCGATCGCTCGGGCAGCATCCGGGCGCTCGCACAGCAGGAGTTCGCGCAGCATTTCCCGCAGCCGGGCTGGGTCGAGCACGACGCGAATGAAATCTGGGCGACGCAGTCGGCGGTCATGAGCGAGGCGCTGGCCAAGGCGGCCATCTCCGGGTCTGACGTGGCCGCGATCGGGATAACCAACCAGCGCGAGACGACCGTGCTATGGGAACGCGCCACCGGCAAGCCGGTCGCGCCCGCGATCGTGTGGCAGGACCGGCGCACCGCCGACACCTGCGATGCGCTGCGCGCAGCCGGACATGCGGACCTGATCGCGCACAAGACCGGGCTGATTCTCGATGCCTACTTTTCAGGCACCAAGCTCAAATGGCTGCTCGACCACGTCGACGGCGCGAGAGCGCGCGCGGAGCGCGGCGAGCTCGCATTCGGAACAATCGATTCCTGGCTGATCTGGAATCTGTCACGCGGCGCGACCCACGTCACCGACGCCTCGAATGCCAGCCGCACGCTGCTGTTCAACATTCACACCGGCGAATGGGACGATGAGCTGCTCGCCTTGCTCGACATTCCGCGCGCGGTGCTGCCCACCGTCGTCGACTCGTCAGGCGTGTGCGCCGAATGCAGGATCGGCGATGCAACGGTGCCCATCTCCGGTATCGCAGGCGACCAGCAGGCGGCGCTGTTCGGACAAGCCTGCCTGACTCCCGGGATGGCGAAGAACACTTACGGAACCGGCTGCTTCCTGTTGCTCAACACCGGCCGCGAAATCGTCGAGTCTAAGAACAAGCTCCTTTCCACCGTGGCGTGGCGCCGCGCCGGTGGCACCGACTACGCGCTCGAGGGGAGCGTATTCATCGGCGGCGCAGTCGTGCAGTGGTTGCGTGACGGATTGAAGATCATCCGCGCGGCGGTCGACGTCGAAGCGCTGGCGGCGAGCGTCGCGGATAGCGGCGGGGTGTATCTGGTGCCGGCATTCGCGGGCCTCGGCGCGCCGCATTGGGACCCCTACGCGCGCGGCTCCATCTTCGGATTGACACGCGGCTCCTCGGCGGCGCACATCGCCCGGGCCGCACTGGAGTCGATCGCATATCAAAGCGCCGAGGTTTTATCCGCGATGGAGGCCGACGCGCAGCTCAAGCTGGCGGAGCTGCGCGTCGACGGCGGCGCCGCAGCGAACAATTTGCTGATGCAGTTCCAGGCCGATCTGCTCGGCGTGCCGGTCATTCGCCCCAAGGTCCTCGAGACGACCGCACTGGGCGCCGCGTACCTGGCGGGACTCGCGGTCGGGTATTGGCGCGACGAAGGCGATATTGGCGCCAACTGGCAGGTCGATCGGCGCTTCGAACCCGCCATGTCGCGCGATCAGGCGTCTGCACTTACCGCGCAGTGGAACAAGGCGGTCGAGCGGGCAAAACATTGGGCATGATCTGTTCGCACCCGCCTGCGATGCCCGGTTCACAGCCGAGCGATGGCAAGATTCCATTCGCGCTGCACGTTCATTGCAGGCGACGAGCGCGCGATTATGGCGGCTGAGGCGAGGAGTGTTGCCGACCGACAGATCGCGCTCGGCAACGAACACGAGGACAGCGGCGCGTTCGAGGCCGCGCTCTCCTGCTATCTCGACGCGATCAAGACGGCGCCGGATTATCCGCGAGCTCATCTGAACCTGGCCTCGGCGCTCGATCACGTCGGGCGCTCCAGCGATGCGGTCGACGCGCTGCAAATGGCGTTGACGCTGGACCCGACGTATGTGCCCGCCCATTACAACCTGGGTAAGCTGCACGCCTCCAAAAACCAGTACGACGCGGCCGAGCGCGCGCTGCGAAACGCGCTCCGACTTGATCCGGCGTTCGTGGACGCGGCGATCGTGCTGGCAAACGTCTGCGAAGCGCAAGGCAAGGTAGATGAAGCGGAAGCTCAGTTGCGCAGCGCTGCCGCGCACGGCAGCGGATCGGCAGGTGCGGCCTACAACCTGGGTCTCCTGCTCAGGACTCAAAATCGGCTCGACGACGCGGAGCACGCGTTCGAGCATGCGCTGGCAATCGATCCGAATTTTGCCGACGCGTGCGTGGGTCTCGGCAATCTTTACTTGCGGACTAGGCGCGCGCGAGAGGCCGAGCCCCTGTTTCGCAAAGCGCTTACGCTCTCACCCCTGAACTGGGACGCCGTAAGCAACCTTCTTTTTTCGATGAATTTTCGGGACGACCTTACCCCCTCGACGATCTACAGTGAACATATGAGCGTGGCCAAGGCTCTGGAGAGCGCACGACCGCGAACGGGCGCGCCTGAACGCAGTAAGAATTTCGCCCGAAAACTGAGGATCGGATACGTGTCCGGCGACTTCGGCCACCATCCCGTCGCCCTTTTCATGCG
>JADGRP010000276.1 GCA_017880805.1 Burkholderiales bacterium
CGAATCTTCCGCCCCGCGGTCGGCGCGGACGGCATCGGCGCCCGCCATTCAGGATCGACGCTATCGAGCGCACGCGCCGTCAACGCGGCGTAGCGCGCCTGCAACGATCTGTCGTTCTCGCCCTGGTAGGCAAGAAAGAAGTTGCTCCAGATCAATCCGTCCGCGACCTGGCGCCAATCCGAGCCGGCGATCCGGTCCTCGAGGTCCCGCTCCAGCGTTTCGAGCCCGTCGACATAGTCGGCGCGCGCGCGCGCGACGTCGGTTGCGTCGGCGTAGATCACCGGGAGCGTCAGGTTCATGGCCAGGGCCGCGCGCAAATACCGCGGCTTTTGCCGTAACGCCACGGCGAACGCTTTTTTCGCCTGCAGCGGATCGCCGCGTTCGGAAAGCACCATGCCGAGGTCCAGCATTTCGGTGGCACTGTCGTTGGGCGCGAGCTTCGCCGCTCGCAAATAAAGCTCCGCGGCCTCGTCGAGCTCGCTGCGGGCCCGCAAGAGATCTGCCAGCGCCGTCAATGCCGGGCGAAACACCGCACCCGGCGGCTGGCGCGCGATGAGGGCGCGCAGCGTTGCTTCCGCCAGGTCGGCGCGGCCCTGGTCACGCTGGATGACCGCGACGTTGCATTCAGCGCGCGGATAGTCCGGCTTGAGCGCCAGCGCCCGGCGATACGCCGCCTCGGCGCCGGCAAGACGGTTCGCGTGATGCAACGCGGTGCCGAGATTGTTCCAGGCTTCGGCGTGCTGTGCATCGAGCGCGACCGCGCGCTGCAGGCTTTCGATCGCATGCTCTGCGTTTCCGGCATCGAGCAGCAGCGCGCCGAGATAACGGTGCGCGTGGACCATGTCCGGATCGCACTCGATCGCGCGGCGCAGTTCTGCGATGGCGCGCTGTTTGTCTCCGCTTTCGTCGACGCATTCGGCGAGCGCATAGTGAGCCAGCGCGTCGTCCGGCTTCGCAGCCACGGCATTGTCTGCATGCGTGAGCATGCCCTCCTGGTCGCCCTCGCGACGACAGCACGCGGCCAGGATCAGGTGCGCGCCGGCAAACTCCTTTGCATCGACCGGTGCCGTCACACACGGGTCGCACGCGCGTCGCGCGCCCGGAATGTCGCCCGCGAGAAGAAGCTGCCGCGCGCGCTCGATTCGGCTCTGGCCGGTCATCGGCTTTCGCTGTCTGGCGCGTGCGGCTGCGCTCGCGCCAACGCCTCTTCATACGCGGCCTCCAATGCGCGCGCGTGCCGCAGCATGTCGGTGAGCGTGGAGTGCGCCAGGCCGGCGTTGATGGCAGTTCTCACCCGAGACATGAACTCCGCTTCGGTCGCGAGCCGCAGGGCAATGTCGACATATTCGGTGCCGCTCGCGGCGACCGTCTCGCTCACCCCCAGATTTTCGAGAATGCTGTACGACGTGCGCTCGCCGTGCTTTTTTCCGCACAGGGTTACCACCGGCACACCCATGTCCAGCGCTTCCAGCGTGCCATTGACGCCGCCGTAAGGAAGCGGGTCGAGGGTAAAGTCGATCACCTTGTAGCGCGCCTGGTTCTCTTCGTCGTTGCGGCCTTGAGGCAGCACGATGACGCGCTCGAGCGGAATGTTCGCTGCGGACAGCAATCGAACGTAGACTCCGCGCGCCTCAGGCGACAACGGAGAGATCGCCAGCAGCGCGTGAGGCGCCCGGTCCATCACCTCGCGCCAGAGCGAAAGGCAGCGTCGCGACAGCTTGAGCGGATTGACGAACGCGCCGATGACCGTTGCATCACGGCGGATGTTCAGGCGATCGCGGTGGAACGGATGTTCGGCGGCCGGTTCGATGTGACGATACGGATAGACGCAACCGCTCATCGGCAGCAGCGTCTCGATCTGAAACGCCTGGTTTTCGGGACTGTCAGCGAATGTGTCGGTCAGCTTGAAGTCGATGGCGCTCAAGCCAACAACCCCAGCGCTGGCGACATGCGTGATCTGCACCCTCGCCGGCTTGAGCGCGAGAATGCCCGGTTTCGCGCCCTTGGTGTGCGTCGACAAGTCCACCAGAAGGTCGAGGTCGCTGGCGGCGATCCGCCGCGCCGCTTCGCGCTCCGGCAGATCACCCACCATTTCGAAATGGTCGCCGAGCTGGCGATAACGTTCGGTCCACTCGTCGTTCCCGGACGTCAGCGAGTAGAAGTAGAGCTCGAACCGATCGCGATCGTGATGCCGGACGGCGGACCACATCATCTTGCCCATCACCTGATTTCGCAGGTCGCCCGAAAGATACCCGATCCGCAGGCGCCCCGCGCGCCGGACTTGCGGCGACGGCAGCGGCTTGCCGTAGACGCGTTGCGCGACTGCGTCGTATGCGCGATAGAGCCCGAACTGTGCTTCCGGCTCGATATCGAAATAGAGAAGCAAGAACAGAAGCTGCTCGAGGCAGTCGGCAAGGTCGGTCTCGTTCTCAGGCTTGAACTCATCCTGGCGCAGCCGGTCGAGGTAGCGGTCCAGTCCGGCGAAGTCGCCGCGATACTGATAGACCTCGAGCGCCTGCACGGCGAGCGAGAGCGCATGCGGACAGTTTGCCTCGAAACGCGCGAAGACTCTCAACCAATCGTCTATGCGCCGCGCGGCCAGCAGCGTGTCGCCCAGCGCCTTGTGCGCGGGGACATGCCGCGGATCGCGCGCGATCACTTGCTCGAACGCGGAGATCGCGGCGTCGGTGCGTCCCTGCTCCTGGAGGATCACGCCGATGTTGAAGTCAGCGGCGACCAGCTCCGGATTGAACGCAAGTGCCCGCTGGTAAGCGCGCAGCGCATCTTCGCGCAAATGCATCATCTGCAGCGCGACGCCGTGGTTGTAATGGGCGTCAGCGTCGGTCGGGAGGCCCTTCAGGACCTCCTCGAATGCGGCGCACGCAGCGACGCTATCGTGTCGCGCGAGCTCCGCCAATCCCAGCGCGCGCTGCAGCGCGAGGCGCGAATGTTCGTCGACCGCCGACGCGAGGCCGGCGCGGCACAGCGCCAGCGCCGACTCCAGGTCTCCCCGTTCGCGTTCAAGATTTGCCAGCGCAATTCTCGCGTCGGCATGTGCCGGCGCGGAAATCATCGCTGCCGCAAGCGAGGATCGCGCATCGGCGTCGCGACCGCGATCGCGCAGCAGCAATCCTTGCAGATAAAGCGCCGGCGCAAAGTCGGGTTGCTCGACAAGCACCGCGCGATAGCCCGCGAGCGCCGAATCGGGGTCGGAGGCCTGGTGTGCGGCGACCGCGTTGCGCCAGAGCCCGATCATCGCGCCCGGGGCCAGGATCGCGGGCGCATCGGACCTGGACGTTCCAGCGCAGGCGGCCAACAGGGCGGCCTCGATTGCCCGACGATGTTGCGCCCATGCGGCCTCGCTTGAGCCCTTATCTTCGATCTGCTTCGCGATCGTGTCGGTGGCGAGCGGTGGAAGTTCGTGCGTTGTGAGCGGCGCGACGTGCGCGCCTTGCGACGCCGCGTAGGCCCAGACCGTGCGTGCCGGCTTTGCGGCAAGGAAGGGCCCCGTCATTTCCGCCATGCCGCCGAGATCGATCAATGCATCGTAGTCGGCTTCGGCAACCAGGCGTGCTGTTGCCAATCCAGGTGCTACCCCGAGCGTCGCCAAGGGAATGCCCTGAAAGTGCGTGGTGCCGACGTTGTGCTGCGCGGCATCTCCGACGAAGAGGATCGCCGGCGCGAACTTGTCGCGTGCGTGCGCCGTCGCGACGTGACGCAGGTAAGCATCGATGTCGATCGTCGCGCCGCCGACGACCCATGGACCTCGCTGCGGGACGCAATACGCCACGCGCAGCGCACCGCCCGAAGTCCGGCGGGGCCACAGCAGCGGAACCGGCGACGAGTGCATCGCGACGCAGGCCTGCGCATAACGCTGCGCCCACGTCGAGGACAGGCCTATCGGGCCGATCGCGGCCGCAGCGACTGCCAGCCGACGCAGCGCTTCCGGATCATCGATGGTCGCGGCACGTCTCTCCGCCACATCGAATAACGCGAGCGCGCGGTCCTTATCCTGCGGCGAGCCGGCGACAGCGCTCTCGATAACGATCGCGAGAAGAAACGATGACGGCGGAAAATCGGGCCGCGATCCGATCGATCGCAAAAGCTCGCTTTTCCCCGACGAGGGCGCCGTAGCGGCGAGCATCCGGGACAATTCGTCCCAGTTGTGAAAGGAGGAGGCGTCGCCGACCACGAGCGGCGCCAGTTGCGCGAACGCGCGCGAGTCGTCCGAGGCAAGCAAGGACAACGCAAGACCTTCGCGCACTGCGGCGTTGCGCGGATCCAATGCCGCCGCACGCTGGTAATGCGCGGCTGCCTCCGCCGGAGCTGTAGCTCGCAACAAATCCGCGACCGCAACCAGCGATGGTAGGTGCTGCGGTTGCCAGGTGAGTGCCATGCGGAAAGCGGCGAGCGCTTCCTCGCGACGGCCGAGATCGCGCAGCACCTCGCCAAGCTGAAACTGCGCCTGCACCGCGTTGCGGTTCGATTTCAACGCCTGGCGATAGCACAGCATGGCATCGATCGGTCGCGCCGCCTGCTGATGTGCCTCGCCGCGCGCGAGCCATTCGCCGTATTCGGCTTCGATCATCCCGCGATCCTCGCCTTCAGGGCTTCCCGCAGCGCCTTCGGCGCAAGGCGGTAAAGCATCCGGCCCGGCAAGGTGTGGCGAATGCGCAGCGCGACACGCGCGATGCCGGCTATCGGACCGCGCGGCCGGGCTTGC
>JADGRP010000277.1 GCA_017880805.1 Burkholderiales bacterium
ACATATTTGTAGTTGGCGAGATCGGAGTGGTACGAAACCTTGCCGATTCCCGCGATCGTTCCGCCGGGACTGATCAGCCAGTTTTCGAGCTTGGTACGCGCTGGTTCGGGCAGGGAGTTTTTCACCACCACCGACATTCCGCCGGGGACCGCGCGCGAGGAAAGCAAGACCGCGGATTTCGAACTGTTCTGCCTGACCCAGCTCTCGTATTCGGCTCGTTTCGCCACGGTCGCGTCGACGAGCCCGGCATCGATCGCGAACAAGCCCGCGCCCGAACTGGTCCGGTAGAAAACCGTCTGGAACATCTTGAGGGACTGGCCGGCTTCGTTCAGCATGCCTCGCGCCATGTAGGCTGCCACAGAATCCTGCTGCGTAAGGTAGATCTTGCCGCCGCCGAGATCTGCGGGCGCCTTGGCGCCGGGACGTGCAATGAGCTCATACAGCTCGTCGCGATCGGTGGATCCAATCAGCGTGTAACCGTGCGCGAGCGCCGACGCGGCGACGTGCGCGGGAGCGATGTAGACATCGTATTCACCGGTGCGCGTCGAGCGCATCACATCGCCCAGGTCCTGCGATTTGAGCGCATGCACGGGCTGCCCCGAGACCTTGGACAGCGTCTGCTGCATATCGAGCACGCTGATGACCATGGATTCGCGGTCGGATGGATCGACGCCGACCATGATCTTGAGGTCCGCAAGCGCGGATCCAGCGATCAATAGGAGGGTCCAGAGACCCGCTGCGATCCGCCGTCCCATAGTGCCCCCGTCGCGGTGATTTGGCCGCTGTGCTGCACCGCGCCGGCGACGATAACATTCGACTACCGAGCGCGGCCTGAACACAAGCGCTTCGAGAAGTTTCTTCCAAAACAGCGGGCTTGGCAAGCGCGCGAGTGCCGCTTGCGTGAGCGTAATCGAACATCGTGAGTCACAAATCGGACACAATTCGCGTCGCGGCGAATTGCCGAACGCGGCCGGCGGAATGAGGCGGCGCATTCGGGCGCGCGCGGCTGAAAGCAGCCTCGCGCGCTCAGCTCGTCAAGGCTGCTGGCCGTAATTCTTGGTCAGGTACTCGGCGATTTCCTTCCCGTCGGCATCGCTTATCGGCGCGCCGAAGGCCTTGATCATTTTCGTCACCTCGGCGTCCCATACCTGACGGTTCATGAACGGCGAGTTGGTCAGGATGTAATCGAGGCTGTGGCAGGAGCCGCAGTTGGCTTCGATCTTGTCGCGGCCCGGCGCTTCCTTCAAAACGATGCGTTGCTCCGCGGCAATGACCGTGGTCGCCACCAGCGCCAGCGCGATGATGATGGTTGCAATCTTCATCGTCGTCTCCTCAGGCGGCGTTCAGCGCGATGCGCTGCACGACATTGTGATGATAACCGGCCGGATTGGCGATGAGTTCGAAGGTCTGCGTCGCGCCGGCGCGATTGCTTGCGCGTGCCATTACGGTAAGCGGACCGCGCTGCGAAGGCGTGACCATGTAGGTCCACTGGCGGAACGAAAAGCGCCCGTAGTCCTGTCCGAGCGTCGCGGAGCGCCAGCTCTGGCCACCGTCCTGCGATACCTCGACCCGCGATATGCCGTAGCCGCCGTCCCAGGCGACGCCCTTGACCTCGAACGGTTGCCCGGCGGCGACCTGCTGGCCGTTAGCGACGTTGGTCATGATCGAATTGACGACCATCTCCGTAATCGGCGTATTGACGTCGGTCTCCTGACTAATGAAGCGATCGACCAAGGGAAACTTTCCGCGCGGGATGCGGTACGCGGATTTGACCCAGAAGCCGTCGAAGGGCTTGGTCACCGCGTTGATCGACGTCACGTGCTTCATCCAGTAGGTCGAGGTCCATCCAGGCACGACGATGCGCGCCGGAAAGCCGTTCCAGTGCGGCAGCGGCTGTCCGTTCATCTGCCAGGCGATTAGCGCATTTTCGTCCATCGCCTTCCACACTGGAATCGACTTCACGAAGTCGGGTGTCGCGGGGAAGACGCCCGAGTCGGCCCCGTCGAACACGATTTCCAGCGCGTCCTTCCGTAAGCCGGCCTTGGTCAGAACGTCCTTCAGCCTGGCACCCTTCCAGCGCGCGTTACCCATTGCGCCGGGGCCCCATTCGACGCCTGGCACATGCGGCTGGAACATGCCGCGACGGCTGCCGGAACATTGGCATACGGCGGCAATCTCTACCTGCTCGTAGTCGTTCTGGAGGTTCTCGAGCGAGAGCTCCAGCGGTTTTTCCACCGCCTCGCCGCCGATCTTGACGCGCCAGCCCGCCGCCGCGACCTCGGGTATGTTCGCCAGGTGATAGCGCACGAAGAACGCGTCGTTGCGAGTGAACACGTCGTTGAAGTAGGAGACGGGCGTTTCGTAATTCGGCGGCCGCCAGCTCTTCTTGATTAGCGGCACCTTGCCGGGCAGCGCTTCGAGCAGCGAGGCGCTGAGGGTCCCTTCGGGTAGCTCGGCGGGACCCATCACCGCGTCGGCACCGTGCGCGTGGCCCGCGAGCCATGTTCCTCCGGTCGCGAGCACCAGCCCGCCGGTCGTTTTCAGAAAATCACGGCGAGACTTCATTCGCTTCCCCTTGGCCATAACATGGATGTCTTTTGCGCGGCTTGTTGACGGAATGCGAGGCAGCAATGATTATGAGCCGCCGGCTTCTCTGTCGCAAGTTTCATGACCTCACCCCCGAAGGGCTCACCGACGTACGTCTCGCGCGCGCTCGCCGCCAGCGGTCTCGTTCCCTTCGAGGCGAAGATTCTGCTGGGACACGTTCTGCGTCGCAATCTCGCGTGGCTTGCCGCTCATGGCGACGAGCCGATGACAGCGCGTGAGGCGAAGGTATTCGACGCGTTGGCGCGACGGCGGCGCGACGGCGAGCCGATTGCCTATCTCACGGGCAGGCGCGAGTTCTACGGCCTCGATCTGGAAGTGACGCCCGACGTCTTGATCCCGCGGCCGGAAACCGAACTTCTGGTCGAGCTTGCGCTGGTCCGCATCGACGCCGACGAGCACGCCGAGATTCTCGATCTCGGCAGCGGTTCCGGCGCGATCGCGCTCGCCATCGCCAGCGAACGGCCGAATTCGTCGGTTCTCGGCGTCGATCTTTCCGTCGCGGCGGTAGCGCTCGCACGTCGCAACGCATCGCGTTTGAATCTTGGCAACGTCGCGTTCCTCGAATCCGACTGGTTCAGCGCGGTGCCAAAGAAGCGTTATGACGCGATCGTCGCCAATCCGCCTTACGTGGCAGCCGGCGACGCACATTTGGGTGAAGGCGATCTGAGGTTCGAGCCGCCGACGGCGCTCGCTTCGGGAGCGGACGGTCTGACCGCGATTCGATCCATCATCACCGGCGCTGCCGCCTACCTCGCGCCGCGTGCGTGGCTCTTGATCGAGCACGGCTATGATCAAGCGGATGCGGTGCAGGCGATGTTGCGCGACGCGCGGTTCAGCGACGTGCAATCACGACGGGATCTGGCGGGCATTCCGCGCACCGCTCTGGGTCGGATCTAACGCAACGCGCGCGCGTCCGTCAGCGGCTAGTACCCTAGGCTTCGATCGCAGCAGGGACGGGTATGCCGTACTTCTGCGCCCACACCGCAAGCGCGGGCATGATGGCCGGATACAACGCCACGCCGTGCGCGGTCTGCTCGCGATAACGCTGCAGTCCGCGTTCGCCTGGAAGGCGGACGCGATCGATCCCGGGGCGCGGTTTGCTGTTGTGAGCCGCATCGGCGAGAGTGTCCATCTGCCGCTTGAACGCGGCGAGGCCGCCAAACGCTTCCGGATCGATCACCTGCACGAAAACCGTCGCGCCCCAACCCGCCTGCGGGTCGGCTCGACCGTGGCCGGCAAGACCCGCGGTCAGCGCTTCGATCAGGATCGCGAGCGCGAATCCCTTGTGGCCCGCGTCCAGGCCTCCGAGCGGCAACAAGGCGCCCTTGGAATCGCCGATGAGAACGCCCGGATCCGCAGTTGCGTTGCCCTCCGCATCGATCAGCCACGGCCCGGGCAGCGACTTGCCGGCGATCCGCTGCTGATGCGCGTAGCCCATGCTGGTGATCGACGTCGAAACATCAATCATAATCGGTTCGCCCGAAGTCGGCAGCCCTGCGGCAATGGGATTCGGAGTAATAAACGGCGTGATACCGCCATGGGGCACGACCGCGGCCACCGTCGGATCCGAGCTTTCGATGACCGCGATCAGCCCTTGCTCGGTCGCATGCCGCAAATACGCGGCGAGACATGCGATGTGGTGCGAGCGGCGAATCACGACGGTGCCCGTGCCGCACTCGCGCGCCATCGCCGCGGCGCGATCGAGCGCACGCAGCGTCAGCCACGGACCGGGAAGGCGCTCGCCATCCCATGTTTCGGCGGCTGCGCGCCGACTTCGCACTTTTGGCTCGCCGTCCTTGGCCATCCGTCCTTCCGCGATCTCTTCCAGATACGGCGAGAGCAATCCCAGGCCATGCGTCGAATGCCCGAGAAGATCGGCGTCCAGCAGCACATCGGCGACATCCCGGGCGATGTCGCTGCGCAATCCTGCGTGCGCGGTCAATTCGCGTGCGAAGGTACGGAGGGTGTCGACACCGTAACGCGTCGGATTGTCGGCTGATGGCGGAGTGGGCATACAGAAAGCGGGTAGGTTGACGCCAAGGGAGCAATCGACGAGCATTCTAACTCACCCCTGCAACCCTATTCCCGCTCGTGACTCCCGCAACGTTGACGGTAAGCATCGTCACGTACCGCCCGGACCTTGCGCTTCTCGACCGTTCGCTGCGCACTCTCGCGGCGTCGCTCGTCGCCGCGAGGGAGCAGGAGCTCATGCGCGCCGCGAACGTGGTGCTGATCGACAATACCGGGACGCGCGCAAGCGCCGCGGCGATGATCAAAGTGGCGCGGGACATATTCCGCGATGCCGACGTCACCATGAACTATCTCCATGGTCACGCCAACATCGGCTACGGCGCCGCCCACAATCTGGTCATGCACGGCGGCAACACGCACTATCACCTCGTCCTCAACCCGGATGTCGAGCTTGCGGCCGATGCGTTGCCGCGCGCGTTCCGGTATCTCGGCGAGCATGCTGAGATAGGCGCGCTGGCGCCGTCGTCACGCCGCGAAGACGGCACGCGGGAGTACATCTGCAAGCGCTATCCCACGGTGTTCGATCTTGCGCTGCGCGGGTTCGCACCGCGCGCATTGAAGTATTTGTTCCGCAAGCGGCTCGACCGTTACGAGATGCGCGACCTGGTCGATCGCGTCGCGATCGACCAGACGATATCGCCCATTCCGGTCATGAGCGGCTCGTTCATGTTCGTGCGCCGCAAGGCGATCGAAGCGACCGGCGGCTTCGATCCGCGCTTCTTCCTTTACTTCGAGGATTTCGACTGGAGCGTTCGCCTCAATCGCGTGACCCGGACTGCGTATGTTCCTGCGGTGCAAGTCGTTCATCACGGTGGCGGCGCCGCGAGAAAAGGGCTGCGGCACATCGGATATTTCCTGCGCAGCGGGGCGCGCTTCTTCAACAAGCATGGCTGGAAGTGGGCATGACGCCGCAGATTCGCGGCAAGGTGCTCGTCACCGGCGCACAGGGATTCATCGGCCGCGCGCTATGCAGGCATTTGTCGGCGATAGGTGTCGCTCACGTCGCGGCGGTGCGTGCTTTGGGACCTGACGACCAGGACGCCAACGCGGTCGTCGTCGGCGACCTTGCCGCGGCCGACTGGGACGAAGCCCTGGACGGCGTGGATGCTATCGTCCATCTCGCCGGTCGTGCCCACGTGGAGAAGGCGCTCAAGGCACATGAGGCGGCCGATCCCACGCCCTATGTGGTCGCGAACGTGCACGTCACGCGGCGGCTGTGCGACGCCGCGGCACGCGCGAAGGTGCGGCGCATCGTGTTGGCGAGCAGCGTCAAGGTCTATGGCGAGTCGACACCTCAAGGACGACCTTTTCGCGCCGGCGACCCCGCCGCGCCCGGCGACGCTTACGCGCACAGCAAGGCCGAAGCCGAGCGCGTGTTGTGGCAGGCCTGCACGGGAAGCGCGTTCGACGGCGTCGTGCTGCGTTTGCCGCTTACCTATGGCGCGGGGGTCAAAGGCAATTTTCTGACGCTGATCGACGCGATCGCCGCGGGCCGGACGCTGCCGCTGGCGGGCATAGCCAATCGCCGCAGCCTGCTCAACGTCGACAACGCAGTCAGCGCGATTGCCGCGGCGTTGACTGTGCCGGCGTTGGCGGGTCAGACCTTGCCGATCGCCGACCGGGAAAGCGTGTCGACCTCCGAGTTGGCGGAGCGGCTCGGCAGTGCGCTCGGCGTACCGGCACGACTGTTTCATCTGCCGGCGTCGTTGCTGCGTTCGGGTGCAGCGCTCGCGGGCAAGCGTGCGATGGTGGCGCGTCTGCTCGATTCGCTGGAAGTCGACTCGCAACGATTTTGCGATCTCGCCGGCTGGTCGCAGCCGTCCACGCTGGACGAAGGCCTCGCGGCGACCGCCGCGTGGTGGAGGCTGCGGCACGCGCTTTAGCGCGCAAGGGGCCGTCGAGAATTCAGTCGGCCGCGATCGCTGCCGCTATAATCCGTTCCTTTGCAACAGAGACTGCGATGACCAACCGCC
>JADGRP010000278.1 GCA_017880805.1 Burkholderiales bacterium
AGCAGGATCATCAGATCGCGGCCGGGAAAAGGAGCGCCGGTCGCGGTCGTCAGCGGTATCGACAGTGCGGCGGCGAGGGTCACCGATCCGCGAACGCCGGCCCAGCCGACGACAAAAACATTCCGCGGCCGGTACGCACCCTCGCGCTCGCGAGTCCGCTTCGACAGCAGGAGCGGCAGGTACGCCGCCGGGAATACCCAGGCCAGTCGCAGCGCGATCACTGCCGCCGACAAAATAAGCGCATAGCCGGCAAGTTCGATGGCCGCGGCGCGCGAAAGCCCCGCGACGACCGAATGAAGCTGGACGCCCAGAATCAGAAACACCAGGCCGTTGAATGCGAATTGCAGCATTCTCCATACTTCCCACGAATGCGCTCGCGTCGGCGCGTCGATGATGCGCCCGTCATGCGCTCCCGCATAAAGTGCCGCGCCGACTACGGCCAGGATGCTGCCGACATGCGCGGCTTCAGCGGCAAGATAAGCGGCGAACGGCGTGAGGAGCGATAGCACCGTGAGAATTAGCGGATCGTCCAGGCAGAAGCGGGTGAGGCCGAGCCGCAAGCGGCCGATCAGCCACGCAACCGCGAGACCGAGGGCAAATCCGCCGCCCGATTGGACAAAGAACTGCCCTGTTGCATCGCTCCAGCTGAAGGCGCCGGTAGCCGCCGCGGCAACCGCAAATTTGAACGCCACGAGGCCGGATGCATCGTTGATGAGGCTCTCGCCCTTGAGGATAGTGGTGACTCGCGACGGGACCTTGAGCCGGGACGTGATCGCGCTCACCGATACGGCATCGGTGGGGGAGATTACCGCGCCGAGCGCAAACGCGGCCGCCAGCGGCAGCGACGGTATCAGCCAGTGCATCATATAGCCGACGACCACTGTAGTCAGAAAAACGAGGCCGAACGCGAGCAGCAGCACCGGGCGCAGCGACCGCACCAGGTCGCGCTTCGGGATCAACCAGCCGTCGGCGAAAAGAAGCGGCGGGATGAACAGCAGGAAAAAAACATCGGGCTCGATGCGCAGCTCGCCGAAACCCGGCAGATAGGACAGCGCGATGCCGCCGGCAACCAGGAGTATCGGCAGCGGAATGGGTACCCACTTGCCGAGCGCTGCCACCGCGGCGACGGCGAGCAGCAATCCAAGCGTGATTTCGATGATACCCATGAGTTGATGGTAGCTTAGCAGCCCGCCGGTTCGGAAGACGCCGCGTCGCGAGTCAACGGAAAGATCAGAATCCGCTGCCAGGCTTGGCGAGAAACTCGATTTCCTCCGCCGTCGAGTCGCGGCCCAGGATGACGTTGCGATGCGGATAACGGCCGAAGCGGCGAATCACCGCGGCATGGCGCTCCGCCCATGCGATGGGCTCGATCAAGCCGGTTTCGTCACGCAGTCGCGCGAACAGGTCCAGCGATGCGTGCTGCGCGGCTGGGTCTTCGGCGTGCTCGAACGGCATGTACAGAAACCAGCGCTCGACCGGCAGCAGCGCTTGATCATCGCGGTTCGCGACTGCGGCCCTCGAAATACCGAGCGCCAAGCTGTCGCCGGCGAACGCGCGCGGCGTTTCGCGGTAGATGTTGCGTGTGAACTGATCGAGCAGCAGCACACGCGCGAGTGCACCGCGCGGTGTGGTCCATTCACCGAATCCACCCGCGAGCGCCGTCTCGACGGCTCCGCCAAACCGAGCGCGGATCGATTGATCGACAGCAGCATCCTTGCGAAACCACAGCTCGCGGGACTTCCCATGTTCCGCGCTGCCGCGGGGACCGAACCAGAAATCGAGGATCTCGTCGTGCATGTGCATCGCTCCGGTGAATGGCTGATATAGTGTGTTTACGCGCGCAATGCAAATTCCGGTGCTGCGCCGCGCTTGCTTTCCTTTCGACTTGCGATGCGAACTTCTTACCGCGATATCGCGCTCCTCGCCTGCTGTCAGGCCTTGCTGCTGATCAACAACTCCGGGCTCATCTCGATGAACGGCCTGGTCGGCTACGCGCTGGTCGAGAACAAGGTGTTTGCCACGCTCGGCGCGACAACCTTCGTCCTCGGATCCGCGTTTGCGGCGATGCCCGCCGCACTGTGGATCGCCAAGGTCGGCCGCCGTCGCGGATTCATGATCGGCTCGACCATCGCGGTCGCCGGCGCGGCCACGTGCGCGCTTGCGCTTTGGCTCGCAAGTTTTGCGCTGTTTTGCTTCGGCACTGCGGTAATCGGCATCTATACGGCATTCGGGTTGCAGTATCGTTTTGCGGCGGCCGAAGTGGCCGCGCCCGAATTCAGGGCCAAGGCCATTTCGCTGGTGCTGGCGGGCGGCATCGGCGGCGGCTTCCTGGGACCTCAGGCGAGCCTTTGGGCAAAGGACCTGCTGCCGGTTCCGTTCCTGGGTTCGTTTCTGGTTCTGTCGGCCATTGCTTTGATCGCGCTCGGCGTGCAGTCGCAAGTGCGGGTGCCACCGCCGACCACGGAAGAGGCACGCGGCGGCGGGCGTCCCTTGCCGCAGATCGTGCGTCAGCCGGTGTTCATTGTCGCGGCGCTTTCCGCGGCGCTTGGTTACGGGATCATGAACCTGCTGATGACCGCGACGCCGCTGGCGATGAGCTTTTGCAGTCATCCGTTCAGCGCGGCGGCGTTTGTCATCGAGTGGCACGTCGTGGGAATGTATGCGCCGGGGTTTTTCACCGGATCCCTGATCGGTCGCTTCGGCGCGCTCCGGGTGATCGCTTTCGGTATCCTGTTGATGGGCGCTTGCGTTTCGGTCGCCTTGTCAGGCGTCGCGCTGTGGCAGTTCTGGGCGGCGCTGCTTCTTCTCGGCGTGGGCTGGAATTTCATGTACACCGGTGGCACGACACTGCTGATCGAAGCCTACAAGCCTGCCGAAAAAGCAAAAATCCAGGGCATGAACGATGTCATCGTGTTCACGGTGATGAGCATCTCGTCCTTTTCGTCGGGAGCGTTGGTCAGCGCCGCCGGTTGGGAATGGATGAACCTCGGCGCTCTGCCGCTGCTCGTCATCGTCGCCGGCGCGGTGCTCTGGCTCATGCTTCTGAAGCGCCAGAACGCGCGCGTCACCGGCGAAGCCACGTGACCGTGTCCGCCAATGGAACCGATCCCTTCCGTTGACCGTCATCAGGAGTTGCGCGAGGCTGTGCGCGCGTTGTGCGCGCGGTTCGACTCCGCCTATTGGCAGCGCATCGACGCAGAGCGCGGTTACCCCGAAGCATTCGTCGACGCATTGACCGGGGCAGGATGGCTCGCGGCGATGATTCCCGTGGAGTACGACGGCTCGGGCCTGGGACTGACCGAAGCATCGGTGATCATGGAAGAGATCAACCGCAGCGGCGGCAATGCCGGCGCCTGTCATGGCCAGATGTACAACATGGGCACGCTGTTGCGCCACGGCTCGGAGGCGCAAAAGCGGGCGTGGTTGCCGTCGATCGCCGCGGGCAAGCTGCGCCTCCAGTCGATGGCGGTTACCGAGCCGTCGACCGGCAGCGACACCACCCGCCTCGCGACGACCGCGATGCGACAGGGCGATCGTTACATCATCAGCGGTCAGAAGGTGTGGACCTCGCGCCTTCAGCACTCCGACCTGATGATCGTCCTTGCCCGCACCACGCCGCTTGCCGAGGTCAAACGCAGGTCGGAGGGCATGTCGGTGCTGATGGTCGATCTTCGCGACGCGCTCTCCGGCGCGCACGGCGGCATGAACGTGCGTCCCATCGCCAACATGGTCAATCACGAAACCAACGAAGTGTTCTTCGACCATCTCGAGGTGCCGGTGGAGAATCTGATCGGCGAGGAAGGGCATGGGTTTCGTTATATTCTCGACGGGCTCAACGCCGAACGCACGCTGATCGCCGCCGAGTGCATCGGCGACGGATATTGGTTCGTCGATCGCGCCCGGCGCTATGCCAGCGACCGCGTGGTGTTCGGCCGGCCGATCGGACAGAACCAGGGCGTGCAATTCCCGATCGCCGAGACCTACGTCGAGATCGAGGCCGCGAACCTGATGCGTTTTCACGCGGCGTCGCTGTTCGACGCCGGCAAGCCGTGCGGCGCGGAAGCAAACATGGCCAAATTGCTGGCGGCGAAGGCGTCATGGGAGGCGGCCAACGTCTGCCTCCAGACGCACGGCGGCTTCGGTTTCGCCTGCGAATTCGACGTCGAGCGCAAGTTCCGCGAGACCCGGCTCTATCAGGTCGCGCCGGTGTCGACCAATATGATTTTTTCGTATATCGCCGAACACGTGCTCGGCTTGCCGCGGTCGTTCTGAAGCGCGATCGAATCCGGCGCGTCTAGGTCGGAAACTGCCAGTAGACGGCGTCGACCGTCTTGCCTTCGTGCGCGAGCGCGTGTTCCTTCAAGGCTTCGCCGAGCGCATGAGATTCGATGGCTCCTTCGCGCGCGTCGGCCTGCGCGATGCGAACGAACAGCACGCAGCGATCGTCGTCGACCACGATCGAGCTTACCTCCGAGCGCAGACCCTTCTCCGCGAGAAAGCGCGCGGCGGCGCGATCGAGCGCGGGATCGGAGCTGTCGATCAGCAGGCGGCGGTTGATGGCCGCCAGAACAATCGCCATCGCGCCGAGCAGCAAACCTACGGCGATCGCGACCGCCGCGTCGAATGCCGGATGCGGTCCCCAGAGATACGACACGCCGGCGACGATCAGCGTGAGCAGAATGCCGAGCAGCGCCACCGCGTCCTCGAACAACACCGCCAGAACGGTCGTGTTGTTGCGGTTCCTGGCGACGTTGTTCCAGCCGCCGATCTCGCGCAATGCCACCGCGAAGGTGAACGATTCGAGCGCCAGCGCGAACAGCAGCAGGCCCAGCACCAGCGGCGTGAACGGCTCGATGACGATAGTTTGCAGCAGCGCGTGAACGCCGTGGTAGACATTCAGCCCGCAGCCGATGAAGAACACGCTGACGGCGGACACCAGCGCCCAGAAGAATTTCTCCTGGCCACGGCCAAACGGATGCGTCGCGTCCGGGCCGCGCCGCCCGCGCACTTCACCGACCTTGAGCAGCACCTGGTTGAGGACGTCGGCGACCGAATGGATCGTTTCCGCGAACAGCGTCGGCGAGCCCGTCACCGCCCAGCCAAAGCCCTTGGCTGCGGCAATGGCGGTGTTGGTTGCAATGGAAATCGAAACCGAGGACGACATCGCGTCGAGCTAGCGACGCATCAATTGCGTCTCACGTGCGTCTCATTTGCGTATCTGCCCGCTGCCCAGGACCACCCATTTCCGGCTGGTGAGCCCTTCGAGCCCGACCGGGCCGCGCGCGTGAAGCTTGTTGGTCGAGATGCCGATTTCGGCCCCGAGTCCGTATTCGAAGCCGTCGGCAAAGCGCGTCGACGCATTGACCATCACCGAGCTCGAATCGACCTCGCGCAGGAACCGCATCGCGTTGCCGTAATGCCCGGTGACGATGGCGTCGGTGTGCTGCGATCCGTAGCGGGCGATGTGGTCGATCGCGGTATCGACCGACGCAACGACGCGCACGGACAGGATCGGTCCGAGATACTCGGTGCGCCAGTCTTCTTCGGTGGCCGGCTTCATCGCAGGCACGATCGCGCGGGCACCGGGATCGCCGCGAAGCTCGACACCCTTTGCCGCGTAGATTTGCGCCAGCGCGGGAAGCACGCGCGAGGCGATCCGCTCGTGAACGAGCAGCGTCTCCATCGTGTTGCACGGGCTGTAGCGCTGGGTCTTGGCGTTGTCGGCGATGCGGATCGCCATGTCGGGGTCGGCATGTTCGTCGACGAAGACATGGCACACGCCGTCGAGGTGCTTCAACACGGGCACCGTCGCTTCGTCGGCGACGCGCTGTATCAATCCCTTGCCGCCGCGTGGGATCAGCACGTCGACAAACTCGTCCATCGTCGCCAGCAAGCCGACGACCGCGCGGTCGGTGGTCGCGATCAGTTGCACTGCGTTCTCCGGCAGCCCGGCAGCGGCGAGCCCTTCGCGCACGCACTTCGCGATCGCCTGGTTGGAATGCAGCGCTTCCGAGCCGCCGCGCAGAATGCAGGCATTGCCCGACTTGAGACAAAGCGCCGCGGCGTCGGCGGTGACATTGGGCCGCGATTCGTAGACGATGCCGACGACGCCGAGCGGCACGCGCATGTGCCCGACCTGGATGCCGCTCGGCCGATATTTAAGGTCGGTAATTTCGCCAACGGGGTCCGCCAGCGTCGTGATTTCGCGAACGCCATCGGCCATTGCCGCGACGCTCGATGCGTCGAGAGTGAGCCGATCGACGAACGCGGCATCGCTGCCCGAGTCGCGCGCCGAGGCAACATCTTGCGCGTTGGCGGCCAGCAGGTCTTTTTCGTCGCGAGCGATTGCCAGCGCCATGGACTCCAGCGCCGCATTTTTCGCCGCGGTCGGCGCGCTCGCCAGCACTCGCGAGGCCGCGCGTGCGCGTTCGCCAACCTCGCGCATGTACGCCGGCAGGTCCAGACCGGGAACGTTGAGGTTGGTCATGCCGATATTCTATCCCGATCGTTCCTCACTAAGGAGGTTGGACCGCCGGGACACCGATCAGAACTTGTGTGCGTCGAGCGTTCTGACGCCGGTATCGGTCCCGATCAGAATGACGTCGGCGCCCCGATCGGCGAACAAGCCGTTGGTGACCACGCCGACGATGTTATTGATCCTCGCTTCGAGCTGGACCGGATTCAGGATCCGCATGTCCTCGACGTCGAGGATGATGTTGCCGTTGTCGGTGATGAAGTTCGCGCGCAGTTGAGGGCGTCCGCCCAGCTTGACCAGCTCGTGCGCGACGTAACTGCGCGCTATGGGAATCACCTCAACCGGAAGCGGAAAGCCGCCAAGCACGCCGACCAGCTTCGACTGATCGACGATGCACACGAACTTGGTCGCCACCGCGGCGACGATCTTTTCCCGAGTCAGCGCGCCGCCGCCGCCCTTGATCATCGCGCCGTGCTCGGTCACTTCGTCGGCGCCGTCGATGTAGACGGGCAGCGTATCGATGGCAGTGAGCTCGAGCACGGGAATGCCGTGACCCTTCAGCCGCTCGGCGGTCCTGATCGAGCTTGCCACCGCGCCTTTGATGCGATGCTTGACCTTCGCCAACTCGTCGATGAAGTAGTTGGCCGTCGAGCCGCTGCCGACGCCAACGTACGCGTCGTCGACGACGTACTTGATCGCTTCGCGGGCGACCTGCTGTTTTTGCTCGCCCTGCGTCACGATTTCTTGCGCGCCGGCGGCAGGTCGGTGCACACGCCTTCGAACGCTTCGGCGGCGAATCCAATCGACTCGCTGAGCGTCGGATGCGGATGGATGGTCTTGCCGATGTCGACGGCGTCTGCGCCCATCTCGATCGCGAGCACGATTTCGCTGATCAGGTCGCCGGCGTGCGTGCCGACGATGGCGCCGCCGACGACGCGATGCGTGGCTTCGTCGAACAGGAGCTTGGTGAAGCCTTCGTCGCGGCCGTTGGCGATGGCTCGGCCCGACGCGACCCACGGAAAGACGCTTTTCTGCACCTTGATGCCTTTGGCCTTGGCTTCGTCCTCGGTCAGGCCAACCCAAGCGACTTCCGGATCGGTGTATGCGACCGAAGGGATCGCGCGCGCGTCGAAATACGACTTCTCGCCCGCCGCGGCCTCCGCCGCGACGTGCGCCTCGTGCACCGCCTTGTGCGCGAGCATGGGCTGGCCCACGATATCGCCGATGGCGTAAATGTGCGGCACGTTGGTGCGCATCTGACCGTCGGCCGGAATGAAGCCGCGGTCGGTCACCGACACGCCGGCCTTGTCGGCGCCGATCTTTTTTCCATTGGGGCTGCGGCCGACCGACAGCAGAACCATGTCGTACGGCTGCGCTTTCGGAGGCGCCTGCTCGCCTTCGAAGCTGACGAAGATGGCATCTTTTTTCGCCTCGATTGCGACCGTTTTGGTCTTGAGCATGATGCGATCGAAGCGATGCTTGTTCATCTTCTCCCACACACGGACCAGGTCGCGGTCCGCGCCGAGCATCAAGCCGTCGAGCATCTCGACCACATCCAGCCGCGAGCCGAGCGTCGAATACACCGTTCCCATTTCGAGGCCGATGATGCCGCCGCCCACTACCAGCAGGCGCTTCGGGCTGGACTTGAGCTCCAACGCGCCGGTCGAGTCGACGATGCGCGGGTCATCGGGCGCGAACGGCAAGCGCACCGATTGCGAGCCGGCGGCGATGATCGCCTTCTGGAAGCGCACCACTTTTTTCGCGCCGGTCCTGTTCTGGCCGGGCCCGTCGGTCAGTTCGACGGCGACGTGATGCGCGTCCAGAAACATGCCGTAGCCGCGAACGACGTCGACCTTGCGCGCTTTGGCCATCCCGCTGAGTCCGCCGGTCAGTTTGCCGACGACCTTGTTCTTCCATCCCAGCAGCTTGGCGAGATCGAGCTTTGGTGCGCCGAAGCCGATGCCGTGCTCGCCCAAGGCCGCCGCTTCGTCCATCACTGCGGCAACGTGCAACAAGGCCTTCGACGGAATGCAGCCGACGTTCAGGCATACACCGCCCAATGTCGGATAGCGCTCGACCAGCACGGTTTTCATGCCGAGATCCGCCGCGCGGAACGCGGCGCTGTATCCGCCGGGACCCGCGCCAAGGACCAGAATTTCGCACTCGAGGTCGACGCTGCCGGAATAGGTCGCGGTGCTTGGAGCGGGAGTGGCGGCGGCGCCTGCCGGCGTCGCCGCCGATTTTGCAGCCGGCGCACCGGAGGACGATGGCGCGGTGCCTGACGCAGGTTTCGCCGGCGCAGCGGTTGATGAGGGTTTGGATGACGTGGCGGCAGGCGCAGGCTTGCCCGGTGCATCGCCGTCAGCTTCCAGCGTCAGGATCACGTGACCTTCGCTGATTTTGTCGCCCAGCTTGACCTTGAGATCCTTGACGACTCCGGCAGCAGGCGAAGGCACATCCATGGTCGCCTTGTCCGACTCGAGCGTCACCAGCGAATCCTCGGCCTTCACCGTGTCGCCGGGCTTGACCAGAACTTCTATGACCGGAACGTCCTTGAAGTCGCCGATGTCGGGAACTTTGACTTCGATGACTTGGCTCACGATGACTTTCCAGTTCGAGGCATCGCGCTCGGCTCAGGGTTGCGGCCGCGACGTCGAAACAACGCATCGCGTATCACAGCAAGGACCTTCTCATGTCGCCCAGCAGCGCGATGAGGTAGGTGTTGAAGCGTGCGGCAGCCGCGCCGTCGACGACCCTATGGTCGTACGACAGCGACAGGGGCAGAATCAAACGGGGTACGAATTGCTTGCCGTCCCACACCGGACGCGTGCTCGAGCGGCAGACGCCGAGGATGGCGACTTCGGGAGCGTTAATGATGGGCGTGAAGTAGGTCCCGCCGATGCCGCCCAGGCTCGAAATCGAAATGCATCCGCCCTGCATGTCGGTCGGGCCGAGCTTGCCTTCGCGGGCCTTGGCCGAGAGCTCGCCCATTTCCTTGGCAATCGCTAGCACGCCCTTCTGGTCTGCGTTCCTGATCACCGGCACCATGAGCCCGTTGGGCGTGTCGGCGGCGAAGCCGATGTTGTAATACTGCTTGAAGATCAGGTTGTCGCCATCAAGCGATGCATTGAATTCCGGAAATTTCTTCAGCGCCGACACGCAGACCTTGATCAGGAATGCGAGCATGGTCACCTTGATGCCCGCTTTTTCGTTTTCCTTGTTGAGGGTGACGCGAAGCGCTTCGAGGTCGGTGATGTCGGCATCGTCGTGATTGGTGACGTGCGGGATCATGACCCAGTTGCGGTGCAGGTTCGCGCCGGAGATCTTCTTGATCCGCGACAGCGGCTTCGTCTCGATCGGGCCGAATTTGGCGAAGTCGATTTGCGGCCACGGCAAGAGGCCCAGCGCCGCGCCGCCGGCGGCAGGAGCGGCGGAAGCGCCGGCGCCGCTCATCACCTGCTTGACGTATTTCTGCACATCTTCCTGCAGAACGCGATTCTTTGGCCCGGTTCCCTTGACGCGAGCAAGGTCCACGCCCAATTCGCGTGCCAGCGCGCGAACCGACGGCGAGGCATGCGCCTTCTTGAAGCTCTCGCTGTCGATGCGAGGCGTCGCGGCGGCAGACGTGCTCGGCGCTTGCTTGTCCGAAGCAGTGGCCGCGGGTGACGGCGACGGCGCGGGCGAGGCTGCGGCTGCCGCAGCCTGCGTCGGTGCAGCGGTAGCCCGGGCGCCGGCCGCTTCGATAATCGCGATCACGCTGCCTTCGCTCACCTTGTCGCCGAGCTTGACCTTCATTTCCTTGATCACGCCTGAGGAAGGTGAAGGCACATCCATGGTCGCCTTTTCGGACTCGAGCGTGACCAGCGAATCCTCGGCCTTCACGGTGTCGCCCGGTTTGACCAGAACTTCGATCACCGGCACGTCTTTGAAATCACCGATGTCGGGGACCTTGACCTCGATACTTTGCATCGCACCGGCAGCCGCGCCTGACGCTACTCTCTCCGGCTGCGTGAGAGCTACTGCGGGTGGGGGGGAAGTTGCAGCAGCGGACGCGGCGGCAGGTGCGGCGGCGGCAGGCGTCGCGACAACTTGCTCCGGCGAGGCAGCCTTGGCTCCGTTCGCCACCTCGGCCTCCAGAGTCAGGATGACGTTTCCCTCGCTGACCTTGTCGCCGAGTTTGACCCTGACGTCCTTGATGACACCCGCGGAAGGCGAGGGCACATCCATCGTCGCCTTGTCGGACTCGAGCGTTACCAGCGAATCCTCTGGCTTGACGCTGTCGCCTGCCTTCACCAGCACTTCGATGACCGGCACGTCGGTGAAGTCGCCGATGTCAGGGACTTTGACTTCAACTATCTGGGGCATGATGTTCCTGCACGGAATTTGAGACGTTCGCGGACCTGCTCGAGCGTGGCGGCGACGCGCGATCAGCCAAGCTCAGACCGTCCACGGTGCCGGCTTCGCGCCATCGACGCCGTACTTTTTCATGGCCTCGGCGACTTTCGCCGCCGGAATCTCGCCGTCATCGGCAAGAGCCTTGAGCGCCGCGACCGCAATGTAATGGCGGTCCACTTCGAAGAATTGACGCAGCTTTTCGCGCGTATCGGAGCGCCCGAATCCGTCCGTGCCGAGCACCACGAATCGACGCCGCACAAAGGCGCGTATCTGTTCCGCAAACGCACGTATGTAATCGCTGGTCGCGATTACCGGGCCCCTGGTCTCGGCAAGACAGGACTCGACGTGTGAGACCTTCGGCTTCGCCGTCGGATTCATCATGTTCCAACGCGAAACCGCATTGCCTTCGCGCGCGAGCTCGGTGAACGATGGGCAGCTCCAGAGATCCGCCTCGATGCCCCAGTCCCTCGAAAGCAGCTCCGCCGCGGCGATCGATTCGCGCAGGATCACTCCGCTGCCGAGCAATTGAACGCGAAGCGATTTCGGCTTTTTCTCGCCGGCCTTGAACAGATACATCCCCTTGATGATGTTCGGCGCCGCGCCGTCCGGCATCGCCGGGTGCGGGTAGTTCTCGTTCATCAGCGTCAGGTAGTAATAGACGTCGTGCTGCTCGGCATACATGCGGCGCATTCCATCCTGGATGATCACCGCGACCTCGTAGCCGAATGTCGGATCGTAGGAGATGCAGTTCGGGATCGTCGCGGCATACACATGGGAATGGCCGTCTTCGTGCTGCAGACCTTCGCCATTGAGCGTTGTTCGTCCGGCCGTGCCGCCGAGCAGGAAGCCGCGCGAACGCATGTCGCCGGCGGCCCACGCCAGATCGCCGACGCGCTGAAAGCCGAACATCGAGTAGAAAATGTAAAAGGGGATCATCGGCACGCCGTGCGTCGAGTAGCTCGTCGCGGCCGCCATCCAATCGCACATCGCGCCGGGCTCGTTGATGCCTTCCTGCAGCACCTGCCCGTCCTTGCTTTCCTTGTAGAACATGAGCTGGTCAGCGTCCTGCGGGGTGTAGAGCTGGCCGAGCTGGTTCCAGATGCCGAGCTGGCGGAACATCCCTTCCATACCGAACGTGCGCGACTCGTCGGGGACGATGGGAACAATTTTCTTGCCGATGTTCTTGTCGCGGATGAGCGTCTGCAGGATCTGCACGAACGCCATCGTGGTCGAGATTTCGCGCTCCTCGGTACCCTTCAGGAAGCGCTCGAATGCGGAAAGCGGCGGTACGACCAGAGGATCGGCCTTGCGACGCCTCGCGGGCAGGAACCCGCCCAGGTCCATCCGCCGCGCCATCATGTATTCGGCCTCGGGCGATCCGGCGGTGAAGTTGACCAGCGGAACATCTTCAATCTTGTCGTCCGGAACCGGAATCTGAAAGCGATCGCGGAAGCGCTTGATCGACTCAACCGACATTTTCTTCTGCTGATGCGTGATGTTCTGCGCTTCGCCCGACTCGCCCATGCCGTAACCTTTGATCGTCTTGGGGAGGATCAGGGTCGGCTGGCCCTTGTGGTTGACCGCGGCGTGGAACGCTGCGTACACCTTGTGCGGGTCGTGGCCGCCGCGATTGAGATTCCAGATGTCCTCGTCGGACCAGTCCGCGACCAGCTCCTTCAACTCCGGCGTGTTGAAAAAATATTCCCGGACGTACGCGCCGTCCTTGGATTTGAACGTCTGGTACTCGCCGTCGACGCATTCCATCATCCGGCGCATCAGGATGCCGTGCTTATCGCGGGCGAGCAACGCGTCCCAGCGCGTGCCCCAGACGACCTTGATTACGTTCCAGCCGGCGCCCCGGAAGTCCGCTTCGAGCTCCTGGATGATCTTGCCGTTGCCGCGCACGGGCCCATCGAGCCGCTGCAGATTGCAGTTGATGACGAAGATCAGGTTGTCGAGATTCTCCCGGGCGGCCATGCCGATCGCCCCCATCGACTCCGGCTCATCCATCTCGCCGTCGCCGCAAAAGCACCACACCTTCCGGCCTTCGGTTTTCGCGAGCCCGCGATCTTGCAGATATTTCATGAAGCGCGCCTGATAGATCGCCATCAGCGGCCCCAATCCCATTGACACCGTCGGGAACTGCCAGAAGTCCGGCATCAGCCAGGGGTGCGGGTAGGAGGAGATCCCCTTGCCATCGACTTCCTGGCGGAAATTGTCCATCTGCTGATCAGTGAGTCGGCCGAGCATATAGGCGCGCGCATAGACGCCGGGCGCCGAATGGCCCTGAACAAATACCAGGTCGCCGCCGTGACCGGCCGAAGGCGCGTGCCAGAAATGGTTGAATCCGACGTCGTAGAGCGTCGCAGCCGACGCGTAGCTGGCGATATGTCCGCCGACGTTGGTTTCCTTGTTCGCGCGCAGCACCATCGCCATCGCGTTCCAGCGAGCATAATTTCGGATCTTCTCCTCGATCGCCTGGTCGCCCGGCATCTTCGGCTGCTTGTCGACCGGGATCGTGTTGATATAGGCGGTATTCGCCGAGAACGGCATGTGCGCGCCGGAACGGCGCGACTTGTCGATCACCTGCTCGATTAGGAAATGCGCGCGGTCCGGCCCCTCGTGTTCGAGCACACCGTCGATCGCGTCCAGCCATTCCTGGGTTTCTTGCGGATCGACGTCAGGGTTCATGTTCATGGGCTTTCCTCAGGGTGACGGCCTCGCTGCGCGTCGATCGGACCGACGACTGCGTCGAAAGCTGACGCCGCATCGTTGCGATGCAGGCCGCGAGTCGCGTTTCAGGGGAAGTTTATAACATTCCACGGAAATCGTTTCCAACGACTCCGGGGAAACGACGCCAACTCGAGGGGCAAGCCGATGACGCCAATGTGCGGTTCGGCTGTCACAGCGCCCATGGCGGGGTTCGCAGAATGCGATTATCGGGCGATCGAAATGGACCGTGTTTCGGTAACGATGGCCTCGACCGTGACATCGTGCGATGCCGCGGGAACGCGTTCGACGAGTTGCAGCTCGAAGGCGCCCGCGACGCGGTGGGCGTCGACCCGCAGCAGCGGCAGCAGCCTGTCGTAGTAGCCTCCGCCGTAGCCGATTCGGTGTCCATCGGAATCGAACGCCACGCCGGGAACGAGCACCCAGTCGATGGTTGCGACATCGAGCGGAGCGCAGTGCGCGCAGGGCTCCGGGATGCCGCGATAGCCGGGCATAACGTCGTGCTCGAGACGGGTGATGGCGTATAGGTCGAGCATCCGGGTCGCGAGGTTCACTCTTGGCAGCGCGACCGTCTTGGCGTGGGCCAGCGCCGCCACAAGCAGTGCCTGCGTATCCCATTCGCTGCCGAAGGGAAGGGTGAGCAGCACGTTCCTGGACAACGCGAAGTCCTCGCGCGTCGATATTGACGCCGCAATCGAGGCGCTCGCCGTCGCCCGCGCTCGCGCCGGCTTGGCGTCGCGGTCGCGCAGGATTCGCGCGCGCAATTCGCGCTTCGCGTCGAGCAGCTTGCCGCTCGTCGCGCGATCCAGGTTCAATTTAGGCTCGGTGGAAGATGCGGGCACGCAATGGATGTTACCGCAAAGCCCGCACCGCGAGCGGAACGCTTATAATCCACGCAAAGCTCAAGAGATCTCAGTTGACTCTCAGTTGCCTTATTACAGTTCATCGAAAACACCATGAATTACAACCATCAGCATCACCGAAGCCGGCGCTCGCGGCTCATTGCCGAGATGCGCAAGCAGACCGGAGGCGGTATTGCCTCCATTCCCACCGCACCTGAGGCGATCCGCAACGCGGATTCGCATTATCCGTACCGGTCGGACAGTCACTTTTACTACGTGTGCGGTTTCCCGGAGCCGGAAGCGGCTGTTGTCCTCATTGCCGGCGCTACGGAAAGTGATTCGAAGCAGATCCTGTTTTGTCGGGACAAGAATCTGGAGCGCGAAATTTGGGACGGCTTTCGCTATGGCCCCGATGCCGCGCGAGAAATCTTCGGATTCGATGAGACGTATCCAATCACCGAGCTTGCGGCGAAGCTCGCTGACTGGACGTGCGACCAGCGTGCGATTTACACCCCCCTCGGACTTTATCCCGCGTGGGACCATGCGACCGCGGCGACGTTGAACGAAGTACGCAATCGGGTGCGCACGGGCATCGCGGCGCCGGAGACGGTGATCGACGTTCGCGCCCCGCTCGCGGCGATGCGTCTCTACAAGGACGAGCGCGAGCTGGAGCTCCTGCGTCGCGCCGCGGCCATTTCGAGCGGCGCGCACCGCCGCGCGATGCGCGAGACGCGTCCGGGCTGGTACGAATATCAGGTCGAGGCCGAGCTGATGCACGAATTCCTGCGCTCAGGCGCGCAGGCGGTCGCCTACCCCTCGATTGTCGCCTCGGGACCCAACGCGTGCGTCCTGCATTATCGCGACAACAATCGCCAGACGCAGGCTAACGATCTGATGCTGATCGATGCCGGTTGCGAGTTCGACGGCTACGCGTCGGACATCACGCGCACGTTTCCGGTGGGCGGGAAGTTCAGCGGCGAGCAAAAGGCGGTTTACGAGCTTGTGCTCGCGGCGCAACTCGCGTGCATCGACGTCGTCCAGCCGGGCAGGATGTTTCACGACTATCACGAGGTGGCCGTGCGCGTGCTCGCGCAGGGGCTGATCGATCACAAGCTCTGCGAAGGCACGCTCGACGGCGTGCTCGAGTCCGGCGCGTACAAGCAGTTCTATATGCATCGTGCCGGGCATTGGCTCGGGCTCGACGTGCACGATGTCGGACTGTACCGCATCGACGGTGAATCGCGCCGACTCGAGCCGGGCATGGTGCTCACCGTCGAGCCCGGCTGTTATATCCGCCCGAGCGACAAGGTGCCCGAGAGATTCTGGAACATCGGCGTGCGCATCGAGGATGATGTTCTTGTGACCGCTGCCGGCAACGAAAATCTGAGCGGCACGACGCCGAAGACCATAGCCGACGTCGAAGCCGCCTGCGCGCGCTGAGCCTGCGCTACCCGCGACTCATCGACCAAGTCCCATGTTGCACGATCTGGTCATCGTCGGCGCAGGTCCTGTCGGCGCGACGCTTGCCCTGGCGCTCTCTGAAAGCGACCTCGACGTCATTGCACTCGATGCTCGCCCTGCCGGAAGCATTGCACGAAGCGACCGGTCGCTTGCCTTATCCCACGGCGCCCGGCTCATTTTCGAGCGGCTCGGTGTGTGGAAGGCGGTTGCGGCAACCCCAGGCGCGGTAACGCCGATCACGGCGATCGACATATCACAGCGCGCAGGCTTCGGACACGCGCGCCTGCATGCTCACGATCAAGGCGTCGATGCGCTTGGCTATGTGGTCAGCTACCGCGCACTGCAGCATGCGCTTGACGCGGCGTTGGCCCGTGCAGACATGTCGATCGAGCATGGCGTCGCTGTGACACGAGTGAGTGCGACGGCAGGTGCGGCCTGTGCTCATGTCGTGGGCGAACGCCACGGCGCCGCTGTCGAATGGAGCGCACGTCTCGCCGCGGTTGCCGACGGCGGTGGCGACGTCGTGAACTACATCGCGCGACGCAGGCACGACTACCGACAAGTCGCATTGGTCGCGAAAATTGCGTCCACTGAGCCGCATGGAGGACTCGCGTTCGAGCGCTTTACCGACGAAGGTCCGATAGCGCTCCTGCCGGAAGGGGATCACTACGGACTGGTGTGGACGACAAGTCCGGAAAATGCGAGCGCGCTGGTCGCGCTTCCGGAATCAAAGTTCCTGGCCGCGCTCACGCTGCGTTTCGGGCCCGGCGCCGGGCGGTGGACTCGCGTTGCCGATCGGCGCACGTTCCCGCTGGCGCTTGAATTTGCGACCCGCGTTGTCGGCGAGCGCACGGTTCTCGTGGGTAACGCCGCGCAAGCGCTGCATCCCGTCGCGGGGCAGGGCTTCAATCTCGGCGTTCGTGATGCGTATGAATTGGCGCAAGAGTTGCTTGCAATCTCAGTCATCACTGACCGTGATCATTTTGGTGCACGGGCATTTCTCGCGGCGTATGCGCGGCGCCGCAGTGTGGACCGGTGGTCGGGCATCGCATTCACGCACGGTCTGCTCGGTCTTTTCGGCGCGGACGTTTCAATGCTGCGCTGGCCGCGCGGGTTGGCGCTCACTCTTTTCGACGCGTTGCCGCCCGTCAAACGAATGTTCACGCGAGCGATGCTTTACGGCTTGCACTGAGTGGCTTGCACTGAGTGGAGTTCACTGAATGGCATGCATTGAGAACTCGATCGATAATGGTTCGAGCCGACGAACGCGCTGACTACAGCGCCGCAAACTCGGTATAATTTGCTCCCTTCCGTCGCAGCTTCCACTAAAGTTCAAGCAGTGCAAATCGGCTCGCATCGCATTCTGAGCAATCTTGTCGTCGCACCGATGGCCGGTGTGACCGACCGTCCATTCCGGCAATTGTGCAAGCGGCTTGGGGCCGGTCTCGCCATTTCGGAGATGGTCGCGTCCAATCCACAGCTCCGGAATACGGGCAAATCGCAGCGGCGCATGAATCACGACGGCGAGGTGGAGCCGATCGTCGTGCAGATCGCCGGCGCCGACCCTGCGCAGATGGCCGACTCGGCGCGCTACAACGTAGATCGCGGCGCGCAGATCATCGACATCAACATGGGCTGCCCGGCGAAGAAGGTCTGCAACGTCGCTGCCGGTTCCGCGCTCCTGCAGAACGAGTCGCTGGTAGGCGCCATCGTCGAACGCGTCGTTGGCGCAGTCGATGTGCCGGTGACGCTGAAGATCCGGACCGGGTGGGATCGGCAGCATCGAAACGCGGTGCGGATCGCACACATTGCCGAAAGCGCGGGCATCGCGGCGCTGTCGGTTCACGGCCGCACGCGGGAGTGCGGCTTTGTCGGCGCCGTGGAGTACGACACTATTCGGGCGGTGAAGCAGGCGGTCAGCGTGCCGGTGACGGCAAACGGCGACGTCGACTCACCGGAAATGGCGCGCGACGTGCTGGAGCACACGGGTGCGGACGCGGTGATGATCGGCCGCGCGGCGCAGGGCCGTCCTTGGATCTTTCGTGAGATACGTCACTTTCTCGACTATGGCGAAAAGCTTCCGTCGCCGCAGATTGCCGAGATTCGTCAACTTATCCTCGAGCATCTCGCCGACCACCACGCCTTTCACGGCGAAGAGAGCGGCGTGCGCATCGCGCGCAAGCATTTGGGCTGGTATACCGCCGATCTTGAAGGTGGGCTTGAGTTTCGGCACGAAATCAACGCGATCGACAGCGCATGGGCGCAGGTCGCGGCAGTGAATCGTTTTTTCGATGAGTTGAGCACGCACGGCGATCGGCTCAGCTACGCGCCAACGGAGCGCGCGCGGCGGAGTCGGCCGCAGAATTGCGGGACGGGGGAGGCGCAGGCAGCATGAAGAAGACGGTACGAATCAACGGTGGCAGCGAGATCTGCCGCAGCGTCGAAAAATCAATCGATGAATATTTCCGGCGGCTGGACGGCGAACAGCCTCACGGCATTTACAACATGGTCATCACCAATGTCGAGCGGTCGCTGCTGGCGATGATCATGCATCGTGCCAGCGGCAACCAGACGCAAGCGGCGGACATGCTGGGCATGAACCGAAACACGCTTCGCTCCAAGCTTTCGAAGTACAAGATCAGTTAGACTTGTCTTGGCGTCGCCCGCGCGCGCGACGTTTCGCCTAATGGAGCCATTTTCGCCCGCGCGCTTGCCGCACGCACGTTGCCGCATGACCCAATCCTGCGTGAGCGCACTTTCATGATTTCTCCCCGATGACCGCTCCCATCGCCCAGGCGCTCTTGTCTGTCTCCGACAAGACAGGCCTTGTGGATTTTGCGCGCGGCCTGGACACGATGGGCGTCAAGCTCATCTCCACCGGAGGCACGGCGAAATCACTGATGGATGCGGGGTTGCCGGTCACCGAAGTCGCCGACTACACGGGTTTTCCCGAGATGCTCGACGGTCGCGTGAAGACTTTGCACCCCAAGATCCATGGCGCGATTCTCGCACGCCGCGATTCTCTCGAACACATGGCCGCGCTCACCAAGCACGCGATTCCTCCGATCGATCTTGTCGTAGTCAATCTCTATCCGTTTCGGCAGACCGTGGCCAAGCCCGGCTGCTCGCTCGACGATGCGATCGAAAATATCGATATCGGCGGTCCGGCCCTGGTTCGCGCCGCGGCAAAGAACCATGCGCATGTCGGCGTCGTGGTCGATCCCGCCGACTATCCGGCGTTGCTCGACGAGCTCTCCGCCAACGGCAGACAACTCGGAAGCGCGACGCGCTTCCGGCTGGCGCAAAAAGCGTTCTCGCACACTGCCGCCTATGATGGCGCGATCAGCAACTATCTGACGGCGCGCGACGAGACCGGCGCGCCGCAGTTGTTTCCGGACCGTTTCAACTGGCAGGGAACCAAGTTGCAGGATCTGCGTTACGGCGAGAATCCGCACCAGCAGGCCGCCTTCTATCGTGACGAAGCACCGGTGCCCGGCACCATCGCGACCTCCGGGCAGCTTCAGGGCAAGGAGCTTTCGTTCAATAACATCGGCGACAGCGATGCGGCCTGGGAGTGCGTCAGCACCTTCGCCGAGCCGGCCTGCGTCATCGTCAAACACGCCAATCCCTGCGGGGCCGCGATTGCGGCAACGCCGCTGGAAGCGTATCGGCTCGCGCTTGCCACTGATCCCACATCGGCGTTTGGAGGCATCATTGCCTTCAACCGCGAAATCGACGCCGCGACGGTCGAGCTGGTAAGCGCGCAATTTCTCGAGGTTCTGATCGCTCCGGGCTATTCTGCCGATGCGCTCGAGCGCATCGCAAGGAAGGTCAACGTTCGTGTGCTGACGGTTCAAGGCCGGGGGCCGGAATCCGGAAACGCCTGGGACATGAAACGCGTCGGCGGCGGCATGCTGCTGCAGTCTGCCGACCACCGCGATATCAATGTCAGCGACCTGTCGGTCGTTTCGCGCAAGGCGCCGACTGCGGTGCAGCTTGCCGACTTGTTGTTTGTCTGGCGCGTCGCCAAGTTCGTCAAGTCCAATTCCATCGTCTATGGCGGCGGCGGACGGACGCTCGGCATCGGCGCCGGACAGATGAGCCGGGTCGATTCGACGCGCATTGCCGCGATCAAGGCGCAAGCCGCCGGACTTTCGCTGGCCGGGTCGGTGGTTGCTTCCGACGCGTTCTTTCCGTTTCGTGACGGTCTCGACGTCGTCGCGGACAACGGCGCGGTTGCGATCATCCAGCCCGGCGGCAGCGTGCGCGATGCTGAAGTCATCGCCGCGGCGGACGAGCGAGGTCTGGCCATGGTGTTTACCGGCGTCCGGCACTTTCGGCATTAGTGTCGGCACGAGTCGCCGCCGAGTGTCCTCCCCCAGCGTTACTTTCATCGTGCAGGATGTGCGCTGAGTGTGAGCTGATGCGATGAATATTCTGGTCATTGGCGGCGGCGGGCGCGAACATGCGTTGGCGTGGAAAATCGCCCAGTCGAGCCGGGTCGCGAAAGTCTTTGTCGCTCCCGGCAACGCCGGCACGGCGCTGGAGCGCGAACTCAGCAATGTCGCGTTGACCTCGATCGCAGATCTGGTCGCATTCGCGCAGCGCGAGCGTGTCGGGCTGACGGTCGTCGGTCCGGAAGCGCCGCTGGCCAACGGTGTCGTGGACGCATTCCGGCGGGCGGGACTGAGGATCTTCGGCCCGACCCGGGCCGCGGCGCAACTCGAGAGCTCCAAGGATTTCGCCAAGGCATTCATGGCCCGCCACGGTATTCCGACCGGCGAGTATCGCAGCTTCACCGATGCCGCCGAAGCGCATGCCTACGTCGACGATCGAGGCGCGCCTATCGTCGTCAAAGCCGACGGGCTCGCCGCAGGCAAAGGCGTGATCGTAGCGATGAGCGCGGGCGACGCGCACGCCGCGATCGACGCCATGCTTGTCGACCGGACACTGGCGGCGCCGCAGGATGGCGGCCCTGCACGCGTAGTCATCGAGGAGTTCCTGACCGGCGAGGAAGCGAGCTTCATCGTCATGGCCGACGGTGCCAACGTTCTGTCGCTCGCCTCATCGCAGGATCACAAGCGACTGCTCGACGGCGATGCCGGACCCAATACCGGCGGCATGGGCGCGTACTCGCCCGCGCCGGTCGTGACGCCCGCGGTTCACGCGCGCATCATGCGCGAGATTATCGTACCGGCCGTCGACGGCATGGCCGCCGACGGGATTCCGTACATCGGATTTCTGTACGCGGGGGTGATGATCGACGGCGAAGGTAATCCGCGCGCACTCGAGTTCAACTGCCGGCTCGGAGACCCGGAGACGCAGCCGATCATGATGCGACTCAAGACCGATCTGGTCGATCTGGTGGAACATGCGGTCGACGGCACGCTCGACAGAATCGACGCCGACTGGGATCGACGCGCCGCGTTGGGCGTGGTGCTGGCGGCGGCGGGGTATCCCGACGCGCCGCGCAAGGGCGACGCGATCTCGGGCCTCGGTGCGGCTCGCGACGACTGCAGGGTTTTCCACGCCGCGACTGCGCGGGACGGTGAGCGTATCGTGACTGCCGGAGGACGCGTCCTTTGCGTCACCGCACTGGGTGAGACCGTACGACAGGCACAGCGCACCGCGTACGCCGCGGTAGGCGGCATACACTTCGAGGGGATGCAGTATCGCAGCGATATCGGCCACCGCGCGCTCGGCGCGCGCAAGACCTGAATTGCGGCGACTCGTTCGAACGAGCGTCACGGAAATCATGAACCTTCTTCAAGACCTGCCGCGTGCCCGACGTTACTTCACCGATCTGCAATCGAGCATCGTCGGGCGGCTCGAGGCCATCGACGGAGCGGCGTTTCGTCGCGACGACTGGCTGCGCGCGGAGGGCGGAAGCGGCAGGAGCTGCATTCTCGAAGAAGGCAAGGTGTTCGAGCGCGCCGGCGTCAACTTTTCGCACGTCAAGGGAGAACGGCTGCCCCCATCGGCGAGCGCGACACGACCGCAGCTTGCCGGGCGCTCGTTCGAGGTTATGGGGGTGTCGTTGGTGTTGCACCCTCGAAATCCGTATGTGCCGACCGTCCACATGAACCTGCGACTCTTCGCCGCGCTCGCTCCCGAGCCCGAATTGCAGCCTGTCTGGTGGTTCGGCGGCGGGATGGATCTCACGCCTTATTACGGCTTCGAGGAAGACGCAATCCTTTTTCATCGCACCTGTCGCGCGGCACTGGCGCCATTCGGCGACGGCTACCATACCCGTTTCAAGGCATGGTGCGACGATTATTTTTTCCTCAAGCACCGCGGCGAGCCGCGCGGCATCGGCGGTATTTTCTTCGACGATTTGAACGAGCGTGAGTTCGAACATTGCTTCGCGCTGACGCGAAGCGTCGGTGACCATTTTCTCGCCGCGTACGAACCGATTCTGCTTCGGCGCAAGGACATAACCTACACTCAGCGCGAACGCGACTTCCAGGCGTACCGACGCGGGCGCTATGTCGAATTCAACCTGGTCTACGATCGCGGCACGCTCTTCGGCCTTCAATCCAACGGCCGCACGGAAGCCATCCTCATGTCGCTGCCGCCGATCGTGCGCTGGCGATATGACTGGCGTCCTGATCCTGGCAGTCCCGAAGAACAGCTCTATGCCGAGTTCCTTACCGCGCGCAATTGGCTGGCATGAGCCGCAAACCGCCGGTCGACGACGAAAAGCGCGGCGGCGACGCGCATCTGGTCGAGACGCGCATTGCCTCGGAAGTTGTATTCGATGGGAAGTTGCTGCATGTCAAGCGCGACACGGTCCGCCTGCCCGATGGAAAAACGGCCACGCGCGAGTACATCGCCCATCCCGGCGCGGTGATGATCATTCCGCGGTTGCCGGATGGAAAGCTCCTCATGGAACGGCAGTTTCGGTATCCGCTGGCGCGTATTTTCATCGAGTTTCCCGCTGGAAAGATCGATCCGGGCGAGGAGCCCGCGGCGACCGCGGCTCGAGAATTGCTGGAGGAGACAGGCTACGCCGCCGAGCGCTGGTCGCACATCGGCACGTTGCATCCATTGATCACGTATTCCACCGAGCGCATCGAAATCTATACGGCCGATGCGCTGACGTTTGTCGGCGCGAAACTCGATGCAGGCGAGTTCGTCGAGACCTTTACCACGACACTCGAGGAAGCGCTGGCGTGGCTCGATCGCGGCGAGATCACCGACGTCAAGACCATGCTTGGCTTGCTGCTGCTCGCGCGCCGGAAAGCGGCCACTTAAGCGATGAGCACGGCCGGTGACACATCGGTCGGGGCATCGGTTACTACGACGCTGCGCCTGCTCATCAGCGGCCGCGTGCAGGGCGTGGGCTTTCGCTACGCCTTTGCCGACGAGGCTCGCTCGCGCAAGCTTCGCGGGTGGGTGCGGAACCGGCGCGACGGTCGCGTCGAGGCAATCGTCGCCGGTCCCGCCACCGACGTCGATGCGATTGTCGCCTGGTCGCGCCGCGGACCTGCGGGGGCGCAGGTTACGGGAATCGAAACGGCAGCCGCGGATGGCGACTTCGCGAGCTTCCAGGTTGCACCCACCGCTTAGGCATTGACGGCGCTGACGGCGAAAATGTCCTTCCACGCGGCATAGCTTGCCGCGGAGAGCAGCGGAAACACCGCGATCAACCCGACACCCAACAACATCAGACCCAGCGCGACCAGCACCGCGGCGAGCGCGGCGAAAATAAGCAGCGGTGCGAGGTTGAGCGCGAACGCACGCACGCTTGTTGCGAATGCGTCGACGAACGACGCTCCCGAGAACAACACTGCGAAGGGCACGAATGCGACGGGCAGCGAAGCCAGTGCGCTGATAATGACGGTGCCGATTACCGCCGGCGTGGACAGCTCGACGCTTTCGGAATCCGCGACCAGCAAGTTCGCATCGGCGAGAAAATAGGCCGCGAGCGCTTCGGCGGCAAAGACCGCGAGCGCGCTGATCACAATCGCCGCGACTGCACCGGGACGCGCGCCGAACGCGGTAAGCGAATATCGAAGCGACAATGGCTGGCCGCGATCCAGCGCGGCCGCACCGATCAACATCCCGCATTCGACCAGCGGCACGATGACCTTGGACACGGCGATGCCGATGCCGGGCAGAAGTTGCAGGCCGAAATCCGCGGCGAGCGTGATGAATCCGAGGGCGCACCAGCTAATGGGCGCGAGCTTGAACAGACGCATCGCGTCTTCGTACCACGCGAATGCGCGCCGCGCGCCTACGGCGCGCGGCGCGGCGACGACGATGGTGGGAAAGGGCAGGTTCAAGGGGTACCGCGGCCGCGGCGCCTCAAGTGGCTTCAGGTGGCTTCAGGCGGCGCTTTCGCCGAGATATGCGGCGCGGACCTTCGGATCGGACAGCAGATCTTTTGCGTTGCCGTAAAGGGTGATCTCTCCGCTTTCCATCACGTAGCCGCGGTCGCTGACTTCAAGCGCGAGTTTCGCATTCTGCTCGATCAGCAGGATGGTCACGCCTTCGCTGGCGATTGTGAGCACGGTTTCAAACACCTTTTGCACCATCAGCGGTGCCAGGCCCATTGACGGCTCGTCGAGCAGAAGGAGCTTGGGCCGGGACATCATGGCGCGGCCCATCGCCAGCATCTGCTGCTCGCCACCGGAGAGCGTTCCCGCAGTTTGCGCTCGGCGTTCCTTCAACCTGGGAAACAGTTCGTACACGCGCTCGACGTCGGCACGAACTGCAGCTCGATCGTTGCGAGTGTAGGCGCCCATGGCCAGATTCTCTTCGACGGTCAGCGCTCCGAAGACGCCGCGTCCCTCGGGCACCATCGACAGGCCGCGACGCACGAGCACGAATGCGGGTTTGCCGGTGATGTCCTGTCCATCGTAGTGGATCGATCCGCCCTTGACTGGCTGCAGGCCGGTGATGCCCTTCAGCGTCGTCGTCTTGCCCGCGCCGTTGGCGCCGATGAGGCAAACGAGCTCGCGCTCCCTGACCACGAGATCGATGCCCTTGACGGCCTGGATGCCGCCGTAGGCGACCTGGAGACCCTTGAGCTCTAGGAGCGCGTTCTCACCCACGCGATCACGCCCTTCGCAGGTTCAGCGTCACTTCGCCGCCGAGGTACGCCGCGATGACTTTCGGATCCGTTTGAACCTCCGCGGCCGAGCCCTCGGCAATCTTCTTGCCATAGTCGAGCACCAGCACGCGGTCGCAAATGCTCATCACCAACTTCATGTCGTGCTCGATCAGCAGAATCGTGGTCCCATCGCGGCGAATGTCGTCGAGGAGCGCCTTCAGCGCTTTGGTCTCGGTCGCGTTCATGCCGGCCGCGGGTTCGTCCAGCGCGAGAAGCTTCGGCTCCGTCGCAAGCGCACGCGCGATTTCCAGGCGCCGCTGATCGCCGTAGGCCAAATGCTTGGCGAGATGATTGGCGCGATTCGCCACGCCGACGTATTCGAGCAGCTCGTGGGATCGCGCCTCGATACCCGCCTCTTCCGCCAGCGTTTGCCGGTCGCGAAAGATCGCGCCGAAAACGCCTGCGCGCGTGCGAACGTGGCGCCCGATCATGACGTTTTCCAGCGCCGACAGATTCTGGAAGAGGCGAATGTTCTGAAATGTGCGCGCGATGCCGCGCTCCGCGACTTCGTTCGGTTTCAGCCGGTCGAGCGGCCCGCCGTCGAAAGTGAAACTCCCACTGTCGGGCGCATAGATGCCTGTGAGCACGTTGAACAACGAAGTCTTGCCCGCGCCATTCGGCCCGATCAAACCGTAGATCTCGCCGCGGTCGATGGTGAAACTGACGTCGGTCAGCGCTTGAACGCCGCCGAAGCGTTTGCCGATGCGGGTCGCCGCGAGAAGCGTGGATCGATTCACGCTCACGCGGCGCCGCCTTTGACTTCGAGCTCGCGTTTGCGTACTGCGGAAGGCCAAATGCCCGCCGGACGATAAAGCATGATCGCCACCAGCGCGATGCCGAAGACGAGCAGCCGGATCGTTTCGGCGTCGAGGATCACTCTGCCGAAGAGCGCGTTCTGCAGCGGCTCCATCGTGTAGCGCAACACTTCGGGCAATAGCGTCAGCAGAATCGCGCCGAGAATGACGCCCGGAATATTGCCCATGCCGCCGAGCACCACCATCGCCAGCACGATGATGGATTCGAACAGGCCGAAGCTTTCCGGGCTCACGAACTGCTGCGTCGCCGAAAAGACCGCGCCGGCGATGCCGCCAAACGACGCACCCATGGCGAACGCCAGCAGTTTTACGTTGCGGGTGTTGATGCCCATCGCCTTCGCGGCGATCTCGTCTTCGCGGATCGCTTCCCAGGCGCGGCCCAGCCGCGAATTCTGGAGGCGGAGATTGATGACGATGACGCCGATGCTGATCAGCAGCAGAAGGTAGTAATACTTCTGCGGGCCGGAAAACGGTATGCCGAGGATGACTTCCGGCTTGGCGAAGGAGAAGCTGCCGATGCGAAACGGATCGATCAGGTTGACACCCTGCGGGCCGTTGGTGATGTTGACCGGAGCATTGAGATTGTTGAGGAAAATGCGGATGATCTCGCCGAAACCGAGCGTTACGATGGCGAGATAGTCGCCGCGGAGCTTCAGCGTGGGTGCGCCGAGCAGCACGCCGAAAGCGCAGGCGATTCCCGCGCTCAAGGGAAGAATGACCCAGAACGGTAGATGAATGCCGAAGTGCGGCGACGCCAGCAGCGCATAGACATATGCGCCGACGGCATAGAAGGCGATGTATCCGAGGTCGAGCAAGCCCGCGAAACCGACGACGATGTTCAATCCCAGCGCGAGCATGATGTAGACCATCGCGAAGTTGAGAATGCGGACCCAGGCCTGGCCGGCAAGGGCCGCGACGAAAGGCAGCAGCGCCAGCGCGAGTGCGACCAGCGCGACGCCCGCCCAGACTTTGGGCGAAATCGATTTCGCGCGCGACTGGGTCACGCGCGGTCCGCCACGCGCTCGCCGAGCAGGCCCGAGGGCCGGAATATGAGCACCAGGATCAGCACGAAAAACGCGAACACGTCCTGATAGTTGCTGCCGAACAGGCTCAACGTTCCATCGTTCGCGGCGCATTTCTCCTGCAGCGTGTCGCTGAGAAACGGAAACCCGCAGATGTTCGACACGTCGCCGATATAGCCTGCGCCGAGCGCTTCGATGATGCCGAGCAGGATGCCTCCGAGCATGGCGCCGGCAAGATTGCCGATGCCGCCGAGCACCGCCGCGGTGAAGGCCTTGAGCCCGAGCAGGAAGCCCATGTAGTAGTGGGCGATCCCGTAATAGGTCATCACCATCAGCCCGGCGACCGCAGCGAGCGCCGCACCGATCACGAACGCGGCCGAAATGACGACGTTGATGTCGATGCCCATGAGCCCCGCGACCTGCGGGTTTTGCGCGGTGGCGCGCATGGCCATGCCAAGACGCGTGCGCTGCACGACGAAGACCAGTCCGGCCATGAGCAGCGCCGCGAGCGCCACGATCAGCATCTGCAGATCGGTCATCGCGGCGCCAAAAATGTAGTGTGTCGTAGGCTCGATCAGCGTCGGGAACGTCAGATAGTTGCGGCCCCAGATCATCAAGGCCAGGTTCTGCAGGATGATGGACATGCCGATGGCGGTGATCAGCGGCGCGAGCCGCGGCGCCTTGCGCAGCGGGCGGTACGCGATCTTCTCCATGCCGTAGGCGAGCGTCATGCAGACGAGGACCGCGACGACCAGCCCGGCGAGGATGATGAGGACCGGCGGCAGCGGCGCGTGCGCGCCGAGGAGCGCCGTGACCACAGACAGCGAGACCATCGCGCCGATCATCACCACTTCGCCGTGGGCGAAGTTGATCAGGCCGATGATGCCGTAGACCATGGTGTAGCCCAGCGCGACCAGCGCGTAGACGCTGCCCAGAGTCAGGCCGTTGATGATCTGCTGCAGGAAGATGTCCACGGCGCCTCCGGGAGGCGCGACGGCACATCAGTGTGCAGATCGGCCTCGGCGAATTCTCGCCTGCGCTTAACGAGAGGGCAATCCCCGCGTTCGATTTGCCGGCGGTGGTCAAAAAAACGGCGCCCCTCGGGGCGCCGTTTCAGGGAACCGGGCTTCCTGCCTACTGGCCCTTGTTGTCCTTTTTCATCGTGTCGGAGTTGGCGGGAGTCGGCGGCGCCGGATTCTCGATCGTGGACTTCATCTTGTCGCCGGCGGCTTTCATGCTGTCGCCCGCTGCCTTCATGTCCGACTTCATTTCCGACTTGGGCTCGCTTGCCGGCGCGGCGTCGACCTTCTCGGTCTTGCCGCCGACATTCGTCGCCATCGGCATCAGCTTGCCATCCTTCACCTGATAGAGCGTGATCGCCCCGTTCTTGGTGTCGCCATGCTCGTCGAACTCGATCTTGGCCGTGACGCCGTCGTAGGAGATCTTGGCGAGCTCCGGAAGGTACTTGGCCGGATCGGTCGAGTTCGCCTTCTGCATGGCGGCAATCAGGGTCATGGCGGCGTCGTACGAATACGGCGCATAGACCTGGATCGGGCCGTACTTCGCGGTGAATCGCGTTACGAAGTCCTTGGCGTTGGCCATTTTCTCCGGTGGCACACCCGCCTGGGTGCAGTACTGGCCTTCGGCGGCGCCGCCGGCGAGCTTGGGCCACTCCGCCGAGCACACGCCATCGCCGGCGATGTACTTGGCCTTGATGCCCAGCTCCTTCATCTGCTTGACCATCGGTCCGCCCTGGGCGTCCATCCCTCCGTACATGATGATGTCGGGATTCTTGGCCTTGATCTTGGTCAGGATCGCCTTGAAGTCGGTCGCCTTGTCGTTGGTGAACTCGTGCGCCACGATGGTCCCGCCTGCCGCCTTCGCGGCCTTTTCGGTCTCTTCGGCAAGGCCCGCGCCGTACGCGGTCTTGTCGTCGATGATGGCGATCTTCTTGGCGCCGAGCGTCGTCACGGCTTCCTTCCCGATGACGCTGCCTTGCTGCACGTCGTTGGCCATGACTCGGAACGCGGTCTTGAATCCTTGCAACGTGTACTTCGGATTCGTGGCCGACGGCGAGATTTGCGGAATCCCCGCGTCGCTGTAGAGCTTCGAGGCTGGAATCGTCGTGCCCGAATTCAAATGGCCGACCACGCCGGCGACCTTGGCGTCGACCAACTTCTGCGCCACGGTCGTGCCTTGCTTGGGATCTGCCTGGTCGTCTTCCGCGACCAGCTCGAACTTGATCTTCTTGCCGTCGATGACGATGTTCTTGGCGTTGGCGTCATCGATCGCCATGCGGGCACCGTTCTCGTTGTCCTTGCCGAGATGCGCCTGCGGCCCGGTCGTCGGACCAACGTGGCCGATTTTGACTACGGCTTCGGGCATCGCCGGCGCGGTCGCGGTTGCCGCCGTATCGACTTTCTTCGGCTCTTCCTTACCGCAGCCGTAAGCGGTCACCAACGCTGCGGCGACGATCGTCAGGCCGAGCGAGCGGTTGAATATCATGAATTTCCTCCGAAATGGGGTAATGACGGAAAACAGGGGACGCAACAGATAATTATTGCCGTCTCCGCGCGGACTGTCAATCGCCGCGGTCGCCTGCCTCGCACGATTCTCGCCTCTGTGGCGCGGGACCGGGCCCCCTTTGTCGAGCGTTCGTCACCGGCGTCGATAGAATGCGCTCATGGGCCGGTCTCGCGTTGCAATCCAGGTCATTGCGTTTGGTCGGAACAGGCGTCGATTGAACCCGGAACGGCGCATTTCGTCGGCTTGCTCTTGTCCGGGTGTACCGGTGCGGCCTAGACTCGCGCCTTTCTGAATCCGGGCGCCGAGCGAGCCGCATCTAAGGCTCAACCGGCAGCGCTCGACGAGCGTCGAGCCGGCGTCGCTGCTCAATGGCCGGCGCGCCGGCATCCGAAAATCTGGGGGTTACCTGGTCATGGCACGTTGGTCCAAGAGCCGCACGGTCGGCATCATCGCCACCTTCGTGGTCGTTGCCGCGCTCGCCATCGGCATCGGTCTGCGCATGAGCAAGCGGGCGGCCGCGGAAACTCCTGGCGGAGCGGCGCAGCCGGTAACGCTCGAATTCACCCCGGGCGATATTGCGCCCGTCGAGGCCAAAGCGCTCTCGCGCTGGCTGCCTGTCTCGGGCACGCTGCAGCCGGTCAATCAGACCACGGTCAAGGCCAAGGTCTCCGGCGAGATCCGTCAGATCCTTGTGCGCGAGGGCGAAGCGGTCAAGGCGGGGCAGGTCCTCGCGCGCTTCGACACCTCCGACCTCGACGCCAAGCTCACCGATCGCATCGGCGCGCTCGAGTCGAGCCGTGCCCAGCTCGCGTTGGCCGAAAAGACGCGTACGACGAACCTCGCGTTGCTGAAGCAGAACTTTATCTCCCAGACCGCCTATGACAGCGCCGAGAGCAACCTTTCGGTGAGCCAGGGCACGCTCAAGTCCAACGAGGCGCAAGTTCAGTTGGCGAAAAACGCATTGCGGGACGCGGTCGTAGTCACGACATTGGAGGGTACTGTCGCCAAGCGCAACATACAGCCGGGCGAAAAGGTCAATTTCGACTCGCCGCTGTTCACCGTCGTCGACCTCGGCCGGATGGAGCTGCAGGCGATGGTACCGGCCAACGACATCCCGGAAATCGTCATCGGCATGTCGGTCGAGCTGTCGATCGAAGGCTTTGGCGAGCGACGCTTCAAGGGCCAGGTCGAGCGCATCAATCCCATGACCGAGGCGGGCACGCGCGCGATTCTGGTGTTCGTGCAGATTCCCAACCCCGATGCCGTTCTGCGCGGCGGCATGTTCGCCACGGGGCGCATTCGGCTGGCTGCGGGGCAACCGGTGCCGACGCTGCCCGACACGGCGATTCGCATCGAGGCGGGGCAGAATTATGTGTGGGGGATCGACAACGGCAGGCTGCTGCGCAGGATCGTCGTCATCGGCAAGCGCGATGAAGCCGCCGGCAGGACCGAGCTTAAGACGGAGCTGCCGTCGAGCATGCTCATCCTTTCGACCCACTTCGACAACCTGAAAGAAGGCCTGCCGGCCGTGGTCCGCGCGCCAGCGCGCGAAAAAGAGAAGCCTTTGGCGGTAAGTTCGGTGGCGAACTCAGTGGCGAACTCAGTGGCCAACTAAGGCCGTCTTCGGGCCTGACAGGAGACCAACGCGATGTGGATCACTCGAGTATCGATCAACAACCCCGTCTTCGCGACCATGGTGATGGTCGGCATCGCCGTTCTCGGACTGTTCGCTTACAACCACCTGCGTGTCGAGCAGATGCCGGATGTCAGCCTGCCTTTCGTGCTGGTGCTCACAACCTATCCTGGCGCATCGCCCGAGGTGGTCGAAGCGGATGTCACCAAGCCCATCGAATACGCGATCAACACGGTCGCCGGAGTAAGTCTGATCCGGTCCAATTCGCGTGAAGGGCGCAGCGAAGTCTTCGCCGAATTCCGGATGAGCACGGAAATGATGCGCGCGATACAGGACGTGCGCGACAAGATCGCGCAGGTCCGCCCGGGCTTTCCGCGCGACGTGAAGGACCCGCTGGTCATCCGCGCCGATCAGGAGAATACGCGGCCCGTGGTATCGCTTGCGGTGATGTCGAAAACCGTCGGGCTGCGCGATTTGAGCTCGCTGACCGACCAGACGATCGTCAAGGGGCTCGAGAACGTCCCGGGCGTGGCGCGAATCGACGTCAATGGACGGGTGACCCGGCAGATTCTGGTCGAGATCAAGCCGCAGGCGCTCACCGCGCTGGGCTTGAGCGTCGATCAGGTCGTCAATGCCATTCGCGCCGCCAACCAGGATGTGCCTGCCGGTCGCATTACCCGAGGTGCGACCGATTCGATCGTGCGGGTCGAAGGCAAGATCAAGGATCCGATTCAGTTCGGACGGATCATCGTCGCGCAGCAGGGAGGCGCGCCGATTTATCTGACCCAGGTCGCGGCGGTCATCGACGGGGAGAAAGACCAGGATTCGATCTCGCGCATCAACGGGCGACCGGCGATCACGATCGAACTTCAGAAGGCGCAGGATGCGAACATCGTCGACACGGGGCGAGGCGTCACCGAAGCCGTGGAGCTGCTCAAGAAGCGGCTGCCGTCCGAAATCGAGTTGAAGGTGGTCAATTCCACCGCGGATTCCGTCGAGCGCAGTGTCAATCGCGTCAAGCAAACGATCGTAGAGGGCGCGCTACTCACGGTACTGATCGTGTTTCTTTTTCTGCACAGCTGGCGCAGCACGATCATCACCGGGCTGACGCTGCCGATCGCGGTGATCGCGACGTTCATTGCACTCTACGCCTTTGGCTTCACGCTCAATTTTCTGACGCTGATGGCGTTGAGCCTTTGCATCGGGCTCCTGATCGACGACGCGATCGTCGTGAGAGAGAACATCGTCCGTCATCTGGGCCTCGGAAAGACGCACGCGGTGGCGGCACGCGAGGGCACCGACGAGATCGGTCTGGCCGTGATGGCGACGACGTTTGCCATCGTCGCGGTGTTCGTTCCGATCGCCTTCATGAGCGGCATCATCGGCCGCTTTTTCTTCCAGTTCGGACTGACGGTCGCGGTCGCGGTACTTGTCTCCCTTTTCGTGAGTTTTACCCTCGATCCGATGCTTTCCTCGGTCTGGCACGATCCGCCGGGGTCGCGTTTTTCGCGCCTGCCGTGGCTCGGCAGGTTCATGGATGGCGTCGAGCGTGTCATCGAAGGAATCCACCGCGTCTACGGACGGATCCTCGAATGGGCTCTCGCGAATCGAAAAAAAGTGATCGCAATAGCGCTGGTGAGCTTCTTCGCGAGCTTTCTGGTGGTGCCGCTGGTCGGCACCGAATTCATACCCGAGACCGACGAGGGCTTTCTGTCGCTGCGTCTGAACACGCCTGTGGGATCGAGCCTCGAATACACGGACAGCAAGGTGAAGCTGGCCGAGGAAGTGCTCAAGGGATTTCCCGAGGTTGCGCTGGCGATGACGACCATCGGCACCGACGATGGCCGGAACTATGCCCGGATCAATCTCAAGCTGACCGACCTCGCCGACCGGAAGCGCTCGCAGAAAGATGTCGAGCGCGCGATTCGCACTGCGATGAAGCCCATTCCGGGCCTCGAGCCCAGCTTTGGCTTCGATCGCGCGGTATGGGTGAATCTGCTCGGCCCGGACCCGGAGACGCTGACGGCGTTGATCAACGATTTCGCGCTCAAGGTCGGCAAGGTTCCCGGCATCGCCGACATGGAAACGTCGGAGAAGGCCGCCAATCCGGCCCTGTCGATTCGACTCAACAACGACGCGGCGGCGGATCTCGGCATCAACGTGCAGCAGGTCGGCGCGACGGTGCGGCCCCTCCTGGCGGGCGACACGGTGACGTACTGGCTCGCACCCGACGGACAGAACTACGAGGTCAATGTGCAATTGTCCAAGGACCGGCGGCAGCTCGTATCGGACCTGGGCAATCTGTATCTGACCAGCAACCGTGTCGGGCCCGAAGGTAACCCGCGCATGGTCCCGCTGCGGCAAGTCGCCGACATCGTCGAAACGACAAGCCCGCAAATCATCAAGCGCCAGGAGCTTCAGCGGCGCGTCGCGCTCTACGCCAATGCCGAGGGCAGGCCGTCAGGCGACGTCAACTCAGACGTTGCGCGCATCATCAAGGAGGCCACGCCAACGCTGCCCCCCGGGTATCGCTTCGATGTCGGCGGCCAGGCGAAGGACATGCAGGAGTCGTTCCAGGCGGCGCTCGCGGCGCTCGGACTCGCCATCATTTTCATCTATCTGATCCTCGCGTCCCAGTTTGCGAGCTACACGCAGCCGGTGGCGATCATGGCGTCGCTGCCGTTTTCGCTGATCGGCGTATTTCTCGCATTGCTGCTGACCGGAACGACGCTGAACCTGTTTTCGATCATCGGCTTCATCATGCTCATGGGATTGGTGACCAAGAACGCAATCCTGCTGGTCGACTTCGCGAACCGGGCGCGGCGCGGCGGGAAAAGCCTGCACGATGCATTGTTGACCGCGGGCCAGGTCCGCTTGCGACCGATCATGATGACCACCGCGGCAATGATCGGCGGCATGACGCCGCTGGCGTTGGGGCTGGGAGAAGGCGGCGAGACCCAGGCCCCGATGGGCCGTGCAATCATCGGCGGTGTGATCACGTCGACGCTGTTGACGCTGGTCGTCGTTCCGGTGCTTTACACCTATCTGGACGCCTGGGCCGAACGGCGAAAGGCCCGGCGCGCGCGTCGTTCCGCCGCCGCGGCAGCGCCTGCGCCCGGCGATTGACATGCGATAATGCGATGTCGGAGAGGCATCAGAAAGTAGTAGCTGGTTTCGCGCGATCACGAGGCAGGGATGGATTTCGAGCAAGCACGATTCAACATGGTGGAGCAGCAGATCCGCACCTGGGATGTTCTCGACCAGGAAGTGCTCGACCTTCTGTTCGAGGTGAGGCGCGAAGACTTCGTTCCGCTCGCCTTTCGTTCGCTCGCGTTCGCGGACCTCGAAATTCCGATCGGGGATGGCGAGCGGATGTGGACACCCAAGATGGAAGCGCGCGTGCTCCAGGAGCTCGACCTCAAGGCGAACGAGGCGGTGCTGGAGATCGGCACCGGAAGCGCTTACCTGACCGCGCTTCTTGCGCATTGTTCCGCCGAGGTCACCAGCGTCGACATCCATGAAAGATTCGTCCTCGAGGCGCGCACCAAGCTCACGCGTGCGGGAATTGGCAACGTCAAAATGAAGGTTGGAGACGGCGCCCGCGGCTGGGGCAGCGAACAGTACGAAGCGATTGTGCTCACCGGTTCGACACCGGTGCTTGCCGAGGCGTGGCTCAAACAGCTCAAGCCGGGCGGGCGCATTTTTGCCGTCGTCGGCGATGCGCCGGCGATGAGCGCGCGCATGGTGCGTTGGGAAGCGCCCAGAGCGATGGTTACTGAAGATCTTTTCGAAACGGTCATCGCCCCGCTGCAAAACGCGGCGCAGCCCCAGCGGTTCGTGTTTTGAGCATCGCAGCCGATGTCCTTGCCCGGGGTGCCGAGCCGGAGGCGCGCGACGTTCAAGGTCAGACAGGCCCGCCACGCCGTAAGCGAAGCGCCTCCACTCTGATGGGAACCAGGAAGATGCTGAAACGCACGCTTGCGATCCTGATCGCTACGGCAATGTCGACTTCAACGGTCGCCACCGCCGAAGACCTGATCCAGATCTATCGCGACGCCGTCGCGAGCGATCCGGTGCTCGCGTCGGCTCGCGCTACGCGCGAGGCGACACAGGAGTTGGTGCCGCAAGCCCGTGCCGGATTGCTGCCGGCGGTGAACCTGGTGGGCAATGCCACCGAGCAGGATTTCAACGAGAAGCTTCACACCGATCCGACGGCCACGTTTCGCGAGAGATATCCCAATTACGCTTATACGGTCTCGGCCAGTCAGCCGCTGTACCGGCCACAGAACTCGATTGCGCTGAACCAGGCGAGGCAGCAGGTCGGGCAGGGCGATTACATCCTCGCCTCATCGCAGCAGGATCTAATCGTCCGGGCGATACAGGCGTACCTCGACGTGCTGCTGGCACGGTTCAACATCGAGCTGACCGAAAGCCAGAAGGCGGCGGTGAGCGAGAATCTGGCCCAGGCCAAGCGCAACTTCGAAGTCGGCACGGCAACGATCACCGACACCAACGATGCCCAGGCGAAGTTCGATCAGATCGTCGCCCAGGAGATCTCGGCCCAGAACGATCTGGATAACAAGCTCGCGGCGCTGCGCGCCATCATCGGCCGCGCGCCAAAAGAGTTGCAGGGATTCAACGGGAGATTTCAGCCGGAGTTGCCGGTCCCCGGCACGCTCGAGCCGTGGGTGGAAAAAGCGATTCTGGAAAATTATCAGGTGCGTATCGCGCAGGCGAATCTGGATATCGCCACGCTCGAAGTCGACCGCCAACGCGCCGGGCATTACCCGACGGTGGACCTGGTCGCGAGCTTCAATCAGGGCTACGCGGGCGCTGCGGCTTCGGCGGCGACCACGGGCGCCTTCGCCAACGACACGCGCCTCGCCATTATCGGGGTGCAGTTGAACGTCCCGATCTATCAGGGCGGTGCGATCAGCTCCCGCGTACGCCAGGCGATCTCGAATCAGGAGAAAGCCCGCCAGGATCTGGAATTCGCGCGCCGGAATGCGCAGCTACTGGCACAGACATCGTTTTCGGGAGTCACCAACGGCGTTGCGCAGGTCAAGGCCTTCGAGCAAGCGCTCGCTTCGGCTCAGGTGTCGTATGATTCCAACAAGCTTGGACTGGAAGTCGGCGTGCGTACCAATCTCGACGTGTTGAACCAGCAACAACAGGTATTCCAGACGCGGTTCAACCTGGCGCAGTCCTACTACAATTTCGTGATTAACAATCTGAAGCTCAAGCAGGCAGTCGGTACGCTGACCGATGTCGACGTGGAGCAGGTCAATCGCGATCTTGGAACGTAGTATTTCGCGGCGTGCCGCCGATCGCTGCGGCGACCTGCGGTTGCAGCCAGTTCCAGAGCCTTTGCGCGGCGCCGCGATGCGCGGCGTGGAATGTTCGTGCAGCGTCACGCATTGCCTGGCGGCGCGACGGGTCGGATAGCAGATCGCGAACTGCGCGCGCCAATTCATCGGCATCGGCGACGAGGCGAGCGGCGCCCGCGGCGATGGCACCGGCCGTCGCTTCGGCAAAATTGAAAGTGTGCGGCCCGATCAGCACCGGGATGCCGAGCGCGATCGGCTCGATCAGATTCTGCCCCCCCAGCGGCAAGAGGCTGCCGCCGACAAAAGCGAGGTCGGTCGCGACGTAGTACGCCGACATCTCTCCCATCGAATCGCCAAGCACGACGCCGATGTCGGCGGGCACCGACGCATTTTCGCTGCGGCGAACGAATGGCATGCCGCGCGACCGCAGCAGCTCGGCGACGACGGCGAAGCGATTCGGATGCCGCGGCACGATGACCAGAAGCGAGCCTGCCGGCATCGGCCAGCGCGCAATGGCGTCGAGAATCAGCGCTTCCTCGCCGTCGCGGGTACTGGCCGCCATCCATACGGGACGAGACGCACCAAAACGCAACCTGAATTCTGCCCCGAGGGTCAACGCATTGTCGGGGATATTGACGTCGTACTTCAGGTTTCCGGTAACGATAGGCGTCGGTGCGCCGAGTCGCGCAAGACGGGTGGCGTCTGCGGGCGATTGCGCAGCCACGCCGCGCAATCGCTGCAGCATCGGCCGGGTCAGCGACGAAAATCGGGCATAGCGCTGCGCCGAACGTTCCGACATGCGCGCATTGACCAGGAACACCGGAACGTCCTGACGGTGCGCCTGCGCGATGAGATTGGGCCACAGTTCGGTCTCGACCAGGAAACCGGCGGCCGGGCGAAAATGCGCCAGAAAGCGATTGACGGTGAACGGAAGGTCGTAGGGCAGCCATGCCTGGACGACGCCATCGCCGAACAGTTCGCGCCCCGCTTCGCGTCCGGACGCGGTCATGTGTGTCAGCAGGATCGTCGCTTCGGGATAGGTGCTCTTCATTCGCTGCACCAGCGGAAGTGCGGCCCTCGTCTCGCCGACGGAAACGGAATGCACCCAGAGCAGGGGCGCCGAAAACGTGCCGGAGCGATAGCGCCCGAAGCGTTCGCCGATCGCGCTTCGATACATCGGCTCGCGCCGTCCTCGCCACCACAAGCGAAGCGGAAGCAGCGGGCAAGCCGCGGAACCGATCAGTGTGTAAAGTGCACGCGCCGCTTCCACGGGAGCTTACTTTCTCAGTCCGAAGTGCGGCGCATGATCGCGCCAGTGGCGGCGATGACCTGTTCCGGCGAGGGCACCATTCCTGCTCCGCCAAGATCCCGCGCGTGGCCACCGACGCGCGCGACCCCTGCCAGTTTCGGATCCGTGGCGACGAACACCGCAATGGTCGGCACACCCAGCGCGGCGGCAAGGTGCACCAGTCCCGTGTCCACGCCACAGACGAGATCGGCGCGAGCGAGCAGCGACGCGGTTTCCGACAAGCTGCGCCGTGCGGCAACGCAAGCGCCGACTATGCCGTGCGCGAGCCGTTCGCTGCGCGCGGCCTCGACAGCATTTCCTGACGGCAGCAGCACGGCCATGCCAGCCTGCGTGAAATGCACGATCAGCGATCGCCAGTGCGCTTCCGGCCAAAGCTTGTCGTCGCGGCTGGTGGAGTGAATGAAAACAGCGAACGGAGTGAGTGGTAGTTCTGGCGGCGATTCATCCGACCGCGCGACCGACAGGCCGAAGCGTGGCGGACCGACGGGTTCGTATCCCAAAGCTTTGCCCGCGAGTTCGCGGCAGCGATCGATCAAATGCTGGCGCGCCGGGATGCGATGGGTGCGTCGATAGGCGAGTGTTGCGGCAGGTTCGCGGATGCTCGAACGGTCGGGCCCATGCACAGCGCCACGCGCGAGCAAGCCGATCAGCGCGCCCTTGACCTGTTCCTGCAAGTCCAGAACGACGTCGTAACGCTGTGCCCTGACCGCGCCGCGAAAGGCGGCGATTTCACGCCAGGTGGCGCGCGCCAGCAACGCATGGCGCCACCGCCGCAAAGCCACCGGGATGACAGTACGCACCTCGCGATTCAAGGCCACCAGCTCGACGAACATTTCCTCCGCGACCCAGTCGACGCTCATGCCGGCGCGATGTTGCCGGATGTCGTGCACCACCGGCAATGCGTGCACGATATCGCCGAGCGACGATGGCCGGACAATCAAGACGCTGCTCATCGTGGGGCGTTCGCTGCGCTGCCGACACCGGTGCCGGGCGCCGCTCGACCGTCGATTGCGGTTGGCTGGATCACGGCCAGATTTGAACGTAGAATAAGCAGCGCATTCCGGCCGTATCGTGACTACCGAGGTGAACCTCTGCGCGGAAAGCGAAGACCGAGGCGCCTCCACGTTTGACGCGATGTCCGATCCGCTTCCTCCGCTTGCCCTGACCCTCGTGGTGATCACTCGCGATGCCGGCGCCAGCCTCGCCGCGTGCCTGAACTCGGCTCGATTTGCGTCACAAACCATCGTTGTCGACTCGGGCAGTGGCGATGATACCGCACAAATTGCGAAGAGCTGTGGCGCGCTGGTGATCGAGCAGGCGTGGCTGGGTTTCGGGCCGCAGAAGAATTTCGCCGTGGCGCAGGCGGCGAACGACTGGGTGCTCTGCCTGGACGCGGATGAATGCGTCTCGCCCGAGTTGGCGCGTGCTATCCGCTCGGCGCTGCAGCATGCGCAGTTCAACGCGTACGAAATGCCGCGGCGGAACCGTTTTCTCGGCAAATGGCTCGGGCACGGCGAGGGATATCCGGATTGGAGCCTGCGCCTGTTCGATCGCCGCCATGCGCGATGGAGCGACGACGTAGTGCACGAACACGTTCTCGCCGACGGCAGGGTAGGTCGCCTGAGCGGCGACCTGATGCACACCTCGGGCGAATCGCTCGAGGCCTATCTCGCCAAGCAGAACCGGTATACGACGCTGCAGGCCGAGGGACTGTTTGCGCGGGGCGAGCGCTTTTCCGCAGCGCGGCTCATCGCGTCGCCGATCGCCCGTTTCATCCGTTCTTATGTCCTGCGCGGCGGCTTTCTCGACGGCATCGCGGGCCTCGTTCACATTTCGATCGGCTGCTTCAACAGCTTTTCAAAATACGCAAAGCTGCGCGCGCTCGAACAGGCGGAGCGGAGTCGGCCGTCATGAAGGTCCTCGTGACAGGCGCGGCCGGCTTCATCGGCATGCACCTCGTGCATCGCTTGCGTCGCGACGGCACAGACGTGGTCGCCGTCGACAGCTTCGACCCCTATTACGACGTCGGGCTCAAGCGCGCGCGCGCGGCGCGGCTGGGACATATCGGTGTTCGCTGCGAAACGCTCGATCTCGCCGATGCGGTGGCGACCGCGGCATTTTTTCGCAGCGCGCGCGTCAGCCACGTCGCGCACCTGGCCGCGCAGCCAGGCGTGCGCTATTCGCTCGTCAACCCTGCGGCGTACCTTCGCAACAACATCGACGCCTTCGGCGTGGTGCTCGAGGGGTGCCGTCACGGCGGCGTCGAACATCTGGTCTACGCATCGAGCTCCAGCGTTTATGGAGCCAATCACACGCTCCCGTTTTCCGAGGACCAGAACGTCGATCATCCGGTGAGCTTGTACGCCGCAACGAAAAAAGCCAATGAATTGATGGCGCACAGTTACAGCCATCTTTTCAGGATGCCGGCGACCGGATTGCGCTTTTTCACCGTCTACGGGCCTTGGGGGCGGCCGGACATGTCGCCGATGCTGTTTACGCGCGCCATGCTCGAGGGCAGGCCGATCAAGGTTTTCAACTACGGCAGGATGCAGCGCGACTTTACCTATATCGACGACATTGTCGAGGGTGTCGTTCGCGTCCTGTCGCGGCCGCCGGTGGCCTCGGCGTCGAGCGCCGCTCCCAGTGCGATCTACAACATCGGCAATCACACCGCGGTCGAGCTCGAGACATTCATAAGCGAGCTGGAGCGCCTGCTCGGCGTGCGCGCAATAAGGGATTACGAGCCGCTTCAGCCGGGCGACGTGCCAGCGACATTTGCGTCGATCGAGCGGCTCGCCGCCGCCACCGGCTTCGCGCCGTCGACTCCGTTGAATGTCGGGCTCGAGCGCTTCGTGCAGTGGTATCGCGAATACTACGGCGAAGGCGAATCGGCTCTACCCGCGTGATAAAATCCACTCGCAAGAAAATTCCGTACTTTAGAGAATAAGCGCGAGCGTGCGCGGCGCATGGAGTCAGCATGATTCTGGTGACCGGAGGTGCCGGGTTCATTGGTGCAAATTTCATTCTCGACTGGCTCGACTGCAGCGACGAACCGGTCGTCAACCTCGACAAGCTGACCTACGCCGGCAATCTCGGCAATCTTGCCTCGCTTAAACGCGATTCGCGGCACATATTCGTCCGCGGCGACATCGGCGATCGCGACTTGGTGCTGAGCCTGCTCAACGAACACCGGCCGCGCGCCATCGTCAACTTCGCAGCGGAGAGCCACGTCGATCGCTCGATTCACGGGCCCGCGGATTTCATCGCCACCAATATCGTCGGCACATTCGCTCTGCTCGACGCGGTGCGCGCCTACTGGACAGCGCTGGCAGGCGACGAGCGCACGCATTTTCGCTTCGTGCACATCTCAACCGACGAGGTGTACGGCTCGCTCGAGCCGGGCGCACCCTCGTTCGCGGAGACGAATTCCTACGCACCCAACAGCCCTTACTCGGCGTCGAAGGCGTCGGCGGATCATCTGGTGCGGGCCTACCATCACACTTACGGCCTTCCGACATTGACCACCAACTGCTCGAACAATTACGGGCCGCGGCAGTTCCCGGAAAAATTGATCCCGCTGATGCTGCACAACGGACTCGCCGGCAAGCCGCTGCCGATCTACGGCGATGGTGGGAACGTGCGCGACTGGCTCTACGTCGGCGATCACTGTGCCGCGATCCGGACCGTACTGGAGCGCGGAGCTCCCGGCGAAACGTATAACGTCGGCGGCAACGCCGAGATCACCAATCTCAACCTGGTGCGCACGCTTTGCCGTGTCCTCGGCGAGCTAAAGCCGGGATGCGATGCCGAATCGCGGATCACCTTTGTCAGGGACCGCGCGGGACACGACCGGCGTTATGCCATCGATGCGTCGAAGATTCGCCGCGAGCTGGGATGGGAACCGCGCGAGACCTTCGAATCGGGGATCGCGCGCACCGTTCGCTGGTATCTAGACAATGCCGCATGGCTGGCTGCGGTCACCAGCGGCGAGTACCAGAAATGGATCTCGCTCAACTACGCGGCCGAGGTCGTGTGACGATGCGCAAGGGCATCATCCTCGCCGGGGGGTCGGGGACCCGGCTCTACCCGGTGACACAGGTGCTGTCGAAACAGCTGCTGCCGGTTTACGACAAGCCGATGATCTACTATCCCTTGTCGACGCTGATGTTGGCGGGGATTCGCGACATCCTGTTGATCTCTACTCCGGACGATACGCCGCGATTCGCGCAACTCCTCGGCGACGGAGCACGCTGGGGGATGAACTTGACCTACGCCGTTCAGCCGTCGCCGGACGGACTTGCACAGGCGTTTCTAATCGGCCGCTCTTTTGTCGGCGGCGAATCTCCCGCTCTGGTGCTCGGCGACAATATTTTCTACGGCAACGATCTGCAGCCGATGCTCGAGCGCGCCGCGGCGCGCGATAAAGGCGCCACGATCTTCGCCTATCCGGTGGCGGATCCCGAGCGGTACGGTGTTGCCGAGTTCGATACTGCCGGTCGCGTCCTGAGTCTGGAAGAAAAGCCGGCACAGCCGAGATCGCGGTACGCGGTCACGGGACTCTATTTTTACGACAACCGGGTCCTCGACATCGCCGCGTCGCTCAAACCCTCCTCGCGCGGTGAGCTCGAGATCACCGACGTCAACAAAGTCTACCTCGACGATGGTGAGCTGGCCGTCGAGGTGATGGGCCGTGGCATGGCGTGGCTCGACACTGGCACGCATGAATCGTTGCTCGAGGCCGGGCAGTACATCGCCACCATAGAGCGCAGGCAGGGCCTGAAAATCGCGTGCCCGGAGGAAATTGCATACCGCCTGGGCTATATCGACGCGGCCAGCCTGGAACTGCTCGGCAACGCAATGGCAAAAAACGCGTACGGCAGCTACCTGCTCGGCTTGTTACGCGAGCCGCTGGTGCGCTGACAATCGGGCGATGAAGGTCACACCGACGGCACTCGGCGATGTGCTGCTCATCGAGCCGCGCGTTTTCGGAGATGCGCGCGGCTTTTTTTTCGAAAGCTACAATCGCCGGGCGATGGCCGAGGCCGGGCTCGATGTCGAATTCGTGCAGGATAACCACTCCCGCTCCGCGCGAGGCGTGCTGCGCGGATTGCATTATCAGATCGAGCATGCGCAAGGCAAGCTGGTCAGGGTCGTCTCGGGCGAGGTATATGACGTCGCGGTCGACATGAGGCGAAGCTCGCCCACGTTCGGTCGCTCGATCGGCATGACGCTGTCTGCGCACGACAAGCGGATGCTGTGGATTCCGCCGGGGTTCGCGCACGGCTTTCTGGTGCTCTCGGAAGCGGCCGAGTTTCTCTACAAGACCACGGATTATTGGTACCCGGAGTTCGAGCGCAGTCTGCTGTGGAGCGATTCCGCACTCGGCATCGCGTGGCCTGTGCAGCAAGCGCCGACGCTGGCCGCCAAGGACGCGGCCGGAACGCCGTTCTCGCTCGCCGACGCGTATCCGTGACGCGACCGACGATACTGCTTGTCGGATCGGCGGGACAGCTGGGGTTCGAGCTTGCACGCGTGCTGCCCGCGCACGGCCAAGTGGTTGCATTGGATCGTGCCGTGCTCGATCTGTCCGACGCCGACGCAATAATCGCGGCGGTGCGCGGCACGCGGCCGCAGTTTATCGTGAATGCCGCCGCGTATACGGCCGTCGATCGCGCCGAAAGCGAGCAGGCCCAGGCCGACGCGATCAACGCCCGGGCTCCCGGCATTCTCGCCGAGGAAGCCAAACGATCCGGTGCGCTGCTCATCCATTACTCGACCGACTACGTTTTCGACGGCGAGGCCGCGGCACCATACGACGAGCAAGCCGCGCCCAATCCAATCAATGCCTACGGCCGTAGCAAGCTAGGCGGAGAGCGCGCGATCGCCGCGGTTGGCGGTGCGAGCCTGGTGCTGCGCACCAGCTGGGTCTATGGACTTCGCGGCCAGAATTTCCTGACGACAATGCGAAGGCTTGCCGCCGAACGCGAAGAGCTGAGAGTCGTCGCCGATCAAATTGGCACGCCCAACTGGACACGGTCTTTGGCGGATGCGACCGCGTTGCTCATCGGACTCGGCAGCGCGGACCTCGCCGAGCGCGCCGGGCTTTATCACTTAAGCGGTAGCGGCAGTACGAGCTGGTTCGACTTTGCGCGCGCGATTTTCGAGGGCGCGGATCGTCCCCGTGTGGCGCCGATCACCAGCGCGGAATATCCAACCGCCGCGCGCCGGCCGCGCCGCTCGGTCCTCGCCAGCGTCAAGTTCGCAGATACCTTCGGATTTGCTCTGCCGCCGTGGGAAGAAATGCTTCACGCCTGTATGGCGGAACTGGCCGAGCTGCGCTGAATTGCGCTCCTGGCCGGCGGCAGGTTAGAACCTGAAGGCGCAGCTTGCTTTGTCGCCGCGGTTGATGACAAGGCCCGCGCCGGCAGCGACGATCGCATTCATGCCGAACGTCACGCCTCCAAGCTGGGCATTCATCCGATAGCTCGCCAGCGTCGCAAGCGGCTCCGTACCGACGACGGCTGTGCTCTGGTCCGTCGTCGTAATCCGGCAGCGTATGCAATGCTTGACCAGCTTGAACGCGAGGCTGCCCAAGCGAATCTCATCGAAGTGATCCTCATCGTAAGCATCGATGCCGGACAGCACGACGTTGGGACGGAAGCGATTCATCGGCAGCGGTTGCGCGAGACGCGAATTTAGATCGGCAAGCGACGCCTCGGACAGGATCAGCAGTGGGTACGCGTCCGCAAACGCCGTGTGCGCCCCGGAATCGCCGGCATAGGCCACGTTGCAATGGCGTCGAACCGCGAGGTCGAATCGCACTAGACGCAGCGGTAAATGCAGGGCAGACGACAGCCATGCTGCCGCCTCGTCACCCTGATCGATGGCCGGAACGCTGTCACTCCATACTGTCACCAGCCGCGTTGCCCCGTCCAGGTTGAGCGGCACGGTCAGGCGCGAACTGTCCGGCACCTCAAGCTCCAGCGCCGCATGGGTCAGCGACGTCTCTACCAGTACCAGGCGCGGCACGTCACGCTGAGTGACGAATCGACCGTCGTTATCGACAATCATCCATTCGCGGTCGAAAGCCAGGCCGCGCTCGACGACCGGCGAGGTTTCGAGTGCGATGCCGCGGCAGCTCTTGACGGGATACACATGCAGCGAGGCGATGGTTGCGCCCATGAACGGGACCCTGGACATAAAAAGGGCGGCGTTTCGGGCCGCCCTTCTGGTGACGCGATGCGCAATTTGCTCAGTGCGAGCCCGCTTAGTGCAAGCCCGCTCAGTGCAAGCCCGATGTGAATTCCGCCACCGCCTGCATTTCGCGCTCGCTCATTCTGGATGCGACCTGAGCCATGACCCTGCCGTTGACGTCCTTGCCGTCCTTGTCCGCGCCACGCTCGCCCGCCTTGAACGCCTTCAGTTGTGACAAGGTGTAGTCGGCATATTGGCCGGCCACGCGCGGATATCGCGCCGGGATGCCTGCTCCATCGGGGGAATGACACGCGGCGCAGGCAGGCACGCCGCTGCCTGAATTCCCACCGCGGAAAATCTTTTGTCCGGCGGCGACCAGCGCGCGATCTTTCGCTGCCGAAGGCTTTGCTTTTTGCTGCGCGAAAAAGACTCCGAGCGCCTGCATGTCTTCCGGCGCCAGCTTTGCCACCATCGCCTGCATGACGGCGTTGGCGCGAATTCCACTCTGGAAATGCAGCAATTGCAGAGTAAGATACTCGGCGTGCTGCCCCGCAATGCTTGGATTCGCCGGGCTGGCACTGTTGCCGTCGGCGCCGTGGCACGCGGCGCATAGTTGGTCAACGATCTGTTTCGCTTTCGCGAGATCGAGCTTGGGAGCCGGAGTTTGGACCATCCCCTCGGCGCGTGCCGGCATTGAGGCAAATGAGGAAAACAAGCCCAACGCGGCCCACGCGGCCGCGAGCAGCAACCGGTATTTCATTTTTTCGAACTCCCTGTCACCGTGATCCCGCACCCTGCTGCCCCGCGACCAACATCGGCGCATCCTGAGTCTATGCATTCACAAGACGGCAAACGTCGCAAACATCGTATTGTACCGAAAGTAGCTCGCGACGAGCCTGGCGGTCGCGCGCGCGACGCGCACCCGTTTCATCACGCCGAATTCCTGACCACCGCCGCAGACTGGTCGCAACTGCCGGTGGACGGCGCGCCGGAAGTCGCCTTTGCGGGACGATCCAATGCCGGGAAGTCGTCCGCGATTAACGCGCTGGCGCAGCACACCCGGCTCGCATTCGTCAGCAAGACGCCGGGGCGCACGCAGCACATCAACTTCTTTCGTTTGAAATCGGGGGCGCTGCTCGCGGACCTGCCTGGGTATGGCTATGCGAAGGTGCCGCTCGAGATGCGGCAATACTGGCAGAAATTTCTCGCCAGATATCTCGCAGAACGCGAAGTCCTCGCCGGTCTGGCGCTGGTGATGGACGCGCGCCACCCGCTGACTGAACTGGATCGGCGGATGATCGAGTGGTTCCTGCCGACGGGCCGGTTCCTGCACATCCTCATGACCAAGTCGGACAAGCTTTCCACCGGCGAGCAGCGCAGGACGCTGGAGACTGTGCGCTGCGCGCTGGTCGACGACTATGGCATTTACTCGGCGCAAACCAGCGTGCAGTTGTTCTCGGCCATGCCGCGTTCCGGGATTGCCGAGGCAGAGGCCGCCATTGCACCATGGCTGCGTCAGCCGCAGCCGGCGACGCAACCCATTCCAATTCACGGATAGCCGCCAAGGAGCCGGCACCCGTCAGAGAAAAAAGAAAGGCCCCGGCATCAAGGGGAGTGACACGGGGCCTAAGAACGCCCTTTGGCCGGTGAGATCACGCGACCTAAGGGCACCCGCTCAGGGAGGGAAGCGGGAGACGTATAACCGTCTGCACATGAGACTTCGACCGTTTGCCAAAAGTTCCACGGCAGCGTGCCGGTCTTTATTTGACCTCGCGCGGGCGTCGCTTCGTGGAGCGCGGTTGCTCCCGGGCTCGACCGCGCGCTACGATCCGGTTTCTCACGATTCGATCGCCCAACTGAGCCAGGACATGAACTTCGTCGGAAAGTTTCCAGAGCGGCGTCCGCGCCGCATGCGTCGCGACGAATTTTCGCGCCGCCTGATGCGCGAATCCGCGCTTTCGAGCGCCGATTTGATCTACCCGGTGTTCGTTCTCGACGGGAGCAAGCGTGAGGAGCAGGTTTCGTCCATGCCCGGTGTTTCGCGCAAGAGCGTCGACCTGCTGTTTCGCGACGCCGAGCGCTGTGTCGAGCTGGGCATCCCTGCGATGGCGCTGTTCCCGGTCATCGAAGCGAATTGCAAATCGCTGGATGCCGCAGCGGCGTGGAATCCGAAGGGCCTCGTGCCAAGCGCGATCCGGGCGCTCAAGGCGCGCTTTCCGGCGTTGGGGATCATGACCGACGTCGCGCTCGATCCATACACCAGCCACGGTCAGGACGGCTTGCTCGACGAGACCGGTTACGTGACCAACGATCCAACCGTCGTTGCTCTGACCCGCCAGGCACTTTGCCACGCCGATGCCGGCGTCGACATCCTTGCGCCTTCGGACATGATGGACGGGCGCGTCGGCGCGCTGCGGTCCGCCCTGGATCAAGCAGGCTTCGCCAAGCCGCGCATTCTGGCGTACTCGGCCAAGTATGCCTCGAGCTTTTACGGGCCGTTTCGGGATGCCGTGGGCTCCGCGGCAAACCTCGGCAGCGGCGGCAAGCACACCTATCAGATGGATCCCGCCAACACCGACGAAGCGTTGTGGGAGGTCTATCTCGATCTGCAGGAAGGCGCCGACATGATCATGGTCAAGCCCGGCCTGCCCTATTTGGACATCGTGCGCCGCGTCAAAGACACTTTCGGCGTGCCCATTGCGGTGTATCAGGTCAGCGGGGAATACGCGATGCTCAAGGCTGCAGCGGGCAAAGGATGGCTCGACGAGCGGGCCTGCGCTTTGGAGACACTCCTCGCGTTCAAGCGGGCCGGCGCAGATGCCATCCTTACCTATTTTGCGATCGCCGCCGCGGCGTGGCTCAAGGACACGAGCTAGTCCCCGAGCAGCGATCGCAATTCGGCTGACGACAAGCGTGCGTCGTCACGGCGCGGCCGATTGCGACGCTGCAGCGATGTGAGGATCGACAGCCGGATTCCGCAATTTTCGCCATCGATCCGCAATTCAAGGCGGGACGAAGCGTCACTCGCGGCCGCCGTCGCGTACTCCACTCCGGCGTTGATGAGGGCAAGCTCGACTTCCTTGGAGTCTTCGGCCTCGAGCTCCAGATGAACGTCGCTATGCTCCGTCGCCCATCCCGCCGCGGCCCCGCCGATAAGCACCGG
>JADGRP010000279.1 GCA_017880805.1 Burkholderiales bacterium
CCGGCGTGAATGTGTGGACCACATCATTGTCTTGGGCGAGATGCATTTGCGTCGGGTCCTGAAATCCTACGCCGACTATTACAATTGCGTCAGAACGCATCGATCCTTGAACAAAGATGCACCAGTCACTCGCCAAATTCAGCGAATCGGAAGCATCAAATCACACGCCATCCTTGGGGGACTTCACCACCACTACGCCCGAACTTAAGTTTTCGGTACACACAAGCGATAATCTGTGGCTCGAACTGACTGAGCAGGTCTCCCTGCCAAATGTTTGTTTCACGTCAGAAACGGGCGGGGTGCGGTGCCAGAGCGATTCTGTCACGAGAGCGCATTACTGCGAACGACCGCTTCGCGCCAACAGCGGTCGATCGCTGAAGGTGTTCACGCGAGGCCGTGCCAGGGATGGCATGCTAAGCCGCGCGAAAACTCCAGATACGGCCGCGCCAATGCTCGCCGTCGCCCTCAAGTTGAACCAGAGCGCCCTGGCCGCCACATTACGCTCGACCACCGCAATCTCCCAGTGACCGGGATACCGTGCCAGGACCTCGCGGACAGCCTCCGTCGCCACTCCACAGCGCCGATATTTTCGTGCCACGAAGAATTCTGCTACGTTGTAAGCTCTTCCGCTGCGGTGCGAACGGGTATTGATCAACGCGAAGCCGGCCAGCCGTTCCTTCACGCGCATCAGCAGCGGACGGAAACCGTCGACGCACCAATAGCTCTCAAGGCCCGGAAACGGCGCATAGCTGCCCCGATCGTCGAACTCCAGGTCGTCAGAATCGGGCGTCTCCAACTCCGAGAAGTCGTAGATAGAGAATTGCAAGAGACGCTCGATCGAGGGCCGCTCGAACCCGCAGACTAACCTGACGTTAGCGGATTCGTCGTCCGCTCTAATCATCGAGCGTCCAAGCAGACGCGGCCCCGCATCACGTGCCCCCGCGCAGAAACACATAGTCGGCGGAATACGGCACGCTAAGGTAACTCCCTGCGCTTTCGCAAGATCCTTTCGCGACCCCGCCTTTGGTGTTGATGCGCCGGACGGCGGTCGTAGCGGACAACATCCCGTCGCCGCGATGTTCGACCACCTCGAGTTCGAGCGAAGGAATATCGCTCGAGGTCGCGCCGGGCGCGCTGGCGACGACCCTGCCCTTTACTCCGCTGCCGTCTATGTGATCCCAATTCGGCCCGGCGTAGTGCCGCCCAACTGACTTTCCGTCAAATATCAGCGTGGCGATCGGCTCGCGAAATTGCCACGTCAGCGCGCCCCGCTCCGCCTTGTTGCCGGCATCGGGTTTGCAGTCGTAGATCTGAGCGCCTGCTGCATGAAGTGTGATGATTTCCGTCCCGCCGCGTCCGGAAATCGCCGGCGGCATTTGTGCCGATGCCTGCGCAAACGACAAGATGGTTGTACGCAGCACGGCGTGAAGCAGCATCTTCGAAAAGAAGTTCATGGATCCTCTCGGCTTCTCTGTTAATAGGCTTGTGGATTCGCAGCGGCGATATGTTCACCGCTCACGCAACGAATCATGCCGGTAGCGGAGCAACGGCGATAAGAGATAGTTGAGGATACTCCGCGATCCCGTCTTGATTTCCGCGGTCACCGCCATGCCGGGTGATAGATTGACCACCTTGTCGTCGATCAACATGTTGGTGCGATCGAGCGAAATGCGGGCACTGTAGTTCAGTTCCTGGCCCTTCGGCTCGCTGGTATCGTTCTGCGTACCCGGGGTCCGATCGTTGGAACGGTCCTGCATGCGATCGCGGATCACGGCATCCTGAGAGACAGAGAGCACGTGGCCATGCAGGAGCCCGTAGCGGATAAAATTGAAGGTATCGATCTTGATCTCGGCGTCTTGCCCGGCATGGACGAAGCCGATGTCGTGATTCGATACCATAGCCTCGATTTCCAGCCGGCTGTCGCTCGGTACGACCACAAGCAGCGACTGCGCCGGCGTCACCACCCCCCCGACGGTATGGATCGCGAGCTGCTGCACCACGCCGTCGACGGGCGCAGTCAGGCGCTGGAGCTTCGTCCTCTGCTCGGCCTTGATCAGGTCCTGCGCGATCCCGTTTGCCTTCTGCTCGGACTTCGCCAATTCGTCGGAGAGCGTATGCCGATACTCCGCTGCCGCCTGCCCGCGCGTCTCGCGGATCGCCGCGATCGCTGCCTCGGTCTCGTGCAAATGGCTGCTCTGGACATTGAACTCCTCCTGCTGTTCAACCAGCAACTGGAGCACCTCGAAATAACTAAGCTTCGAGCCCAACTCCTTTTCCACCAGTGTCTTTCGGATGTCGACGCGCGACTGCACCACCGGAATGATGGCCTCGAGCTTGTGAATCGTCGCCGCGGTCGTGGCTTTTTCGGCTTCCTTCTGCGCCTGCTGCCGAGCAAGGGCGGCAATTTTTGCGCGATGTTCGGTCACCTGGTTCAACAGAAGCTGACGCTGGGTAGCAACCAGTTCGGGGTCCGCAGCGGCGGGCGGCCTGAAATCGGCCAGCGGATCGTCACCGCCGGCGAGTGCCGCGCGCAGCCGCGCGATGTTGAGCTGCTCGGCGAGCAGGTCGCTATGCAGGTGATCGCGTTCGGCTTCGTTGGCGGTCGGATCGAGCTCGATCAGGACGTCGCCGGCCTTGACCGTTTGTCCGTCCTGGACTCGAATCGACCGCACCACCGCGGTCTCGAATGGCTGAACGAGCTTGGTGCGACCGCTGGGCAGGATTTTTCCAGTCGCCGACGCGACGATGTCGATCGTGCCCGACCAGGCCCAGGCCAGCGCCGCGCAGAATAGCAGAATGATGGCGGCACCGATCGCCCGGCCGATCGGCGACGGCGGGGTTTCCACGATCTCGAGTGCCGCCGGCAGAAAGGCCAACTCCTCGCTGCGCCGTTTTTGCGCAGGTCGGAACGGGACGACGACGCGTGGCGCGGGTTTCGCGGGCAATGCCAATTCAGCCGACTTCATGGAACCCTCCCTGCAACCGGTGCAGCGATGCGTAGCGGCCGCCGGTCTTGACCAGCGTCTCGTGATTGCCGTCTTCGACCAGGCGGCCGCGCTCGAGGGTGACGATGCGGTCCGCTGTCCGCACGGTCGAGAGCCGGTGCGCGATCACCAGGACCGTCCGCCCGTTGGCGATAGCCTTCATATTCTGTTGAATGATACGCTCGCTCTCATAGTCGAGGGCGCTGGTCGCCTCATCGAGGATCAGGATGCGCGGGTCGGTGACCAGCGCGCGCGCAATCGCGATGCGCTGTCGCTGGCCGCCCGACAGCGTCGAGCCGCGCTCGCCGACTACGGTGTCGTAGCCCTCGGTGAGCTTGAGGATGAACTCGTGCGCTCCGGCCAGCCGTGC
>JADGRP010000280.1 GCA_017880805.1 Burkholderiales bacterium
ACATCGTCGCGCTCGCGAGCCAGCCGATTCCCAACATGCGACATGCCGTGTCGACCAACCATACGCCGATCAACTACGGCGAACAGGCGATGCCCGAAGTGATCGAAAAGGGCTGGGCGCTGGTGGCTGCGACGCCGATGCTGAAATACGCGAGCTTCATGCCCAACCACCCGAAGATCGGTCAATACAATTCGATCATCTTCAAGGGCATCCAGGGCGTCGAGACAGGGCGCCTCACGGCACAGGCCGCGACGGACTTCGTGGTCGACGAGCTCACGAACGAGCTTGGCAAGGACTTCGTCATTCGCAACTGAAGGGTCCGCCAGGTTGTTCTATCGGAGAGGAGATGAATGCCTCCTCTCCGATCCGGCAAGGAAATGGCCATGCCCGACTTCGCTAGAGCCCAGGCTCGCCGACAACGCGCCAACTTTGCCATCTTTCTGGGGCCGGCTCTCGTTTTGTTGCTGGTGTTTTTCGTTGCACCGATCGTTATCGACCTGGTGCTCGCCTTCACCGACATGGGTCGCACGCTGGCGGTTACGAAATTCACGCTGGAGAATTTCGAACGCATGGCAACGCGCGATACGCGCCTTCTGGCTGCGCTCGGAATCACCGCCATTTTCGTGGTGACAACGCTCGGCGTTTTCAACGTCACCTTTGCCCTGCTGCTGGCATTGGTCACTACCGCCGTGCCGCAACGCCTCGGCGCGTTCTTTCGAGCGGTGTGGCTGCTGCCGCGGATGAGCCCTTCCGTGGTGTATGCGCTGCTGTGGCTGTGGGTGATCGACCCCAACGAGCGCGGGCTGCTCAATCAGATCCTGGTGCATGTCTTCGGAGCGGCGCCTGTCGATCTTCGCAACAATCATCCGCTCATGGTGATCATTCTGGCGAACGGCTTCATCGGCGCGTCCCTCGGCATGCTCATTTTCACATCGGCGATCCGCTCGATTCCCGAGCACCTCTTCCACGCCGCGCGCGTCGACGGTGCGGGACCGCTCGCCATCGTGCGCCACATCACGCTTCCGGCGTTGCGCTGGCCGATCTCCTACATGACGATCCATCAGACACTCTCGCTGCTCGTAAGCTTCGAGTACGTTCTGCTGATCACCGGCGGTGGCCCGTTCTACGACACCACGGTGTTTTCGCTTTACGCTTACCGGCGTGCATTCGAAAGCGGTGAATACGCGTACGGCGCAGCGCTTTCACTCATCCTGGTTGTGATCGGCGTGGCGGCTGCGCTCGCGCTGTGGCGACTGATGGACATGAAAAAGCTCCTGCAGCCACCGCGAATCGAGGTGCATTGATGGCGGCCAACGACGCAGTTGCCGGCTCCCCGATCGAGGCGCGCAGCGATTGGCCAGCGCTTGCAAGGCGCGCATGGCGCCGCAGGGTTTCCGCCCAGTCGGCGGTGCTCACTTTCCTCGTCGTGGTCTCCGTGCCGATCATCCTGCCGTACTTCTGGATGGTGGTGATCGCCTTCACCGCACGCACCGGAGGCGTCTCGAGCGACGTGCTATGGACCGCGTGCGCGGTGATCGTACCCGCCGTCATCCTCTACAGCATCGTGCACATGATGGTAGCCTCGCGAAGGCTGCGGCTCGGCGCCGGCGTGGTCATTCTCGCGATTGCCGGGACGCTGCTCATCGCACTCGTTGGCAGCCGACTTCATCTCGACAATTTCCGCTTCCTGACACATTCCGATTTCGTCGAAGAGTTGCGCTCGAAAGCGACTTCGGGCGCGCAGTTTCCGTCGGTCTGGACCGCTTTCTTCAACTCCCTCGCACTGGCCCTGTCGCAGACAGCGATCATCCTCACCGTGGCATCGCTGGCCGGGTACTACATCTCGCGCTTTGCCTTTCGCGGGCGCAACGCCTTCCTTCAGGGATTGCTGGTCCTCCACGCCTTTCCGGCGATGACCCTGATCATTCCCATCTTCCTGATGCTGTACTGGATCGGGCTGCTCGACACGATCGTCGGCGTCATGCTAGTGCTCGCCGCGATCGAGCTTCCCTTCTATGTGTTCGTGATGAAGGGCTTCTTCGATGGCGTGCCCTGGGACATCGAGATGAGCGCCATGACCGACGGTGCTACGCGACGGCAAGCCTTTCGACTGGTGGTCCTGCCGCAGGTTCGCGTGGGCTTGATCGCCGTCGGCGTCTTTGCCTTCATCCGCGCTTGGGAGGAATACATTTTCGTGCGGACGTTTCTCATCGAAAACAAGAACTGGGTGATGAGCCTGTACCTGTTCTGGGTTTCCGACGATGTGATGGGGGTCGACTACGGTATCGTTGCCGCCGTCGCCGTTTTCTACGTTCTGCCGAGCCTTCTCCTCTACGTCTTTTGCCAGAAGTATCTGACGCAGATGACCATCGGCGGCATTAAGGGGTAAACCATGGCCCGTATTGAACTCAAGAACCTGCGCAAGGAGTGGGTCGGGGCGACCGCGGTCGCGGGTATTGACCTCGCGATCGAGAATGGCGCATTCGTGGCGGTGCTGGGGCCTTCTGGCTGCGGCAAGTCGACGACGCTCATGATGCTCGCGGGAATCTATCAGCCGACCAGCGGTGACATCACGTTCGACGGAGCGCGGGTCAATGACGTCGAAGCGCGGGGCCGCAATGTCGGCATCGTCTTCCAGTCCTATGCGCTCTATCCCAACATGTCGGTGCTCGAGAACATCATGTTCCCGTTGCGCTTCAAGAAGGTCGAGCGAGCAGAGGCTGAGGCTCGCGCGCGGGAGATTGCCGCGCTCGTGCGCGTCGACGGATTTCTCGACCGGCGGCCGAGCCAACTCTCTGGCGGCCAGCAACAACGCGTCGCGCTCGCCCGGGCGCTGGTCAAGCGACCGCACCTGCTCCTGCTCGACGAGCCGCTGTCGAACCTCGACGCGGGGCTGCGGCTCACGATGCGCACCGAGATCCGCCGCATCCAGCGCGAACTGGGCGTAACCACGATCCTCGTCACCCACGATCAGATCGAGGCGACAACGATGGCCGATCGCGTGGTGGTCATGCATGCCGGTCGCGTCGAGCAGGAAGGCGCCGCCGAGGATCTCTACGAGCGTCCAGACACTTTGTTCGTCGCCAGCTTCGTCGGCTCACCGCCGATCAACCTGTTCGATGGGGAAGCCGACGGCGCCGTGATCAAGGTTCACGAGGCGAGCATTCGACTGGCGGATTCGACGCGCGGCCCGGTGGTTCTGGGAATTCGCCCGGAGAGCGTGCAGGTGGCGGAGCAGGGAACGTCCGCGCGCGTGACCGCGGCCGAGCCGATGGGCCGGGAGGTCCTTTACACGGCGGACAGTGACTTCGGCGTCATTCGTTTCCTCGAGGCGGGCGCGGAACCCCGCCATCGCGAGGGCGACAGCGTGCACCTCCATATCTCTCCCGCGAGCGCACTGCTTTTCGACAAGGCAAGCGGCCGCCGCATCGATGCGCGCATTGCAGCCTGATCCGCATGGAAACTCGAACTGCAGCGTTCCTGACCGAGCCGATTGGCTCTCATAACCCACGGTCCAGCAACTACTAACGATCTCATTGTGAAATCCCAAACCAAGGTCTTGACGGCCATTGTGGGCAGTTATCCCAAGCCGCGTTATATCTACAGGCAAAACGGCCGATCATTGCTCGACAGCTTTGGCTTTTCCTTTGAGCGTCGCGAAAAGGAACTCGGGCAAGCCGAGTTTGCCAAATTGTTGGACAAGGCCGCCCTTCAGGCGATCAAAGACCAAGATAGCGCGGGCATCGACATCGTCACCGACGGTGAAGAACGGCGCGGCCACTATGTGCTGCATATCATCAATAAGCTAGGCGGGGTTGACGCCCTCAATCTGAAGCCTATTTCGATGCGCGCCGGAACTGCCGAGCAAGATGCTCCGCGGGTAATCGACAAAATAACGTATACGAAGGCAATGGTTGTGGATGAGTTCCTGTTCACCAAGAGATACGCCAAGGGCATCCCAAAAATAGGCCTTCCCGGGCCCAGCACCGTCGCCGACTGCGTGGCCGATGAATATTATCAAGGCGACCGAAAACGGCTTGCCTTCGACTACGCCGACGCGATTCATCATGAAGTTGCAGCGCTCATCGCGGCCGGATGCAAGATTATTCAGTTCGACGATCCTGTATTGCTGCGCTATCCGGCGGCAGCGCAAGCCTGGGGGCTGCAAGCACTCGAGCGTTGCTTCGCAGGACTCGAAGGCGGGGCGACTTTTGTGGTGCATATTTGCTGCGGTTATCCCAATAAGCCGCTGGAACGAAAAGGCATCAGCTACAAAGCGAATCAGGACTACTACGGTGATGTCTTGACCTGGCTGTCCGAGTCTAAGCTGGACGTCGTTTCCATAGAGGGGGCGGCCAGCAAGCTGGATGTGTCCATTTTGAGCGCTATCGGCAAGAAAACGATCATGCTGGGAGTCGTTGATGTCGGTGAGAACGAAGTAGAAAGTGTTGACTCCTTGGTGGTGCGCGCTAACGAAGCTCTCCGCTACATCCCAAAAGAGCAACTGATTCTAGCGCCGGACTGCGGCATGCTAGAGCTGACTCGCGCGAGCGCCAGAAAAAAGCTTATAAACCTGTCGATGGCAGCTCACGAAGTCAATGAACGTACAGCAAATTAAGAAATAGGTTAGCCGTTTAACCAGAGAGTGGACTCAGAGATGGCTACTGCAATAAAGACCGTGAAGTGCGAAGTCGAGCAGCAAGGCGCCGCCGACGATCTCTACAGGACAAGCGGTCGGCGGCTCGTTGTGCGTATCGTGGCCTGACCCGGCGACGCGACCGAGCGCCTCGCCACCGGATGAAATTCGTCACCTATAATATTCGATACGGTCTCGGCAAGGACAACCGGTACGACCTCGCACGTATCGCCAGCGAGGTAGAGACCGCCGACGTCATCGCCCTGCAGGAAGTGGAGCGCCATTGGCAGCGCTCTGGTTGTGTCGACGCTCCTGCCGTGCTCGGATCGCATCTGCCCGAACACCATTGGGTCTACGGAGCCAATCTCGACATGGACGCCAGTTACCGCGACGCCGCGGGCAGGCTGGTCAATCGCCGACGTCAATTTGGGACGATGATCCTCTCGCGGTCGCCGATCGTGTCCTCGCGCAACCACCTGCTGCCGAAGTACGGCACGCTCACCCAACACAGCATTCAGCAGGGCGCCCTCGAGGCGGTCATCGTGACCGAGCGCACAGGACCGGTGCGAGTCTACTCGGTGCATCTCAGTCATTTGAGCATCGCCGCTCGAATGCCGCAGCTCGACGCTCTCCTCGATATCCATGCGCGGGCGCCGGCCGAAGGCGGCGCGTGGTGCGGCGGCCATCCGGACCCTGCCGCCGGCTGGACCGAAGGCGAGATGCCGCCGATGCCGGCCGAAGCGATGTTGATGGGCGATTTCAATTTCGAGTGGTTCGCGCCCGAGTACGACCGCGTCGTGGGTCCGCCCACGGCGCGATTCGGCCGCCTCAATCGGCTCACCGGATTCGTCGACGCATGGGTCGCAGCGGGCCATCGCGAAAACACCGGCGCGACCATTGGCTCCGGCCGGAGGATCGATTTCTGCTTCGTGTCGTCTGCGCTCGCGAGGCGAGTCCGATCCTGTCGCGTCGACGGTGACGCCGTCGGTTCCGATCATCAGCCGGTCTGGGTCGAGACCGATTTCTAAAGGGCGCCGCGATTCCATTTCGCTCGCATTATTGTAGACACTGTGGCCGCTCGAGCTCGAACGCTTATGCCGTTGGAACACGCTCTCTCGTCCACACTCATTCTATGTTGGAAGAGACTATGCATTGACGTGCCGCCCGTTTGCGCGGATACTCGGTTTCAGCGCCGATTTGAAACCGATGTTGTGTGTCATGCAACGTCGCAGCTTGCGGGCGCTTAACAAATTCCGCTAAAGCGAGGCGTCGAGTAATTCCGGGGCCCGTTTAGCGCAAGCTGACGGGCCTTTTTGTCGAGCTGCCATGAAATTCAAGACCGCGCACAAGACCGGATTCACGACGTCCATTCTTCATGCCGACCGCGAGTTGGTGATCGAGCACGGGTCGCTGCACAAGCCGCTGCACGTCTCAGTCGCCTACGGCTATCGGGACGCGCGCGAGCTCGCCAATGTGTTCCAGGGTAAGACGCAGGGCTACGTGTACGGGCGCCAGGGCAACCCGACCGCTGCCGCGCTCGAGGAAAAAGTGAATCGGATGGAGGACGGCGTCGCGACCGTCTGCTTCGGCACCGGCATGGCCGCCATAGGCGCGATCATGCTGGCGCTTTTGCGCGGCGGCGATCACATCGTCGCAAGCGCGTTTCTGTTCGGCAACACCAACAGCCTTTTCAACACGCTTGTGGCGCACGGTAATGACGTGACGTTCGTCGACGCGACCGACGGCGCCAAAGTCGAGGCAGCCATCCGGCCCGAAACGCGGCTGATCTTCGTCGAGACCATCGCCAATCCCCGAACGCAGATCGCGGACCTGTCGCGTATCGGCGAGCTGTGCGCGCGGCGTGGGCTCATCTACGTGGTCGATAACACCATGACCTCGCCCTACCTTTTCCGTCCCAAAACGGTCAAGGCGTCGCTGGTCGTCAACGCGTTGACCAAGTACATCGGCGGTCACGGCAATGCGCTCGGCGGCAGCGTCACCGACACCGGCCTTTTCGACTGGACGCGCTTTGCCAACATTCAGGAAACGTACAAGGGCCCGAAGACCGCGTTGTGGGGCGTGACGCAGATCCGCAAAAAGGGTTTGCGCGACTGGGGCGGAACGCTGGCCGCGGAACAGGCGCACCACCTCGCGGTCGGCGCAGAGACGCTGTCGCTGCGCATGGATCGCGCGTGCGCGAGCGCCATGGCGCTGGCGCAATTCCTCGCCTCTCGGTCCGAGGTTCGTGCGGTCTACTACCCGGGGCTCGATTCGCATCCGCAGCACGCACTGGCGGGAGAGCTGTTTGCCGCCTACGGGGCGCTGTTGTCGTTCGAGCTCGATCCGAAGCTCGACTGTTTCGACTTTCTCAATCACCTGCAGCACGTCGTGCTGTCGTCGAACCTCGGCGACAATCGCACGCTGGCGATCCCTGTTGCGCACACCATCTATTACGAGATGGGAGCTGAGCGGCGAGCGAGCATGGGAATCGCGGACTCGCTGATCCGTGTGTCCGTCGGCATCGAGGACTGTGAAGACCTCCTCGCCGATTTTGCGCAGGCGCTTGTAGCGTAGGCCGGAATTCGATCGGCGTCGTCAGAATCACCCGCGCGCGGCCATGCCCGTCTCGGAAACTTCCAGGTAACTCGCCTTGCGGTACCAGTCCGCGAGCACCTGTCGCTCGCATGCGCGCCCGTCGACGTCGTGCGCGTGCCATGCGGGACGATGCGTGTGACCGTGGATGAGGCGGGTCACGCCGCGTTCGCGCAGCGCCGAGGCGACGGCGTCGGTGTTGACGTCCATGATTATCTCGGGCTTGTTATCGATCGCGCGCCGGCTGCCGGCGCTCAACGTCGCGCCGATACCGCGCCGGACAAAGAACGGCAGGGCGAGGAAGCGGCGACGGTGCATCGGGTCCTGCCAGAACGCGCGGAAGCGCTGGTAGCCTACGTCGTCCGTGCACAATTGATCGCCGTGCATGATCAGCGTCGGTGTGCCATGAAGGTCGTGTACTACCTCGTCGGCAAGCAAGGTCGCGCCGCTAGCTTTGGCGAAGCGCTCGCCGAGGAGAAAATCGCGGTTGCCGCGCTGCAAGTACACTGGCGTTCCCGACCGCGCAAGCTCGGCGAAGGCATTCGCGACGCCGGCAGCGAGCGGATCGCGCAGCTGATCGTCGCCTAGCCAGAGGTCGAACAGGTCGCCCAGTACGTAGAGCGCCGTGGCGCCTCGCGCCGGACCGCGCACGAAATCATGAAATGCGGCAACGAGCTCCGGGCGCTTTGCCGACAGGTGCAGGTCGGAGATGAACAGCGTCTGCGGCATCGCCGTCGCGCCGGTCGGGCGTACGCCTACGCCGTTTCCTCGACGCGTTCGATCACCACGTCCTCGGCCGGCACATCCTGGTGGAAGCCGCGGTTGGCGGTGGGCAGGCCCTTGATGTGATCGACGACATCGGTACCTGCAACCACGCGGCCGAAGACACAGTAGCCCCAGCCGTTGGCGTCAGGAGACCGGTGATCGAGAAAGGCGTTGTCGGCGACGTTGATGAAAAATTGTGCGGTGGCGGAATGCGGATCGGAAGTGCGCGCCATGGCGACCGTATAGCGCTTGTTCTTCAGCCCGTTCTTCGCTTCGTTTTCGATTGCGCGCCGGGTTGGCTTCTGCTTGAAGTCGGGCGTGAATCCGCCGCCCTGGATCATGAATTCATCGATGACGCGGTGAAACACCGTGTTGTCGAAGTGCCCCGCGCGAGCATATTCGAGAAAGTTGGCGACGGATTTGGGCGCCTTCGCGGGGTCGAGCTCGATCGTGATCGGACCGTGATTGGTATGCAGGATGACCATGGCAAGCCTAGTTCTGGACGACCGATGCGGTCTTGAGCATGACGCGCTCCAGAGGCACATCTGAAGGAAAAGGCCCGCCGGCACCCCTCGGAGTGGTAGCGATCTTGTTCACGACGTCCATGCCCTGGATTACTTTTCCGAACACCGTGTAGCCGTAACCCTGCTGCGATGCTTCCTTGAAATTGAGGGATTTGTTGTCCGCGACATTGATGAAGAACTGCGCCGTCGCGGAATGCGGATCGCCGGTGCGCGCCATCGCCACCGTGCCGGGCACATTGAGCAGGCCGGCCTTGCTGCTCTGCTCGGCTTCGTTCTGGACCGGGGGGCGGGTCGGCTTTTGCTGGAAGTCCGAAGTGAACCCTCCGCCCTGAACCATGAATCCCGGAATCACGCGGTGAAACTGCGTGCCGTCGTACTGCTTGGCCTTGACGTAGGTCAGAAAGTTTTCGACTGTCTTCGGCGCGGCGTCAGGGTAGAGCTCGATTCTGATCTTGCCGGCACTGGTATCGAGATCGACCTGAGGATTGGCGGCTTGAACCTGAGCGGCCCCGAAAACCAGACTGGCGGCGAGCAGTAGCAAGTTACGAAGTGGCATGGATGACTCCTTTGCGTGATTGGGTTGCGCTTGGGGTGTGCGACGGCGCGCAAGAAGCGCTTGCGCCGCGCTATTTTTTTGGCTTGGGCGTGGCCGCCGGCTTCGGCACCGGCACCGCAAGAACCGGTGCGTTGCTGGAGGGCGCCACCGCGTATAGCTGACGGACCAGGACGAGCTTGGCCTGGGCGCTCTTGTTGGTCTTGTCGATTGCGACGGCGCGATCGTATTCCGCGCCGGAGAGACGACTGTAGATGTCGCCGAGGTTTTCGTGGGCAATCGCATAGTTGGGATTCGACGCGATCGCCGACTCGAGCGCGGAGCGCGCCTTTTCGTATTGCCCTCGCTGCGCCCAGATCACCGCCATATTGTTGTACGGCTCCGGCAGCTCGGGAAAATCTTCGGTGAGCGCCTGGAAAGTTGCCAGCGCGGAGTCGGGCTCGTTCTCGTCGGCTTCCACGACGCCGCGCAGGAAACGCGCTTGCGGATTCTTGGCGTTCGCGGCAATCGCGGCATCGATCTTGACCCGTGCCGACAAGTATTGCCCATCCTGGATCATGCGCGTCGCCTCTGCCAGGTCGGGCGTCAGGCCGGGCGTCACGGCGGGCACAGTCGTCCCGGCCGACGGCGGAGGTGGGGGAGCCTGCTGCGCGAACGCGACGCCGCCGAGCAACACCAGCGTAAGGACGATGATTAGGCGGTCAAGCACCTGGAATGAGACTCCGACTGCGGTTGTTAATTCTAGCAGAGCTTGCTGCTTGGACCGGTCGATGAGGGATGAGCGGCTCGTCGCCGCAGACCACTGCCGTCCGGCGCGGTGGAACGGTCTCGGTGGCCGTGGACGCGGCAGAACCTCCGGGTATACACTTCGACCCAGCCGCGGTAACGCTTGCGTGATTTTCGCGTTGTGCACTGTCGTGGCCGCACGGAAGAAAGGGGCGGCAAGCCCCAAGATCGGCGCGCAGACGCTGTTCACTTTGGAGGAGTGATGACTCGCAAATCCTTCGCGCTGGCGACGTCCGATCCCGCGCGTTCGGCGCTCTCGGCGCGAATCGCTGAAGGCCGCACCGGGTACCGTCGTGGGCGGCGTAGCGCCGGGCGTCCCCGGAATCGCGACGTTTGAAGCACGGACCCTCCGGCGGATATGAACGATTCGGCAAGCAGCTCTTGTCGACTCTGCTCGCGCTTGTTCGGTCGTCGTGTAGCTCGGCGCGCCCGGCTTTCTCAGCATCAAAGAACATATGCGGCGTTGCTGGATTGCGCGCCGGTGGCGTTGACGATCAGGACACGGCGTCTTGCCGCGACATGCGTTCGAGCCCGCATTCTGCAGCGCGAGCTCGCCACGACGCCGGTAACGAAAGTCTTGGCATCGTTTCATTGCCGTGCCAGTTCCAATGGGGGTCTGTATCTGTATCAGGGAGTCAGCATCGGCAGCCGATTTGTGCCTGAGGCAATTGCGGGTATGCGGTTCAATCAATAGGGGGGCTCATGTACCAACAAAGCTATGACCCGATGGGGAACGTGTTCCTCTCCACCATCGTGGCAGCGATCCCAATCGCTGTACTGTTGTACTTCATTGCCCTGCACCGCCACCGTGATTCAGAGGGCAACGTACACCTCGGTATTTCCGCGCCCTATGCAGCCTTCTTTGGCGTCATCGCGGCATTCCTGGTCTCCTGCGTGGTCTTCAACATGCCGATTACCTCGGCCGTCTCGGCTTTTGCGCTCGGGACGCTCTCGGGGTTCCTGGGAATCATCTGGATCGTCCTGGCCGCGATGTTCCTGTACACAATGAGCGTGGTGAGCGGCAAGTTCGAGATCGTGAAGGAGTCCATCGTTCACATCTCGTTCGACCGGCGCCTGCAGTGCGTGCTTATCGCGTTTTCGTTCGGGGCGATCATCGAGGGAACCTCTGGCTTCGGGACACCGGTGGCCATCGCCGGTGCGGTGATGGTGGGATTGGGCTTCAAACCCTTCCAGTCTGCAGTCCTTAATCTCCTGGCCAACACCGCGCCGGTAGCTTGGGGCGCCATCGGCACGCCGATCGTGACGCTGGCTGCCGTGAGCGGGTTGGACCAGGTCACGCTCTCCGCCATGGCTGGTCGGCAGCTGCCGTGGATATCGATTCTGGTTCCGTTCTGGCTTGTCGTCACGTTCGTGAAGATGGAAGGCGGGACCTGGAAGGAAGCGTTCGAAGTATGGCCCGCGGCGCTGTGCGCGGGAGGTACGTTTGCGGGCATGCAGTTCCTTGCCTCGGGAAGCAACTCATTTCACTTGATGACCGACGTGGTCTCCGGTGTGTTCTCGGTCGTGTGCACGGCGCTCTTCCTGCGCTTCGTCTGGCATCCGAAGACCCGCTTTCTCTTGAAGTCAGAACGCGATGCGCTGGCCAAAGCCGGCAAGAGCACCGCGACTGCGACCACCGATACCAGCGAATGGAAATACCGCTACACAACAGGCGAAACGGTGTACGCGTGGCTGCCATGGGTGATATTGATTCTATGCTGTGCCCTTTGGGGTTTGCCGGACTTCAAGAAATACCTTAACAACCTCTTCTCCGGCGTCACCTTCGCCACGACGCTCCTCGGCTCGCCATTCGCGGGCACGCTCTCGCTGCCGGTTTGGGACATGCCGTCATTGAACAATCTAGTGCAACGGATGCCGCCGGTGGCCCCGATCAACGCCAAGCCGGAGGCCGCGAAGTTCATCATCAACTGGCTGTCGGCCGCCGGAACGGGCGTGTTCGTCGCGGCAATTCTGTCCGGGTTGGTTCTCAAACTGAGCCCGGTGCAGTGGAAAGACTCCTTCATTCGGACCTTGCAACGCATGAAGATTCCGGTCCTGGTGATTGGCCAGGTGCTTGGACTCGGTTTCCTGACACGTTATGCCGGTACCGACGCAGTCCTCGGCCTCGCGTTCACGGGAGCGGGCTTTATGTACCCCTTCTTCGCCGCATATCTGGGCTGGCTCGGTGTGTTCCTCACCGGCTCCGACACTGCCTCCAACGCCCTTTTCGGCAGTTTGCAGCGAATCACCGCTCAGCAGTTGCACCTGAATGAGATTCTGATCGTGGCGACAAACTCGACGGGTGGTGTCATGGGCAAGATGATCGACGCCCAGTCCATCATGGTAGCCTGCGCGGCGTGCTACGACGATCCGAAGGAGCGGACACATGCGCTGGGGCCCATCTTCCGGACGGTGTTCTGGTACTCAATCGCTGGCGCTGCGGTGATCGGTCTGATTGCTCTTCTGCAGGCGTACGTTTTTCCGGGTGTTATCCCGATACCGCCATTGGGTAAATGAGGGCACCTGAAACCGGAACTTAAATAAGGCTGGATTCGTCGGCGTTGCGCCACGCGACACCGTCGAAGCAGCCTCGACAATTGGAGGAGTAGGCAGATGAGCAATGAGAAGTCTTCAACTAAGATGAGCCGCCGTACGATCATCAAGGCGGCAGCCGCGGTCGGCGCCGTGCAGTTGGCCGGACCGTTCGTGATCACCGCGCGCGCGGCCGACACGGTCAAGATCGGTCTCGATAATCCGTTGACGGGCACTTACGCGGCGGTCGGCAAGAACGAGCTGGTCGGTTGCCAGCTTGCCGTCGACCAGATCAACAAGAAGGGCGGCATCCTCGGACGCGAGGTCGAGCTTCTGGTCGAAGATTCCACCAGCGGCGATGCGGGCACCGCCGTGCAGAAGGCGCGCAAGCTCATCGAGCGCGACAACGTCAATTTCCTGGTCGGCAACGTGAACTCGGCGCTTGCGTTGGCGATGGCGCAGGTCAGCAACGAAAAGGGCGTCTTGCACATCGTGCCCGGTGGCCATACCGACGGCATAACCGGCGCAACCTGCCATTGGAACGTGTTCCGCGTGTGCAACAACACGACGATGGAAGCCAACGCGGTCGCCGCCCCGATGATCAAGAACGCCGGAAAGAAGTGGTACTACATCACTCCCGACTATGCCTTCGGCCACACGCTGCAAGCAGGTCTCGAGAAAGCTGCGGCTAAACTTGGCGGCATCAAGTCCGGCGCCGATTTGACACCGCTCGGTACCACTGATTTCTCGTCTTACCTCATCAAGGCGCAATCGGCGAGCCCCGACGTCATCGTTTTCCTGGTTCAAGGCGACGACATGATCAATGCGCTCAAGCAAGCGGTGCAGTTCGGGCTCGACAAGCGGCTGCACCTTGCCGGTTCGCAGCAGGAGCTGGAGGCGCTTCAGGGACTGCCGCCCGAGGCGCGCGTCGGAAGCTGGGTCTTCGAGTGGTACTGGAAGCAGCCGGGCGTAGCCCACGTCGCCGAATTCGTCGCTGCCACCAAGAAAGTGACCGGCAGGGTGCCGACTGCGCGCACCTGGTTCGGATTCGTCTCGACGTGGAGCTGCGCGCTCGCCGCGAACCAGGCGAAATCGCTCGACGCACGCAAGATGGCCAAAGCGCTCGAGGGCATGAAGCTGCCGCCGGAAGTCGGCCTGATGCCGGAAGCGCCATTTTATCGCGCCGGCGACCATCAGCTCATGGGGACGCTCTATGACGGCGATGCGCAGGCAAAGGGTAGCGAGCCCGACGACCTGTTCAAGGTGACTTCGCTCGTGAAGGGCGTCGAAGCCGCGGGGCCGGTGGAAGATTCAGGCTGCAAGATGACCTGGCCCGCCTAAGGGCAAACCGTGCGCGCGCCGCACTGGTGACGCGCGCACGGTTGAAGCACGGCAAGCGGCAGCGCGCTTTTCGAGGCGAGTGGATTTAAGATGCCGAGGCATCGAGCGGACTTCGCGCATGCGCGTTCGCCTAGAGGACGAAACAGCGAATGACGCAGCTCATCCTGTTCAACATCTTTAACGGGCTGATCGTCGGCGCGTTCTACGCGTTGATGGCGCTCGGCCTCTCGTTGATCCTGAATCTCAGCGGAGTAATCAATTTCGCGCACGGCGGATTTCTCGCTATTGGCGCCTACATCGCGTATACGCTCATGCCCTACATTGGCTTCTGGGGCGGCCTTCTCGTGGCGCCGTTCCTCACGGCGGCGCTCGGCCTCGTCGTCGAACGCGTTTTGATCCGCCGGGTCTACGGGCGCGATCCACTCTATAGCCTCCTGCTCACTTTCGGGCTCGCCTACATTTTCGAGGACGGCACGCGCTTCATCTGGGGCGCGCAAAGCTTGCCGTATCCGATTCCCGGCTGGCTCGCGACGCCGCTCTCCAACGAGATGTTCTTCCTGACAGGGTATCGCTTGTTCATGGTTGCGCTGGTCGCGGTCGCGGTCGCCGGCCTGTTCGTCATTCTCAACCGTACGCGTCTCGGCATGCGTATCCGCGCCGGCACGCTCGATCTGGAAACGGTGTCCGTTCTGGGCGTCAATGTGCGCATTTTGCGCAACCTCAATTTCGGCCTCGGCATTTACCTCGCCGGCCTGGCCGGCGTGCTGGCAGCGGGAATGCTCGGGCTGCAGCCCACGATTGGCACGTCGCTCATCATGCCCAGCTTCGTCGCGATTATCGTCGGCGGTCTCGGCAGCCTGCCGGGCACGCTTCTCGGTGGGCTTCTGATCGGCGTCGCCTCGGGTATCACGACTGTGTTTTTCCCTTCGGCAACCGAAGCGGTTATGTACGTGATGATGGGCCTTGTGCTGTTGGTCAGGCCACGCGGCCTGCTCGGCGAGGAAGGAAGAATCCATTGAGCGGGCTGAATCGGACGACGACTGCAATCCTCATCTGGCTGCTGCTGCTCACGATGCCGTACTGGATGGGCGCACTTGGAGGATATACGGAGCTCGGCAGCCGCGTTCTCGTGCTCGGACTGGCCGCCATGTCGCTCAATTTCCTGCTGGGTTTCACCGGCGTGCTTTCCTTCGGGCACGCCGCCTATTTCGGGCTGGGCGCCTACGGTGTCGGCATGACCCTCAAATACCTTGTGCCCAGCACTCCGCTGGGCGTCCTGGTCGGCGTCGCTGTCGGAGCAATCGCCGCAGCGCTCATCGGCGCGTTGATCGTCAAGCTGCGTGGCGTTTACTTCGCCATGGTGACGATTGCCTTCGGTCAGGTGTTCTTTTTCATCGCCTTCCGCTGGAACTCGGTCACCGGCGGCGACGATGGCCTGACCGGTTGGAGCCGGCAGGCGCTGAACCTGGGCTTCGCCAACATCGACATCGCCGGCAATGACAAGGCCTTCTACTATTTCACGCTGGTCCTGTTCGCTGCGGCAGTCGGCATCATGGCGGTGCTCCTGCGCTCGCCATTCGGCAGGACCTTGCTCGCGATACGCGAAAACGAACGCCGGGCACGCTTCCTCGGCATTCCGGTCGAGCAGCATATCTGGCTGTCGTTCGTGATCTCATGCTTGTTCGTCGCGCTTGCCGGCACGCTCTACGCGCTGCTCAACAACTTCACCGATCCGCGTGCGCTTCGCTGGGACCAGTCCGGCAATTTCGTCATCATGGCGGTGCTCGGCGGCATGCGCTCGTTCTGGGGGCCGCTGATCGGCGCCGCGATATTTGTCGTGCTGCAGGATTACGTGTCCAGTCATACCGAAAACTGGATGTCCTTCATCGGGCTTTTCTTCGTGCTCGTCGTGCTGTTCTTTCCGCGCGGTGTGCTTGGCATCATTCGAAGAAAGGCGGCGCCGTGAGCCTGCTGGACGTGCGCAAGGTCTCACAGCATTTCGGCAGCCTGATCGCGGTGGACGGTGTCTCGCTGACGGTCGAGCCGGGAGAGCTGCGCGCGATCATCGGGCCCAACGGGGCCGGAAAGACGACGTTCTTCAACCTGATCAGCGGTTTCTTCCCGCCGACATCGGGCACGATCGTGTTCGACGGCACGGATGTCACCGCATTACCCGCGCACAAGCGCGTTGCGATGGGGATGGCGCGCACGTTCCAGATCACCGAGATTTTTCCGGAGCTGACGGTGCGCGAGAACCTGCGCATTCCGGT
>JADGRP010000281.1 GCA_017880805.1 Burkholderiales bacterium
CGGCAATGAAGTCGTCGAGACCGCCGTCGAGAACGGCCTGCGTGTTGCCAACCTCGTAATTGGTTCGCAGATCCTTGATGCGCGATTGATCGAGGACGTACGAGCGGATCTGGTGACCCCATCCGATGTCGGTCTTGGCGTCCTCCAGCTTTTGTTGCTCGGTCTGGCGCTTGCGCAGCTCGAGATCATAGAGCCGCGACTTGAGCATGGCCATCGCCTCGGCGCGATTGCGATGCTGCGAGCGGTCGCTCTGGCATTGCACGACGATGTTGGTTGGAAGATGCGTGATGCGTACCGCGGAGTCGGTCTTGTTGATGTGCTGGCCGCCCGCGCCGGAAGCCCTGAAAGTGTCGATGCGCAGATCCGCGGGATTGATATCGACTTCGATGGTGTCGTCGACTTCGGGATAGACAAAGACGCTCGCGAAGGACGTGTGCCGGCGCGCGTTGGAGTCGAACGGGCTCTTGCGCACCAGGCGGTGCACGCCGGTCTCCGTGCGCAGATAGCCATACGCGTAGTCGCCGGTGACCTTGACGGTGGCGCTCTTGATGCCGGCGACTTCGCCCGCTGATTCCTCCATGACGTCCACCTGGTAGCCCTTGCGCTCGCAGTAGCGAACGTACATGCGCAGCAGCATCGACGCCCAATCCTGCGCCTCGGTGCCGCCGCTGCCTGCCTGGATGTCGATGAAACACGGGTTGGGATCCATCGGGTCGTGGAACATCCGACGGAACTCGAGATCGGCGACCGTTCGCTGCAGAGCCGCCGCGTCGGACGCGACGGCGTCGAGCGTGGCATCGTCTGCCTCGGCGCGAGCCAGTGCAAAGAGCTCGGTGCTGTCCTTGAGGCGACCATCAAGGTTGGTCAGCGTGCCGACGACGCCATCGAGCTGTTTCTTTTCCTTGCCGAGCTCCTGTGCCCGCTTTTGATCTTCCCAGATCTTGGGATCCTCGATCTCGCGCACAACCGCGTCCAGCCGCGTCGCCTTCGTATCGAAGTCAAAGATACCTCCGCAGATCGGCCGCACGCTGCTGAAGATCGGACAGCAGATTGGCGATCTGGTTGACACGTTCGGCTTCCATGGATTCGATCCGGGCACAACTTCGATCGGCAGGATTATACGCTGTGCCCTACATGATGACCGGCCGCCGATGTTGCATTGCGGTGTTTCGCTCTACCTCGGAAACCCCTATGATGGGAACAGCTTGCGGAACGGAACATCGCCCCGCATTTCTGGTCACGCGCGCCTTTTGGAAACCCGCGCCGGGAACAAGAACACGGTCACGATCCATGTTGCGAACAGCCACCCTCATGCTCGCCATTATGGCGGGCGCGCTTCACGCCGAACCCGGTGTCACGCCGACGTCCATCCTCATCGGCCAGTCGGCAGCGTTTTCCGGCGCGGCGTCCGAGCTTGGAACGGAGATGCGCGCCGGCGCGGCGGCATACTTCCGTGTCGTGAATGCTGCTGGAGGCATCAACGGGCGCAAGATCGAGCTGCGCTCGCTTGACGACGGCTACGAAAGCGACCGGGCAGCGGCCAACACCAAGAAGCTGATCGACGATGGCGTCTTCCTGCTGTTCGGTTACGTAGGCACGCCGACGTCGAATGCCTCCAAGCCGATATTCACTGCTGCGCGCGTCCCCTTCGTTGGGCCGTTCACCGGCGCCGAGTCGCTGCGGACGCCGGTCAACCGCTACATCTTCAATATCCGCGCAAGCTACTTCGACGAGACAGAAAAGATCGTCGGCCAGATGACCGGTCAGGCCCTCGACAAGATCGCCGTCTTTTATCAGAACGACGATTACGGCAAGGCGGGCCTGCTCGGCGTCGAAAGGGCGATGGAGCGGCGAAAAATCAAGATCGTGGCCACGGGCACGGTCGAGCGCAACACCGTCGACGTCGCGGCAGCGGTAAATTCGATCGGCAAGGTCGAGCCGCAGGCGGTCATCATGATCTCGGCCTACAAGTCGTGCGCCGCGTTCATCAAGGCGATGCGTGCCGGCGGCTTCAATCCGCAGTTCATGAACGTTTCCTTCGTCGGCAGCAAGGCGCTTGCCAAGGAGACCGGACCCGATGGTCGCGGCGTCGCCGTCTCGCAGGTGGTCCCATTCCCATGGAACATCGGCGTTCCCATCGTGAAGGAATATCAGACACTTCTCGAAGCTGCTACCGGCAAGCAGGATTACTCGTTCACCAGCCTGGAAGGATTCATTGCCGCCAAGGTTCTAGTCGAGGGTCTGCGTCGTTCGGGCAACGACCTTACGCGCGAGAAATTCGTCGGCGCCATGGAGACGATCCGCGATCTCGACCTTGGAGGCTACTGGGTCACCTTCTCGCCGGCGAGTCACAATGGATCGAAGTTCGTCGAGCTGACCGTCATCGGCAAGGATGAACGATTCCTCCGCTAGTCCGCGCACCATGAATACGCCCGCCGGCTTCGAGCCCGGCGCCGCTCTGCCCACGGAACTCGCCGCCGCGTCGCTCTGCTTTGTGTGGCGTGACGACAAGATTCTTACGCGCAACAGCGACCCACCGACGCTGCCGACACTCTCCGATGTCATGCGGCTGGGCATAGACGGCGCACGTCATTACCTCGGCCGATACCAGGGGATCGATAGCATCGCGCTGCGCGTCAGCGCCGACGTCCCCGAGCCCGTGGGCTGGCAGTGGCGTGGGCTGCGCTCGCTGTTCTTGCAGATCCCCGACCCGCTTCTCGCGCTCGCCGGCCGCTCTTCCCAGGTTATCGAATGGGACCGCAGCCATCGCTACTGCGGCCGCTGCGGGACGCCCACGCTGGACAAGCCGGACGAACGCGCCAAGCAGTGCCCGGCGTGCGGATACGTGGTCTATCCGCGTGTGTCGCCGGCGATGATGGTGCTCGTCACGCGCGGACGCGAGCTGCTGCTGGCACGCGCCAACCGCTTCCCGGCGGCAACCTACAGTGCCCTCGCAGGTTTTGTCGAGCCTGGCGAATCGATCGAGGATTGCATTCATCGTGAAGTACGCGAGGAGGTCGGCATCGAAGTCGACCAGCTACGCTATTTCGCCAGCCAGTCCTGGCCGTTTCCGCACTCGCTGATGATGGCGTTCAATGCCGAATATCTCAGTGGCGAGGCTCGTCCCTGCGACGCGGAGATTGCCGACGTCCAATGGTTCACGCTCGACGCGCTACCGCAGCTGCCGGGACCGGTCAGTATTTCACGCAAGCTGATCGACGCGACGATCGCGTGCCTGCGGGCAGCCTAGCATTACGGCGCAGTGCCGCCGGCAGCTCACCTGAGACGTGGCACATTCGCCCGTCACCGCGACGCGCCTGTACTACTCCACCGCCTCCCACTTCTCGGCGCTGGCGCCCGCAAGCGCGCGCACGCGCTCCTCGTCTTTGGCGAATTCCGCGGCGAGGCCCTCGTAAACCACGCGGCCGTCGTCCAATACGTACGCGCGGTCGGCGATCTCGACGGCAGCACGCACGTTCTGCTCGACGAGCAAGACCGACATTCCTTCCTTGCGCATCGCGACGATGACATCGAAAACGTTCTGTACGATCAGCGGAGCGAGACCTTGCGAGGGCTCATCGAGCAGCAGCAGCTTCGGGTTGAGCAGAAGCGCCCTGCCGATGGAAAGCATCTCCTGCTCGCCGCCGGAAAGTTGGCGGCCCTTGTTCGCCTTGCGCATCGCGAGGCGCGGAAAAAGCTCGTAGATTCTCTGCATCGTCCATGGACCCGGACGCTCGAGCGGCACCTTAAGGTTCTCGTCGACGGTAAGGTTCGCAAAAATGCGCCGTCCCTCGGGCACGTAACCGACGCCAAGAGCAGCGATACGGTACGGCGGCCAATCGGTCGTCGTCGCGCCGAAGATGCGCACGGTCCCTTCTGTGGCATGCGTAAGCCCCATCAGGCTTCGCAGCGTCGTCGTCTTGCCCGCGCCATTGCGGCCGAGCAGGGTGACGATCTCTCCCTCGCCGACGGTGAGCCCCACCCCGTGCAGAATGTGGCTCTTGCCGTAGAAGGTGTGGAGCCCTTCCGCTTCGAGTGCGTTCATGCTGCCTTGCCCAGGTATGCCGTCTGCACGCGCTCGCTTTTCGCGATCTCGTCGGCGGTGCCCTCGTCGAGCACCGAACCCTCGGCGAGCACCATGATGCGGTCGGCGAGATGGAATATGACGCGCATGTCGTGCTCGATCAGAACGATGGTGAGCTTCTGCTCGCGGTGCAGGCGGCGTATGAGCCTGGTGATGTCGTAGGTCTCCTGGTCGCCCATGCCCGCGGTCGGCTCGTCGAGCAGCAGCAGCCGAGGCTTGAGCGCCAGCGACATCATGATCTCGGTCGCGCGCTGATCGCCATGAGCGAGCTCGCCGACCATGCGGTCGGCCTTGGCGGTCAAGCCGCTCATGTCCATCAGCTCGCCGATGCGCGCCCGAATCTCGCCGTCGGCGCTGCGCGAGAGCCACGGACGAAGACGCAGGCCGGCGGCAACTTCGACCGGGATACGCAGGTTCTCGCGCACCGTCAGCTCCGGAAAAATCTCCGTGATCTGGAACGTTCGCGCCATGCCCATTGCGACGCGCTTGTGCGCGGGTAACGCGGTGACATCGGCGCCGCCGAACACGATCGTGCCCGATGTCGGCGGGAAGAAGCCGCTGATCAGGTTGAAGAACGTCGTCTTTCCGGCCCCGTTCGGCCCGATGATCGCGCGCAGCTCTCCCGGCTCGACCGTCAGCGAGACACCGTTGACCGCGATCAGGCTGCCGAAATGCTGTGAGACCTTGCGCACGTCCAGCAGGCTCACGACGCCGCCTTTCTTCGAATGACGCCAAGCACGCCGCGCGGAAAGAACAGCACGACGAGCACGAAGAAAAGCCCGATGAAGGACATCCAATTTTCGGTATGACTGGACACGTAATCCTGCAGCACGACAAATATCGCGGCGCCGATCAGCGGCCCCCAGAACGAGCGCATGCCGCCGAGCACCGCCATGATGACGAAATTGCCGGACTGGTC
>JADGRP010000282.1 GCA_017880805.1 Burkholderiales bacterium
AAGCGGCGAATGTGAACGTCGATTGTCCGCTCCTCGATGTAGACGTGATCGCCCCAGACCTGGTCGAGCAGATGCGTACGGCTGTGCACGCGCTCCGGACGCGCCATGAAGAACTTGAGCAGCCGAAATTCTGTCGGACCGAGCTCGACGGCCAAGCCATCGGCAGTGACCCGATGCGTGGAGGGATCGAGCGTCAGCGCGCCGACGGTCAGCACCTCCTGCGCCGACTCCGGCGCGCGGCGGCGTAATACCGTCTTGATTCGCGCCTTGAGCTCGCGCGGTGAGAACGGCTTGGTCACGTAATCGTCGACCCACGCCTCGAGACCCGAGATGCGGTCGGCCTCGTCGCCGCGCGCGGTCACCATGATGATCGGAAGCTCACGCGTACGCGCATCGCCGCGCAAGGTCCGCGCAAATGCGAGCCCCGATTGTCCTGGCAGCATCCAGTCGAGAAGTATCAGGTCCGGCAGCGCGCTCTTGATCTGCGCTTGCGCGCTTTCCGCGTCGGCAACGGTGCGCACGGTAAAGCCCGCGTCCTCGAGACTCAGTCGCAGCAATTCCTGGATCGCGGGCTCGTCCTCGACGACCAGGATCGACGTGCTCATCGCCGGGATCCAGGTCTTATCCCTGATCGCATCTTCCCAGTCGAGCTCACTCGGCGACCTCGGCACGGATCTGCTCCGCGGTGGCGTGGCGCACATCCTTGCCCTTGACGACATGAACGACGTTCTCGGCGATGTTTTTCGCGTGGTCGCCGACGCGCTCGATCGACTTGGCGATGAACACGATCTCGAGCGCCGGCGTGATCGTGCGCGGATCTTCCATCATGTAGCTGATCAGCTGGCGCAGGATCGCCAGGAATGCGGCATCGATCGCCTCGTCGTCGCTGATCACTTGCGCAGCCGCTTTGACATCGAGACGGGCAAAGGCGTCGAGCGCGAGCTGGAGGTTGTCCTCGGCAAGCTTCGCGGCGCGGGTGATCTCGTGGAAGCGCACATTGGACAAGCCTTCGGGGCGCTGCATCTGATGCGCCTTGTAGGCGATCTTCTTGATTTCGTCGCCGATACGCTCCAGCTCGTTGACGACCTTGACCACCGTCATCACCATTCTGAGGTCGATCGCCGCGGGTTGCCTCTTGGCGATGATCTGACTGCACTGCTGGTCGAGGTCCACCTGCATCTGATTGATCGCCAGTTCGTCGGTGGCGACCGCGTCGATCAGATCGAGGTCGGGCGACTCGAGCTCCGCGATGGCGCGTGCAATCTGCGTCTCGACCAGGCCGCCCATCAGCAGAACGCCGGAGCGTATCCCCTCCATCTCGACATCGAACTGCTTCGAAGTGTGTTCGTTCACGCGTAACTCCGTGGTGATGCTCGAGGTCGCAAGCCGGTCGAAACGGCCGGGTCAGCCGAAGCGGCCGGTGATGTAATCCTCGGTTTCCTTGCGCTTGGGTTTGATGAAGATCTCGTCGGTGGCGCTGAATTCGATCAATTCTCCCAGATACATGTAAGCCGTGAAATCGGATACCCGCGCCGCCTGCTGCATATTGTGGGTGACGATCGCGATGGTGTAGTCGGTCTTGAGCTCGCTGATCAGCTCCTCGATCTTTGCGGTCGAGATCGGGTCCAGCGCCGACGTCGGCTCGTCGAGCAGCAACACCTCAGGCTTCACCGCGACCGCGCGGGCAATGCACAGACGCTGCTGCTGCCCGCCGGAGAGCGCCATGCCACTCTGCTTGAGCTTGTCCTTTGCTTCCTGCCACATCGCTGCCTTGCTCAACGCCCATTCGACACGCTCATCCATCTGCCGCTGGCTTAAGGATTCATACAACCTCACGCCAAACGCGATGTTGTCATAAATCGACATCGGAAACGGCGTCGGCTTCTGAAATACCATGCCCACCTGGGCCCGCAGCAAGTTGAGGTCGGTACCCGCGTCGAGGATGTTGGCGCCGTTGAACATGATCTCGCCGATCGCCCGCTGCCCGGGATAGAGCGAATACATCCGGTTCAACGTCCGCAGCAGCGTCGACTTGCCGCATCCCGACGGACCGATGAACGCGGTTACCCGCCGTTCCGCGATGTTCAGGTTGATGTCCTTCAGGCCCTGGAACTTGCCGTAGTAGAAATCGAGCCCCTTGATGGACATCTTGGGCGACGCCGCCGGCAGCAATGCGTTCTGCTTTTCCGGCCGTGTCGCAACCGTTTCGAAGTTCATCGCGCTCTCCACCGGAAATCCTTTGCCTCTATCTGACCGCCGACTGGCGGAAGAAGGTGCGCGCCAGGATGTTGATCGTGAGCACCGCTAGCGTGATCAGCAGCGCGCCCGCCCAGGCAAGCGTCTTCCAGTCTTCGAACGGACTCATCGCGAACTGGAAGATCACCACCGGCAGGTTGGCCATCGGCTGGTCCATGTTCACGCTCCAGAATTGATTGTTGAGCGCGGTGAACAACAAGGGCGCAGTCTCGCCCGACATCCGCGCCACTGCCAGCAACACTCCGGTGATCACGCCCCCGCGCACCGCCTTGAGCGTGACCATCAGGATCACCTTCCACATCGGCGCCCCAAGCGCGATCGCCGCCTCGCGCAGGCTGCTCGGAACCAGATGCAGCATATTCTCGGTCGTTCGTACCACCACCGGAATGGCGATCAGCGCCAGCGCCGCCGAGCCGGCCCAGCCGGAGAAATGCCCGACCTGCGCGACGTAGACCGTGTAAACGAAGAGGCCTATCACGATCGAAGGGGCAGACAGCAGGATATCGTTGATGAATCGCGTCACGCTCGCGAGCCAGCCGTCCTTGCCGAATTCAGCGAGATAAATGCCAGCTAGGATGCCGATCGGCGTGCTGATGAACGTTGCGACGCCGACAATCACGACGCTGCCGAAGATGGCGTTGAGCAACCCGCCCGCGGAGCCTGGCGGCGGCGTCATCTGGGTAAAAAGCGACGGTGCAAGCGCCGCAAATCCATTGGCGAAGAGCACCGTAAGTATCCACAGCAGGAACGCCATGCCGAATGCCATCGTGGCGAGGGACATGGCAAGATTGAAACGGTTGACGAACAGGCGCTTTCTGTAGCGCCCGGACGCTGCCCGGTCGACGGTCGCGGTCGTCATGTCCGCCGACCCTCACCCTTGGCCAGCTGCGCAATGAGCAGGCGCGACAATGAAAGCACGATCAAGGTCAGCACGAACAATACCAGTCCAAGCGTGATCAGCGACGCGCGATGGACCGGGTCCGCAGCCTCGTTGAATTCGTTCGCCAATGCCGACGCAATGGAGTTGCCGGGCTCGTACAGCGAGCTGCTGATGCGGTAGGCATTGCCGATGATGAAGGTCACCGCCATGGTCTCGCCCAGCGCGCGGCCCAACCCGAGCATGATTCCTCCGATGACGCCGACCTTGGTGTAAGGAAGCACCACGTTGCGCACCACTTCCCAAGTCGTGCATCCGATGCCGTACGCGGACTCCTTCAACACCGGCGGGACGATCTCGAACACGTCGCGCATCACCGACGAAATAAAGGGAATCACCATCACCGAGAGAATGATGCCCGCGGAGAGCATGCCGATGCCGTTCGGAGCACCTTTGAAAAGCGGACCCAATATCCAGAGGTTGCCGAAGATTTTTTGCAGCAGCGGCTGCACGTAGTCGCCGAACAGCGGTGCGAACACGAACAGGCCCCACATGCCGTAAATGATCGACGGGATGGCCGCCAGGAGCTCGACCGCCGTGCCCAACGGACGCTTGAGGATAGGCGGACACATTTCGGTGAGGAATAGCGCGATGCCGAAGCTCACGGGGACGCCGATCAGCAAGGCGATGGCCGATGTCACGAGCGTTCCGTAAATCGGGGCGAGCGCCCCGAATTGGCTCTTGACCGGGTCCCAGACATTGGTGAAGAAGAACCCGAATCCGAATTTTTCAAGCGCCGGCAGCGCCGCGTACGTCAATGCGCCGAGGATGCCGAGCAGCATCGCCAGCACCAGCACCGCGAACAGCATGGTTGCGCGTTCGAACACCCAGTCCTGCCAGGGCGCCGCCGCGTGTCGGCGGGCGGGCGGATTCGGTTCGCGCTGTCCGCGCGATTCGGCGCGTAGATCCATCGGGCCAGGCAGTGCCATCGAAGCGGAAGTGGCCGTCATGATACTGCCCTTGACCGGAAATGCGCCGGCCGCGGGGCCGCGGCCGGGATGCTGCGAGTTGCGTGCGCGTCTTTGCCCGCTGCGGGACCGCGCGTTGTGAGGCCTACTGCGGCTGCCGCTAATTCCAGACTGATTTGCCGGATCCGTCCTTGAGCTGCGCGCGCCAGGCGTCGGCGATGACCTTGGTCAGGCTGTCGGGCAGCGGCACGTAGTCGAGCTCGGATGCCATCTTCTGACCGCTCTTCAGCGCCCAGTCGAAGAACTTGAGCACTTCGGTGGCATTCTGCGGCTTGTCCTGCTTCTGTTGCATCAGGATGAAACTCGCGCCGGTGATCGGCCAGCTCGTTTTTCCGGGCTGGTCGGTAAGAATCTGATAGAAGCCCGGCGCGTTCTTCCAGTCGGCGTACGCGGCTGCAGCCTGGAAGGACTCGTCGTCCGGCTCCACGAATTGGCCATCCTTGTTTTTTACCGAAGCGTAGCTCATCTTGTTCTTCTTGGCGTAGGCGTACTCGACGTAACCGATCGAACCCTTGATCCGTTGCACGTATGCCGCGACGCCCTCATTGCCCTTGCCGCCCACACCTTCCGGCCAGGCGACGGCGGTGCTGGAGCCAACCTTCTCTTTCCATTCGGGGTTCACCTTGGAAAGGTAATCGGTCCAGATGAAGGTGGTGCCCGAGCCGTCGGAACGGCGCACGACGGTGATCGGATCGGCGGCCAGCCTGGCGCCCGGATTCAGGTCGACAATCGCCTTGTCGTTCCAGCTCTTGATCTTGCCAAGGAAAATGTCGCCCAGAACCGCGCCCGTGAACTTGAGCTGGCCGGGGGCGATGCCTTCGAGATTGACCACGGGAACGACGCCGCCGATAATCGCCGGAAACTGCATCAGGCCCGACTGCTGCAGATCTTCGGGCTTGAGCGGCATGTCGGAGGCGCCGAAGTCGACCGTCTTGGCCTTGATCTGGGCGATGCCGCCGCCCGAGCCGATCGATTGATAGTTGAGACCAATACCGGTCTTCTGCTTGTAGGCGTCGGCCCACTTCGCGTAGATCGGATAGGGAAAAGTCGCGCCGGCGCCGGTGATGTCGACGGCTTGCGCTTCGAGGCCGAAGGCGACGACCGCCACTCCGAGAAACGCTGTCATATGACGCTTGATATACATATCGCGGGCCCTGTCTTGTTTGGTTAGCCGACATTGTCACGGGCGACTGTGACAAGGCGATGACAGGCCGGCGCTTTGCGCCGTCAGCTTGCGAGGAGCGTCGCCCCCGGCTGGACGCGGGTGAACCGCACCGGGACGGCCTCGACTTCGAGCGCGCCAGCGTGATCGCGGATACGGATAAACGTCGATGTCGAAAGCTCCCCGGGCTCGGGAAAATCAGCGCGAAAATGCGCGCCGCGCGAGTTCTCGCGCGCGGTGCCGGCGCGAACGATCGCCCGGCTGACCGCGACGAGGTTGGTCAGGTTGAGCCAATCATGCCAGGTCAGGTTGAACGCGCGGTCGCGCGCCGCGCTCGGCAGCGCGTAGCCTCCAAGCTGTTGCGCGAGCGCGTCGAGCGCGGCAGCCGCGCGCGTAAGGCTGGCGGCGTCGCGAACGATGCCCGCGTCGTCCCACATGGTCGTGTGCAACTGTTCCCGGATCACTTCGAGGTCGCTCACCTCTCCCGAATGAAACGGGCGCTCGGCGCGGTCGATCGCGGCCTCGATCGCACGTACATCGGGCGGCCGAAACGAGCCTTCGGCGGCGACCCACGCCGCCATCGCGTCGCCGGCGATCCCACCGAAGACGGTCGAATTCGCCACGCCGTTGCCACCCAGGCGGTTCGCGCCGTGTACTCCGCCGGAGTCCTCGCCGGCAACGAACAATCCCTTCAACGCCGTCGTGCAATCGCCGGCGAATTCGACGCCGCCCATCATGTAGTGCGCGGTCGGAACGACTTCGACGCGGCCTCCCGCGAGATCGAAGCCGCAATCCGCGCAGCGCTCGACCATGCCCTTGAACTGACGCCGCACATTGTCGGCGCCAAGATGTGCCATCGACAGCCAGACTCCGCCGTTCGGCGTGGTGCGCCCGGCGCGCATTTCGGCATAGATGGCGCGCGAGACGATGTCGCGTGTCGCGCGCTCGCCACGCGGGTCGTAGTTCTGCATGAAGCGCGCGCCAGCACCGTCGAGCAGGTACCCTCCAGCGCCGCGCAATCCCTCTTCCAGCACCGTCCCGGTCATCCGCGTATGCGCGCCGGCGAGCAGACCCGTCGGATGAAACTGAACCATTTCCATGTCGCGCAGCGGAAGTCCGGCGGACAGGGCCATCGCCATGCCGTCGCAGCTCTTGTCTCCGGATGGCGTGTGGAACCGGTACATGGTTGGGCCCCCGCCGGTCGCGAGGAGAACCGCCTTGGCCTCGACCAGGACGTATTCGCCGTCGCGCATGTCGACCAGCAGCACGCCGGCAAGCGCGTTACCGTCGGCGGTCAGGATGAACTGCAGCGCGCGATGTTCTTCCAGCCGCGCGATGTCTCGCGCCCAGACCTGCTCGGCCAGGCGATTGATGATCTCGATGCCGGTCAGGTCGCCTTTGTGCACGGTGCGATCGAAGGTCTGGCCGGCGAACGCTTTTTGATGGATCGTGCCGTCGGGATTGCGGTCGAAAAAGCAGCCGATCTCGTTCTCGAGCTCGCGAACGCGCTCGATCGCGCCGGTGACCAGCGTCCACGCCAGGTCCTGATCCGGCAGCCATTTGCCGCCTTCGATCGTGTCCATGAAGTGCCGCTCGGCCGAGTCGCCGGCGGCGAGCGCGACGTTATAGCCTCCCTGAACCATGCGCGTGCAGCCGCATTTGCCCAGCAGCCCCTTGACCGCGATGGTGATCGACAGGGACGGGTCTGCCGCCTGCGCGTGCAACGCGGCGAACAGGCCGGCGCCGCCCGAGCCCAGAATGAGAATGTCGGTGCGCAAGCTACGCAAATGAGCGGCGCAAGATCAGCGGCGGGACGTCACGCCGAGGGTCGCGAGCACCGCCGCGCGCTTGTTGCGCGCTTTGACGTCGACCGCGTCGTACAAGCTCGCGCCGTGGCTATCCATGGCCACGCGCAGCGGTCCGAAATCGCGAATGCGAAAGCGCCAGAGGCTTTCCGGATTCAGGTCGTCGAGATCGACGTCCTCGATCGCTTCGATCCA
>JADGRP010000051.1 GCA_017880805.1 Burkholderiales bacterium
GCCCGCTGCCCGGGCGCCGAACCGATCCGTCGGGAAATCCAGACGCGGCCAGATCTTTCAGCCCGCGGCCAATCGTACTCGGCGCAATCCTGGTCGCACGCGCCACCGCGGCAATGCCGCCGTAACCCGCCGTCCGAGCCTCCACCGCCGCAAACAAGCGCCGGCCTCGCTCATCAAGGCATGCAAGCAAGGTCTCGTAGCGTGTGCGAACCGCATTCTCGTCGATCATCCAGTGACAATACACTCGCCGCAGACCACCGGGAATCCACTACACTTTGCCGCCGACGCACCCCGATTCATTAATTCTTGGGCGTCGCCTTAGTTCAAGATTGCTTTTGCCGGATCGGGTCGATAGGCTGACTTGGTCCACCGCAATTTGAAAAAGGCCGCGCGTCATTCCATCATCCATTGCAATGCATGACGAGCGAACAGCAATGAAAAGGAACAAAGAAAAATGTAATAACCGGGGTAGGGCGTCATAAGCCGGCTCGTGTTCATCGCGTTCCGGTCGTCTTGGGAGGAGCACGTGAACGGCAACGACCTGATCGAGCCATTTGCGGTCTGGGTGCAGCGAGGATCGATCAATCTGGGTCGCTATGTGGGAATAGCGCCGGATCACTTGGTCTACAATAATCGCGCCGAGGCCTGCGACTATGCCGCCGAGTTTGACTCGTTCTTGCGCAGGCCCGCTGCGAGTTGCGGCCGCAATTGTGCGGCGACGCGAGCTGCGGCTGGGGTGACCGGGACGCATCGCCTCGTCCTTGACCGCGCGCAACGGATCTCCCGCCAATGAAAAGTCCGGCAGAAGCACGGTTGACGGTCGAGAACGCATGCTTGCGTTACGGCAATCTCGACGTGCTCGCGGACCTCAGCCTCAGCGTCGGAAGCTCGGAGATTGTCAGCATCGTCGGGCCGTCCGGGTGCGGCAAGACCACATTGTTGCGCTGCGTAGGCGGATTGAACCAGCTCAACGCTGGAGTGATCCGCATCGACGGGCAAGTGGTGAAGATGCCGTTGCCGAGTGTGTCGATGGTTTTCCAGCACTTCGGCCTGTTCCCTTGGAAGAACCTCTGGAACAACATCGCCTACGGTCTGAAACTTCGTCGTGCTCCCAAGGAAGAGATCAAACGCCGGGTCACTGAAGCGATCGAGCTGGTCGGGCTCAAGGGCTTCGAGAAATCTTACCCGCATCAACTGTCCGGCGGCATGCAGCAGCGCGCCGGCTTGGCGCGCGCGCTGGTGATGGAGCCGAAGCTCCTGCTCATGGACGAGCCCTTCAGCGCGATTGACGCGCAGACGCGCGAACAGCTTCAGTTTGAGATGCTTCGCATCTGGGACCAGCGGCCGACCGCGATGATGTTCGTTACCCACTCCATCGATGAGGCCGTGCTGATGGGCGACAGGGTCGTCGTATTGGCGGGCCGCCCCGCGCACGTTCGGGCGGTGCGCGAGGTAGACCTGCCGCGTCCACGCGAACGCAGCGTCATCTTGACGCCAGCCTTCATCAACCTGCGGGAGCAGGTCTGGCATGACTTGTTCGGGCAACAGGAAGGAAGCGGAGCGCGACGCAACAATAAGCGTTCAACGAAGACGTGAACGTTCAACAAAAGAGCAAACGTTCGACAACCAGGGAAGGAGACGAAAATGCAACCAGTGAGCGGGTGCTGCGGCAAGCCGAAGACATTGCTCTTAGGCGCGATGGTCGCGCTTACGGCGATGACGTTCTACGTTCCTAATGCCATGGCGGAGTCGCCGGTGAAAGTGGCGGCTTCCGCCATCGGGCGTCCCCCCATTTTCTCGAACACGTTTGTCGACCTCGCGGAGGCGATGGGCTTCTACAAGGCGGTAGGCGCTGACGTGAACTTCCGCTGGTTCTCGCGGGGCACCGACACGGCGAAGGCGGTTGTCACCGGCGACGTTGAGGTCGCCTTCACGGCGACGCAGCCGGCCCTCAACCTGATCGCCTCCGGCGCGCCCATCGTCGTGCTCGTCGGCATGCCCAACCAGGACTTTTTCGTCGGCTCGGCGGATCCGAGCGTGCACGGCTGCAAGGACCTGAAGGGCAAGACCGTCGCCGCCGACGGCATTAACGATGCCCGCTACCTGTATCTGCAGGCGCTGCTGAGTACCTGCGGGCTCGACCTCAAGGATATCACGACGATCAACGTCGCTACCACGCCGCTGGTGAAATCCTCGATCGCCGGGCAGATCAAGACCGCCGTGTTCCACGTGGACGAGCTGGCCCAGGTTGAGTTTGAGACCAAGCACAGGTGGCTCCACATCGCGACGCCTGACGCGCTGGAGAAGTCGCTGCACTACGCGGTGTTGATCGCTAGCAAGAAGGCAGTCGTTGAGAACAAGGAAGGGATGATCCGTTTCCTCGAGGGCTGGATCCTGACCCAGAACATGATGTCGAGCCCCGCGGCGGCGGACAAAGTCGCGGTTGCAACTGCGGCCGCCAAGGCGAACGGATCCAATTTCGAGGTCGCGCTCGCCGCGATCGGCGACTATCAGGCGATCGACTACTGGGTGAACGACGACGGGCTCAAAGAGTCGCAAATGATGAGCCAGCTCGACCAGCTTGTGAAAGTCGGTGCGGTCAAGCCGGATAAAAAGCCAACCTACGACCAGATCGTCGACAAGTCGCTTTATGCCGAGGCGAGGAAGCGGGTCGAGGCGAAATTCGGCAAGCTCCGCCACTGAGACGCGCGGTGACCGGAGGCGGGGGAGGAAAGCGAATGACGACCGCGGGAGGGACAGAATCCTTCGGGCGGCGTTTTGCCCGCTTCCGGTACGCCAATGCGTGGTGGATCCGGGTGGCCTGTTATGTGTCGAGCATCTTGCTTTTGTTCGGCGCGTGGCAGGCCCTCGGCCACAGCTTCGGCGTTCTCTTCGCCCCGTTCACGACGACGGTACGCGAGCTCTGGTCGCTGCTGGACGGCGGCCCGCTGCCATCGGCTCTGATGGTGTCGGGCGAACTCTACGGGATTACGCTCGGCATCTCGGTCGTACTCGGGATCGCGGGCGGACTCGTGCTGGCGCGGATGAAGTTGGTCGCCGCCGCACTCGAGCCGTATATCTTCATCTTGTACGCGACTCCGACGATCGCGCTCGTTCCCTTCGTATCCGTCATGTTCGGCTTCGGATTTTGGCCGAAAGTTCTGGTCGCAGTGCTGATCTCGATTTTTCCGATTCTGCTGGGCGTGATGGAGGGCGTGCGCAGCATTCCGCGGCAGCACCTCGACGTTGCCGCGATCTTCGGCTCGAACGAAGCGCAGCTCTGGCGTCACGTGATCGTGCCGTACATCACCCCGAACGCGATGTCGGGCATCAAGCAGTCGATCGCGCTGGCGATGGCCGGCACGCTCGTCGCCGAATTCTTCCTCAATCCCGACGGCGTGGCCGCCGTGCTCTTGCAAGGCACCAGCACGCTCGATTCGGCCTCGGTGCTCGCGGTCACGCTGTTCGTGGCCGCGCTCGCGGTGGCTCTGGTTGGAATTGGCGAATTAATTGAAAGGCGTTTGGTCCGATGGCGGCTAGCATCAGTCGGGTAGAATTGGCGCCGCCGCGCCCTGCGGGCGGGCTGCGGCGCTGGCTCACGCGCGAGTGGATTGCCCCGGTCATCGCCGGCGCGGCGCTGCTCGGCTTGTGGGAATTTTGGGTGCGGACCCAGCTCCCCGATTTCGTCGGGACGCCGAGCGGGATCGCCATGGCGATCCCGTCCACGATCTTGAGCACGGAGTTCTGGTCCGACGTCGCCGCCAGCCTCCGCGCGATCATTGAGGGCGTGGCAATCGGAACCGTGGCCGGAATCCTGATCGGGGTCGCCATGGGCCGGGTGCGGGAGTTCAATTGGTTCCTGTCCACCTATATCCGCGCACTCTATGCCCTGCCGCTGATCGCGCTGGTGCCAATCGTCATCCTCTGGGTCGGCTACCAGCCGGCGGCGCGGCTGGTGATCGTCGTGATCTCGGTGTTCCTGCCGGTCGCCGTCACCACGGCGGACGGCACGCGGGCGATCTCCAAGGACTACCTGGACGTCGGACAAATGTTCGGCGCGCGGACGCACAATGTCTGGTTCGGCATCGCGCTGCCGTCCGCCATGCCGCATATCGTGGCGGGCATCGAGCTCGGCTTCGCGCGCGGCACCACCAATGCGATTGCCGTCGAGGTGCTCGCCAGCGTTCCCGGCATGGGCATGTCGGTGTTCACGAAATCGGCCGAGCTCAACGAGAATGCATCCCTGGTTTACGTGCTTTGCCTCGCTATCTTCGCCGTCGGCGTTCGTTCGCTCATGATCCGCCTTCGCCATTGGCTCGCGCCCTGGTACATCCGATAGCACCGAGCGAGCTGGGACGAGTGACCCACTCCGGGCCGCGATAAGGGTTCGAGGAACAATGCCGAGCTTCCGTCATAACGATGTCGAGATCGCCTATCTCGACGAAGGCGAGGGCAAGCCGATCGTGCTGATCATTCGCACTGCGACGTCGGTGCCGCCGCCCGCCGGGAAACAAACGATCACCGTGATCAGGCGCTCAGGATACTCGGCACGCGCGCTACCGAGCGAGATCGTGGCTGATGCAGCGATGGCAATAAGTATCGCCATGAGCAGCTTTCCCCGGAAAGCACGCTGGCACGTGGATCTCCGCGTCGTCCATAGCCTCGGCTACCGACCCCGAGGACTCATCAGATGGTCAAGACGCGTCAGCCGCGGGAAGCACCAGTGCAACTTAGGGATGTGTGTACCGAAAACCTCATCCGGCGATGAATTCGGTATTGGCCGGTAAAATTCCCTTAAGGATGGGACGGTGTTCGGTATCGTGCCTTGCGGCAGGGCATCGAAAACCCTGAGGACACGGCGTGAGAGGCCGCCCTTACGGGAACGAGCAACACAACGCAGTGAGATGCCGGGCAATCGCTTAGCTCCATGCCCTCTTTGATGGCAACATGAATTCACCGGAACAGATTACAACTTTGGCACTGCGCGCCCGTGCTCCATCGGCCACGTGATCCGCGTATGCCCGCACTAACGACCCTGTACTTTCATCCAGCGATGTCCCAGTTCTTGCCATTATGAGTAGCGAGGACCTGCACACCAGATCGATCGGTCGGAACGATTGGCAGCAACAGAAAGGCTTCACGTTTTGGACCGGTGTGCAGCGTCGTATGGCCTCCAAAGATATCTGCCGGCCGATCATAACGATCATCGTGCAACCATGGTCCGGAGCCGCGTGAACGGAATGGCGGGTTGCTGTCCGCGCCCGGACGCTCGAAGTCCTTGCCGATAATATTCACTGCGATCAGGAAGCCAGCCGGAAGCACGATGCACATTGGCCAGATTTCGACGTCAAGTTCATAGACCTGATCCGGTACGAGCGGTTGCTTGTCGTCGTGCGTATGGTAGGGCCGATATGGCCGTGACTTTTTCGAATCAAGTTTACGGTGCGAGGCACGCAGCCATCCTTGGGCTAACGGCGTGTGTGGATCGACGGTCCCCTGGAATTCTACTTCACGTCCGTCGGGTGAAAATGCTTGTACAGTCACGAAAAGATCAGCGTCGGTGGTTGACGAAGAGAGGTAGAGTTTCAGTGCCATCGGACCAGTAATCTCGGTCTCGTGCTCCAGCGGCGGCGATATCCAATTCACACCGTCGCCCAGTGCGGCGAACGAGGCAGTACCTTCGGCCGCCGGCGCTCGCCAGTCCAGACTGGCGGTTTTGGCGTTAAGGAACAACTTGGTCCAGGTTGTTCCCGCGAGCGGCCATTCGTTCTCTTTGCGCAGCTGAAATTCCTTGCTGAATGGTCGGCGCAAGTTGAGCCAA
>JADGRP010000283.1 GCA_017880805.1 Burkholderiales bacterium
GCGAAAGGAGCTCGCGGATTATTTGGCCGAGCCGGTTACCGAAAAGATTCGCATTTCCGATTTCTCGTAGAGCTTAAGCTGAGAAGCCGCCCAACCGAAGGCGGCAGAATCAGCGGACCACCTTATCCAACCGCCGCTGCTGTGCGCTCACAAAACGCTGCATTTTTCTAATATCTGAAGGCGATAGCCGAAGTGTCGTCTCTACCCATAAATCCGTGATGTCACGCAGCTCGTCAAGCTGGACCGGATTTACGCGTTCACGAACCCTGCACATCGCATTGCGCACGGCGTATGTTGGCAGATTAGCTTTGATATAATTCAGAGTCGCCTCTTTGCCATACCCATCGTCGGCGAGTTGATTGACGATTCCCATCTCGTGCATCTCGGCGGCGGTATAAATCTTGCCATTTTGTATCATTTCCTCGGCCAGCTTTGGGCCGATTCTGCGAGCAAGGAAGCTGTAGGCTCCCATGCCGGGGAAGCAATTGAACAAGATCTCCGGGAATCCGAAGCGAGCGCTGCGTTCGGCAATGATGAAATTGCAGCACAATGCGGCTTCGAAGCCGCCGCCCAGAGCATCGCCCTCGATGACAGCGACCGAGATCACGTTGCGATTGAATCCGGTGAAAATATTAAAGACCACCTGGACGCAATCATGCGCGTATCGGCGCAGCGCTTCATGATCACCGACGCGAAGGCACTCGATCATGAAGGCTAGATCGCCTCCGAGATTGTAGATCCCCGGTATCCGCGATCCTTGGATATAGTATTCGAGCGGCGTGTTGCTGCCGTGCGCTTTGAGAATCGCTCCAGACGCAATCCACGCATGCAAATCAAGAAATTCGTGAAGAATGGTGGGCGTGATGCTCGGCGCGCGCAGGGGGCGCATAAAGCACCACAGCGCTTTCGCTTCAGGATCGAGGGAAATGTCTAGTTCCTGATACCCGGCGCCGCTCGGGGCGAATTTCTGACTTGGGACGATGTGAACGGGATCCTGCCACTCCAACTTGCCGTCCGTTCTTGGCACCATCCTCCCGTCAGCGTCTGAATCTGGCGGCAGACTGTCGCTCCGCCGGATGGTTAATGGGTTGTCCGCCGTCATCCCGCACCTCCAGCAATTTCAAATGGCTATCTGGCCAAGCTTAATGCTAAGGTTAACAAATTTTTACCTGCCAAAATGAAAATTATGTCTAATTAGTTAATTTGCAAACCGCCGCTATTTATGGCGCTTGAATCGCTTCAGTTTGTCCAGATTTGTGGATTCTCAGAATCGGTACGGGACCGACAGACGAGCATTTGCTGAGTGGCCCGGCGCATGTCGAGCCGGCAAGGAACGCTTGCCCAGGCGCAATTACGCCATGTGAACGGGATGCACCAGTAGCCGATCGCGCGCGTTCACGCTGTGTCCGATCGTGCCGTTGCGAGCCAACAGCCGCTCCCGCAGCGCGATGCACACGCGACCGCATTCCTCGCGCAGCCTCTCGAGTTCTGTTTCACTCAAGACTGCGAGGGTCTCGGGCGCGACCTGGCTCCAAGCCGAACACATATCATAGATGCCGCGCGCCCCGATATTGGCTGACGAGTTTCGCAGAATATAAAGCTTACTAAATGCGGTTGCGTCGCCTGAGGCCATTTCCTCGGTGAGGTCGTGCAGAATCTCCGACGCGTCGTCGAGGAACTGCGCCGCGAGTTGATCGGCGAATTCCCTACCACCCAGGCTCTCGAGCGCGCTGAGTGCCCGTAAGTCAATCGCTGCCGCCGGGGCTGAGCAATGGTCCGCGCGCCCGCCTGCATTCGGGACCGATCGCTGATTCCGGCTATCGTCGTGAACGAGCGTTGTTATGATCTCGAGCAGCTGGTGCCGCTCGATCGGCGTGGTGATGCAGGCGTCCATGCCGGCGTCCTTGCAGTGCCGCTTCTCCTCCTCCGTCGCAGCGCCCATGACCGCCACGATCGGCACATACGGTTGGTCGAGGGAAATGAAACGGTAGAGTTTGGTCAACTCTATGCCGTTCGCCACCGGCAGGTTCACGTCCATCAACACCAAGTCAAATTCGTTCACTTCGAGAGCGTCGAGCGCACGATCACCGTCGCCGAAAGTCATGACGCTGTGGCCGGCGCGCTCGAGGATCTCGGTGGCGACGCTCTGACTCGTCATTTTATCGCTGGCGACCAAAATTAGGAGTTGCCGTAGCGGCGCGGCTTTCCGGGAAAGGGCCGTACCCATAGTGAGCCTCACGCCGTGCGCGCTTGGATGCGATTTTCGCTGACAAAGGCTATCAGCTCTTCAGGCCGCATCGGCTTGGCGAAATAGAAGCCCTGCGCCTCATCGCAGCCCTCGATGCGGAGAAGTGCGGTCTGTTCAATGGTTTCCACGCCCTCCGCGACGATCTCGAGATCGAGGCTATGGCCGAGGCTCACAATGGCTCGGACGATAGCGGCATCGCTCGGGTTAGTCGTGATGTCGCGGACAAAACACTGATCGATTTTCAGCCGGTCGACCGGGAAATGCTTGACATAGGTAAGGGTCGAATAGCGCGTGCCGAAATCGTCGATCGAGATGCCGACCCCCAGCTCGCGCAACTGCTGCAAGTCCTTGGCGACGGCTTCGGCGTCATGCATGACAATGCTTTCCGTTAGCTCCAGATCGAGCAGCCACGGATCGAGCCCGGTGTCGGCAAGCACTTTGGTCACCATCAGCGGCACGTTCTGCTTGAAGAACTGGATCGACGATAAGTTGACGCCGACGCGGATCGGCGGTTGCCCGCACCACCGCCACGACTTCGCCTGGCGGCACGCCTCGCGAAGCACCCATTCGTTGATGGGAACGATGAGACCGTTTTCCTCCGCGCGTGCCAGAAAATCGCTCGGACCGATGAGGCCGTAACCAGGGCGCTGCCAGCGCAGCAACGCCTCCGCACCGATAACCTGCCCGGTCTTGAGCGTGATCTGCGGCTGGTAGTGCAGGACGAATTGCTCCTTAGCAATCGCCTCACGCAAATCGGAATCGAGGACCAAGCTCGCACGCGCCCGCCGATTCATGTCCGAGGCATAAAACCGGAAGACATTTCCGCCATCGTGCTTGGCACGGTACATTGCGAGGTCGCTGTTGCGCAGAAGTTCTTCCGAATTGGCGCCATCGTTAGGGTGAATGGCGATGCCGATGCTCGCGTTCGAAGTCACCCGCTCGCCGGCATGCAACCACGGCGCACTGATGGCCTCGATGATACGACTGGCCATGTCAGCCGCATCCTCGTTGTGTGTCACGTGTGTCTGCAGTATCGCGAATTCGTCGCCGCCGAGACGGGCGATCGTATCAGTTTCGCGCAAGAGCGAACGCAGCCGGCCGGCGATCTCTATAAGGAACTGGTCACCGACTTGATGGCCGAGCCCGTCATTGATGTCTTTGAAACCATCTAGATCGACGAGGTGGAGGGCGAAGGGGCGATCGCCGCGCCGTGTCCGAGCGATCTCGCGGCGCAGGCGATCAGTCAACAGCGCGCGGTTCGGAAGGGCGGTCAATGTGTCGTGATGCGCCATATAAAAGAGGTGATCTTCGGCCCGCTTGCGGTCCGTAATTTCGAGCGAGGAGGTGAGCACGCCGACCACGGCGTTGGAGCAGTCGCGCAGCGGTGTTTTCGTCGTCAGGAATACGCGCTTCGTGCCACTGGCGTCGACGATCTCCTCCTCGAAGCTCGGCAGTGCCGCTTGCGTGTCGATCACTTTGCGGTCGAACGCCTTATCGCGCCTGACGTGGTCCTCGCCGAGCACCGGCGGCAAACCGAGTCCGATCGCTTCGTTTAGATCAATCCCGAAAAGCGCAGCCTGATACGCGTTGGTGAATAGGATGCGCCCTTCGCGGTCGGTAGCCCTGATAATCGCTGGGACGGTGTCGATGACCTGCGCGAGCCGTTCGCTCGAATCGCGCAGCGCCTCTTCGCGCGAGCGCTCAGAGTCCTTGAGTTCCCGCTCGAGGCTGTCGGCGCGGCTAGCGAGCTGGATTTGCTGCTTGCGCAGCTTCAGGAGATTGCGGGCGCGCGTCGTGAATTCTTGATGGTCGACGGGGCTATTGAGGAAATCGGTGGCGCCAGCTTCGAGCGCGCGCAGCCGGAATTCGCGCTCCTCGTATATCGTGATGACAATCACGGGGATCTCGCCGCTATTGGGTTGCGCGCGGAACCGGCGGATGAATTTCGCGCCGTCCATCGTCGGCATCTTGAAATCGGTGATGATCAGATCGGGTGTGTTATGCTCGAGCCAGACGAGGAGTTCTTGCGGGTCGCCGAAGCAGCGTACCGTCACGCCAGATTCGATCGAAGCGGCAAGCTTCGAGAAAATCTTGCGGTTGGTTGCCCGGTCGTCGAGGATGACTATAAGAGGCATACGTCCTCAGGGAGCGCTATGGCTTCGAGCAAAGGTGCCCTTCGCACAGCTGACCTTACGAAATGTGATATAATTATTGTGAATGTCATTGCCTAAACGTTTAATAAATCAGCGTTGACCGGTGCGCTAATATGCTAATCTACGAAAAGACGTGCGAGCGACGCGCATTTATGCGCGCATTAACTTTGAGCAGATTAACCGATTATTGAGGGTGCGACCGTGTCACTCGTTCGCTGCTGCACGGTGGTCGGCATACGAAGATCGACCAGGTCTTGGCGCCCGTTCTGCGCCGACAGCCTCATGGCGGACAAGGCGGCGCTTGATCGGCCCCCTACGAGTGGCCCAAGCGTGATGCTAGTTCAGCGTTGGCCGTTGCGCCAACGTGGCCGGCAAAGCCGATCGGTGTAGCTTAGGCCGCCACGCGGCGAACGCTGGTATAAAAAGGCCCTCAGGTCAGGGGTGGCCGATCAACATCACGCACACTCAACGGCTCTGGACGATGTCTCCTCCTGGCAGATTGCCCGCTGAACTCCCCTCACTTTGTTGCAGCGCATAACCGTACGCCAGATCGAATAATGGTGGTCTGCGGTTTTGGTGACAACAAAAA
>JADGRP010000284.1 GCA_017880805.1 Burkholderiales bacterium
GTGCTGCACGTTGACGACACCGCTGACGTGATCACGGTTGCGAACGAATCCGGTGCGCCGGTGCGCGTTGGAGTCGATGCCAATACGCAGTTCTTCTTCCGCACGCCGCAAAGTGCTCTGGCGGATGCGACGCCGATCGGCACGGGCACGGCATTCCTTGCCAGCCAGAATCTGGTGCGGGGCTTCAAGGTGCACGTGAGCGTGGTCGATCCGCTCGCCACCCCACTCGTCGCACAGACGGTTGACATTGAGACGGCGGTGTATGACGGTCGGATCTCCGCGGCCGACACCACTGGCTTTGTGTTCACACGGAATTTTCGCGCGGCCGGCGACGACTACACCTATACGCTCGACTACATCGCGAACACCTCCGCGAATGGCGTCGATGCGAACGGCAACCCCATTACGGGGTTCAAGTGGTGGAACTTCACCTATCCGACGCTCCTGACGAGCGGCGCCAATGCCATCAGCGATTTTGTCGCGGCCACCAATGGCGGCGTCAACTTTGGTGGCACGGTGGGGAGTCTCTCGGTACGCGGGGTGTCGTACGCCACCTGGAACGATCCAGCGAATCCCAATGCATGGACCGCGCCCTGGACGGTCCTTCTGCCGACACCGCTCCCCCTGGGTACGGTCTCCACGGGCATTGCCAACAACGCCTTTGGGATGACGGTCGCCGGTGGAACGATGCCGGTCACGGTGGATATCAGCACGACGGCGGGCTCGGCGACGCTCGTCTACCAGTTTGACCGCACGAAGGGCGTCGTGAGCGTAACTCCGATTGACATCACCACGAGCGCTGGCCTCATGACCCTGACGAACGGCCTGCAGACCGGCACGCCCATCAAAGTGTATGGCGTCCCGCAGGCGGATGGCACGCTGAAGTCCTATGTGTTGGCCTACTACACGGGAGATCAGCCGGCGCAATAGCGCCCTTACGCGCCGCGCAGCCGCACGGCGCGCCGGCCGGCGATCGACTGCAACGCGCCGGGGGACTTCCGCGGGGGTCCCCCGGCGCACTGCAGTTCAGGGCTTCGCGTGCGCCACGAGTGATCTGATCCGCCGATTGACCGGGCATGGCACGCGTCGCATCGACGCCCGCTCACGGCCCTCGAGAACTAGACGCTGCTGAGGCTCTTTGAGATCGGGACACTGCGACCACCTTCCGCCTGCATCATCTTGTTCAGCAGGCGCTGGAACGCCAGGACCGCATGATCATTCGGCGTTGGCATGACGCTGACGCCAGGGGAGCGGGCGACGACCTTCTGTTGCGCTTCGATCATCGCCTTATCCTCGGCAAACGCCTGGTGCGCGATCCCGAGCAGCATCTGGGCGGTTGCTTCGGCCCCTTCGCCTGCAGGTGGCCCCCAGGAGAAGAAATAACGCGACGTCGTATCCGTCAGGGGCGTTACGGCCTGGCATGAGAACGTGTCGCTGACCGCATGAGGGAGCGGTGCGATCGTGGGCGGCTCGTGATTGCACGCCGCGGCGGTTCCGGGCGGGTAGACCTTGCTGCTGAGCAGGAGCACGCCCGGCACCAAGAAGTCGTACGACGACCACGTGTCGACATTGGTCGCGAAGTTGCGGCGAGGTGCATCCTCGATCCAGCGTTGCACACGCACGCCGCGCTCGAGCATCGTTACCTCCGGTCGCGTGAGGGCCCACTTCTCGCTCGCACCGAATGACACCTTGTGCACGTATGACAGGTGCGAGAAATCGAGCAGGTTATCGTTTACCAGCTGGTGGCTCGCCTCATAGTCCAGCTCGCCTGTCTTCAACGTCCAATCGGGATGGTCCAGCCCGATTGCAGGTGGAATGAGCGACTCGTCGGCGAGGGCAGGATCACCCGGCCACACCCACACCCAGCTGTGCCGGTCCACGACCGGGTAGCTGAGCACCCGCGCGCGCTCCGGAATCCTGCCCTCCAGGCCCGGGATCTCGATGCACTTGCCCGACGGCGCGAACTTCAGGCCGTGATAGCCGCAGCGCAGATCATCTCCCTCGCGGGAGCCGAGCGATAAGGGCGCCAGGCGGTGAACGCAGCGATCCGCGAGCGCAACAACGCTGCCGTCGCGCTTTCGGTAGATCGCGATCGGCTCATTTAGCAGCGTTCGACTGGTTATTCCGTCGGACGGGAATTCCGAGCTCCAACCGGCAACATACCAGGCATTGCGAACGAACATGCATCCCCCCAAAGTTGTCGACAGCCGCGACGCGGCAGCCTGCTGGATGACTACGTTGCACCGAGCTACCCATCGGCAACCAGGCAGCCGCTTCAGTACGCTGCATCGACCCAGAGCATGGCCTTGCGAAGTGAAGCGTAGCACCCGATGCGCGGGGCTGCTTGATAGCGGTATGTCAGACGCCGCGCACCGCGCGCAGGCGTTCGCCGCGATCGGCAACACCGCGCCGACCCGCCGCAAGGCGCCTTTCTGCCAGCGTCGGACCGATCACGCGCTGGCGCTCGAGCGCCTCGACTCGTTGGCCGGCAGGAATCGGCCTGGTGTGCCTGATGCTCTGCGCAGACAGCGGCGCGCAGCGCGGCTGCAACTCCGAGGCAGAACAGGCGGAACGTCTCGGTCAGCGATCGAGCGCCGGGTAGTGACGGAACAGGTCGTCGTTGCAAAAAGCGAGCCGACGGCCGGATGCGACGTAGCGCTGAATGTGCGGGCGGGCGAAGACCTGATCGTGCAGCCTGCGCAGTCGCGGGCATCCCTGCAATTGTTTGCGGCTCGCTGTTGGGAAGGCGTAGCGCAATCCCGCGATGACCTGCGCCATGGACAGGTCCGCGTAGCTGAGCCGCGCGCCCACCATCCACCGCGCGCCTGCCGGGTTGCGCTGCATGACACGCTCGAAATAGCCGAGAAACTTCGGCAGGCGCACCGCCAGAAAGTCCTTCGTGCGGCGCTTGGCGGCAGATTTCTGCTCCTCGTAGGCATAGCCATCGCCCA
>JADGRP010000285.1 GCA_017880805.1 Burkholderiales bacterium
ACGGTGTAACCGTAAGGCAGGTCGGTCTCGGCGAGTGCGCTGATCAAACCGTCGCGGCAGCCCGAAATGTTGTGCAGATGGACCATCTCGATGCCGAACCTGACGCACAGACCCGACAATAGTTCGCCCCATCGCTCGCCGGGAAGCCGCTGGAAATCGTAGCTTCGAACCTCTCCTTCGACGTGCTCCTCGAGCTGCCACTCGTCGCCAATCGCAATCAGAAGGTAATGGTGAAATGCCGAGGACGACGCGGCAATCAGCGCCCGCACATGGTATTCCGTGCCACCGCCGTGGCCGTGTATCACATGCAGCAATCCCGGCAGCGGATCGGTCAACATCCGGTGATGCGCCAGCGCGAGCTCGCGCAGCGGACGTAGCGGGTCGGCGGCGATGTAGGCTCCGACGATATCGAGGTACTGCGGATGGCGTTCGAGAAGAATGGCCATGTTCCGCTGCGCAAGATCAGTCCGCTTGGCGCCGAACGAACTGCCGCCGAGATGCACCACGAAAGCATCGTCGCAGAGAACGTTGCGAAATCCGGCGCGAGCGGCGCGCATGCAAAAGTCGTTCTCCTCGCCGTAGCCCAGACCGAAAACCGGATCGAAGATCCCGATCGAATCGATCAGCGTCCGCCGGATATAGAGACAGAATCCGACACCGGTGGGGAGCTCCGGATAGGACGGCACGGCGGCCTGCTCGAGCGCCCGAACCATCGGCTCGGTATCGCGTTCCGGGGGCCATGGATTGTTTTCGCAAAAACGCGGCAGCGAGCAGATCTCGGCGTTGTTGGAAAACGGTGTGATGGTGCCAATGCTAGCGTCCGATTGTGCGCAGCGCGCCAGCTTTTCGAGCCAGCCGCGGGTGACGATCGTATCGGAATTGAGCAAGACCACATCGGCGTCGTCTCGGGCCAGACTCATGCCCAGATTGGCGGTCAGGGTGAAGCCCACATTGTTCTTATTCGACACGCAATGGACCTGCGGCAACGCGCGCGACTGTATTGCTTCAAGGTAGGCCCCGATGGCCGGTTCGGGCGACGCATCGTCGATCAGGAGCAATCGATAATCGCCGCTCGTGTGCAGGAGAACGCTGTCGACACAGCGCTTCAAGTCGTCGGCGGCGTTGTAGACCGGGACGATGATATCGATTGCGGAGCCGGGCGCGTGCAGCATCAGCGGGTGCGATCGAGCCAGAGCTTCACCCGAAACCATGGAAGCTTGACCCACCAGCGGGCACTCTGCCGATAGGCGACGGTAAGCTCGGAGGCGCGCAGCGAGGCCTGAAGCCGATTTTGCTCGCCGTCGAGCGTTGCAACGCGAGATTCGAGCGCTGCTATGCGAGACTCGAGCGCCGCGATGGTCCGCGCGCGCTCGGCAAGTTGCCGGTCCCGTTCTTCGCGCGCGGCATTGAGCTCCTGGAGCCGCCGGTCCATGTCGCCGATGATGCGTTCGCGCTCGGCCACCATCGCTTCCAGGTGCTGGATGTGTCCCGTCTGCCGATCGAGTGCGGCGTCGTGCTCCCGGAGCAGCGCGTCCAGGCGCATGACTTCGCGCGCATTCGCCTCGTTGCGTTTAAGCTCGGTGTCCTCTGCATCCGTGAACAGCGAGCCGGGCGCGGTCGGTATGACCGCCTTGGCGGAGCGGCCGGCAACGACGACGAAATACATGCCTTCCGACGGCTTGTACGACCCAACGCCGCTTGCGTCGCCGAGCCACGCATCGGCACCGTCGACCGGATGTTCCGACCAGATCGCCGACCAAGGGCTGACGCGCTGGTGGTACCACGATTGTGCCGGAAAAGCTGGGGCCAGCAGCGCCGCGAGCCCATCGCGATACAGTTCGTGCCGATGGAATTCGTTGACGTACCCGCGCGCGTCGCTGTAAAGGCGCTTGTTCGGCGACGAGATGACCAGCAATCCGTCGGGGTTGAGCACGCGCGCAAACTCGGCGAGCATCTTCGGCTGTTCGGCAGCGTCGAGATGCTCGATGGTCTCGAACGATACGACCACATCCACTGAAGCGTCCGGAAGGGGCAGCGCCGAACAGGTGCCGGTGACGAAACGGACGCGATCGCCCTCCCCGTATCGCTCGCTGGCGTGTGCGATGGCCGAAGCGTCGATGTCGACGCCGACGATGCTGCTCGCCACGGTGCCAAGGAGGGCGCTGCCATACCCCTCGCCGCAGGCCGCGTCGAGCACCCGCCTGCCGGCTGCGAACTGGCGCGCAAACGCGTACCGATGCCAATGCTCGTACGCGATTTCGCCGGCGCAGCCGGGGACGAAGCGCTCTCCGGTGAACGTGATATCGGAAACCATGCGGGGACAGTTCGAAGAGCGCCGATCGCCCAGGCGCCGCGGGAAAACTGCAATTTTACCCGATCAAGGGGCGCCAAGCCGCCCGTTGGCCGGCTCCGCGGAATCGGCGCCGTTGTGCCAACGATGGGCGATGCGCACCAGGCCCAATTCGCGCGTATCGCCTTCGACGATAAACGATTGTTCGACGTTATCGAACGGCCGGACGCCTTCGGGATCGAGTGCGTGCGCCCGAATCAGGTACTTGCCCGGCAGCAGTGGCAGCTCCGGAAACGTCAGCATGAATGAAAACTGCCGACCGTCGATCCGGGCCGGGGTAACACCGTCCATGTCCGACGCGACGCGGTACACCGGCGTGCCGTCGGCGCGAACCACGCCGAGCAGTATTACCGGCACGCGACCGTCCGGCGAAAACACATTGCCTTTGACGGTCAACGCACCGCCCGATTTGATGCGCGCATCAGGATCAAGCGACAGCGACTGAATGGCATAAACGCCCGCCGCCGCGGCGCGAGGCGCCGCGATCGGTTGTTTTGCGCCGGCGGTTTTTTCCTCGTGGTAGGCAAGATACGACTGTGTCACCTCGGCAGACGAACCGTAGCGCTCGATGCGCCCCGCCTTGAGCCACAGCGCGCTCCGGCAAAGCTTCTGGACGTGGTACATGCTATGCGAGCAAAGCAGCAAAGTCCCACCGCCGGCAAGATAACGCTCCATCCAGGCGATGCATTTCTTCTGAAACGACTCATCGCCGACGGCTAGGACCTCGTCGGTAATGAGGACGTCCGGCGTGAGGGCGGTGGCAACGGCGAATCCGAGCCGAACGACCATCCCCGAGGAATAGTGCTTGATCGGGTCGTGGATGTGCGATCCGATGTCTGCAAAGGCGATGATTTCCTCGCGCTTGGCCGCGATTTCTGCTGGCGCGAGACCTAGAAGCGCCGCAGCGAGGTCGATGTTGGCGAGCCCCGTGTACTCGGGGTGAAAGCCGGAGCCGAGCTCGAGCAGCGCGCCGACACGCCCACGCACTTCGACCTGGCCGCGCGTCGGAGTGATGACACCGGCGACGATTTTGAGCAGTGTCGACTTGCCTGCGCCATTTTCTCCGATGATCCCCAGCGACTCACCCGCGGCAAGCTGAAAAGAGACATCGTCGAGCGCCCGAAAGGCATGCGCCACTCCATGTCCACGCAGCAGGTCGAACACCAGCCGAACGCGTGCCGCGTTGTGGTCGGTCTTGGCGTAGTCCTTGCCGACTGCGGACAACTGCAGCAGCGGCGCGGGCATCAGACGAAATCCTCGAAATGCGGCGACAGGCGCAGGAAAACCCATCGCCCCGCGAGAAAAAGGGCGACCGCGACGATCACGGCCACGCCGTCACCCCATTGCAGCCCCAGCCTGCCCTCCAGCAGCGCGTCGCGCAGCCGGTCGACCAGATAACCAAAGGGATTCGCCGCGACCCACGGCTTCATTCCCTCGGGAACCAGCGTTAGCGGGTAAAGGATCGGCGTCAGATACATCAGGATCATCAGCACCGGCATGAGGATGTGCTCGACGTCCTTGACGAAAACCTGCAGCGCTGCCAGGGCCAGCGAGAGGCCGGCAACGGCAACCGCGAGCACCAGCCAAAGCGGCAGCACAAGCAAAAGACCTTCGAAATGGACCGGCTCGCCGAACAACGCCAGCGCGATCAGGACGCAAAGGTATCCGGCAAGCTGCAGCGTGAGCGTCGCCGCGACCGAAGCGTAGACGACGAGCTCGTGCGGGAACGCGACCTTGCGGATCAATCCGGCGTGAGAGGCAATGCTGATCGTTCCACGCTGCAGGGCCTCCTGCGCGGCGAGCCAGGGCCACAGCGCGACCGCGACAAAGATCAGGAAGCTCTTGCCGTCCATGGCCCCGGCGCGAAATACAGTCGTAAAGACGAACTGATACACGGCAAGCAGCGCCAGCGGATGCAGCAACGCCCAGGCGAGGCCGCTGATGCTTCCCAGATAGCGCGAAAAAAGCTCGCGTCGGAAGAAGTTCGCGAACAGCGCACGATCGCGCGCGAAGCTCAAGGCACCGGATTCACGACGCGGCGGGAGGGGACGTGGGATCGAAGCCATGAGATGAAGGATAGCAGCGTTGCGTGGCGATATCAGGGGACGTCCACCCATCTTCATCAACGGCGCCGCGCCATCCCCCGCTGCAGCGTCAACCACAGGTGCATCTGATGGGTCATCGACGCGCAGGCGTGCACCGCGCCGCCGAACTTCGATGCCAGCGCCGCCAGGAGGCGCCGGTGCAGCGAGGGGTCCGCTCCCGGCAATGAAGCAGTCGCCGCGGTTCTTTCCCCACCGGATGAAGTGCACGGCCCGAGAAACCGTGGTCTGTCGCCTATTGCTTACTTTCTACCGCCCGAGGCGTTCGCTCTCTCGATCATGCCCGGGTCAACCTTGTTCACGAGCGCGTCGATCGCGGCGTCGTTCACTTTTGTCGCGGGATCGTTCTTTAGCGGTGCGAGCGCGGTTTCGCGCTGTTCGTCGATGAACTTGGCCCGCTCGCCGGCAAGTATCGACTCCTTGACCTGGTCGAAGGTGCGCACCGCCGCGGGATGCCGGCCCTCGAGGCGGATCAGGTGATAGCCGAAGCTCGATCGAATCGGCTCGCTCACGTCGCCGGCACTCTTCAGCGCGAACGCCGCATCGGCGAACGCCGGGTCCATCTGCGCCTTGTCAAAGTAATCGATGTGACCGCCATTGCCCTGCGCGCTCGGATCATCGGAAACCTGCTTGGCGAGCGCGTTGAAATCGGCGCCGGCCAGGATCTTCGTGCGCGTTTCCTGCGCCAGCTTCAATGCTTCGTCCGGCGTGTGCTTCTTGGTGTCGAACAGGATGTGCGACGCTGCAACCTGCTCGGGTACGCGATACTTGTCGCGATTGACGAGATACAGCTCTCTCGCCCGCACCTCGAGCTGTGGCCTGCGTTTGTCGAAGGCTCGTCCCGCGTCCTCTTCGATTTTCGCGATCTGCAACCCGGCATGCAAGCGATCGACTTCCAGCGCAAGGCGCGCCTGCACTTGCGCTTCCTTGTCCAATCCGGCGGCGCGCGCCTGGGCGGCAAGCGACTTGGTCAAAAGCATCCGGCTGAGCAGATCGTAGACTCGCTTGCCGCTGTTTGCGAAACCGCCACGGATGTCCGGCGGCAGGCGCAGCAGCTCTGCCTCGTAGTCCCCGCGCGTGACGCGCGCAAACTGGTTTTCCACGAGCACCTGGTCCGCGTCGTACGACGGTTGAGCGTGCAGCACCGGAACCGCCACGGCCATCCACGAAAGCGCCAGCGAACACAGCGCGCCTATCATTTTTCGCTTCATCGAAATGCCTTGAAAAAGAAAAGCCCCGCCGAAACGGGGCTTGAATCGAACAGTGAAAGCTTGTTTAGGAGCGAGAAATCATGGGGACGCGGGCTGGTGATTCATGATCGCGTTACATGACGTCTGTGCGCAATCGTAGCCCCCTGGCGTTGGGTAATTCGACCAGTTGCGCACGTTGATGTAGTAAGTCTGTCCCGCGGTGAGGCCGGCTATCCCGCCAAAAGCCTGCGGTGTCGAGACGGAATAGGATATCTGGCACGACGTGCCATCCTGACACAACGTCAGCGGCCCGTTGATGCCTTGGTATTGGCGTGGCCGGAAGTCGCAGGCCGTCGTCGAGATCGTAAGCTGGCGGGGCGTGTTCGGACCGTTGAATTCGGCGGTCGTGAAGCTGCCCGCGCTATTGCTGTTCGGCGTGCCGGCCGGCACCACAAGCTTGATCACCCAGACGGCGTTGTCGCCGAAACTGCCACTGTCCTGCGAATGCCATGACGATTGCTGACCCCATGTCGCGTTGACGACGGGCAGCACGTTTGCGAACTTGGCGCATTCGGGGCCTAGGCCGGAGCCGGCGACGTTGACGGTAACGCTGGCCGTATTGCCGGGGCCGGTGCCGTTGCTCGGCGTAACAGAGAAGCTTGTAGTCGCCGTAATGTTGGTCGACGCAACATTGGTCACGGTCGGCGTCGGCAGGTTATTGCCGGTCCACGCGTAACTGGTCGGGGCTCCACCGCCGCTGCAGGTTGCGGTCAGAGTTACCGCGCCGCCGCCAATCGGCAGACTCGTGGTGCTCGCGCCAAGCGTGCAACCGGAAGGTGCCAGCGGGGGCGTATTGGACCAACTTACATCTTTGGTGGGTGTGTTACCCGCGCCTACGTTGTTTCTCGGGGTCACTGAATAGGTGATCAAGCCGATAGTCGACGAAATCGCCGAGCAGCTTTGCGTGGTGAGTCCCGCGCAGTTCCCGCCACCCCACGTCCACGCATTAGGAGAACCTGTGGCGCATTGGGCGGTCAGGGTAATCGGGGTGTTGATCGTTCCGGTGGTCGGCCCGGAGATCGTGCATCCGGAGGGAGCGTTCGACACGATGCAGTTCAGTGTCTGATTTCCCGCGTTGCCGGTCAGCGTGAAGCTGTCGCAATTAGTGTCGTTGAGGGTGACAGTCCCGGCATGGACCGGCGACGCGACGAATGCAAATGCCAGCGCTGCGCTCGCAAGCGCGGCACTGGTTCGAAGAATCAGTGATCGGATCATGTGTGCTCCATGAGAGGCGGCGGATCGAGAGCCTTACCGCTGCAAGTTCCGCGCCATAAATTCATTAACTATGAACTATACCTTAAATGCCGGGCACCGAGCAAAGTGCGCCGCCGCTTGTCGGCCGAATGCCTACGCTGGAACAAAGTTTAATCAGTTGGAATAATGCCGCGTTGCGGCAGATGTGAGTCATGCGCGCTAAAAAAAGGCGGAACCGAAGTTCCGCCTTTGATGACATCTCTGCGACCGCCTTACTGGATCAGGCGGGTGTACTTGTGAATGAAGCTTCCAGTGTAGTGCGCTTGTATCGGGCCCGTGGGGCCGACCAACGTACCGTTGTTGAACGACTGGGCCGCGAAACCAATCACCGGCAGACCGTTGTACGTCGCGGTTGCCTGGCTGGTCGGCGTGAAGCTCGTCGTGTTTTGACGGACGGTCTGGCCACCGATCAACTGGTGCACAGGCGCCGTAACGCTCAACGGCAGGAAGTTCAACGATACCCAGCCGTTCTGGAAGCCCGTCGTCAGGATCGACTTGTTCACCGACTGCAGCACGTTCGTGTTGTTGAACGAGATGACGTTGGCTTCCCAGCAGATCGCGTCGGTGCCAGTCGGCGACGGCGGCGAGAATCCGGGCACGTTGACGACTGTCTGTTCTTCGCGGTTGTACTGCGTCAGCAGGATGTCGTCGCAAGCGCCGCTTGCGCGGAAGTTGCTCTCGAACAGCTTGGTGACGTTGTTTTGCGCGTTGTAGTAGAAGTGCTTGGTCGGGAACGTGACCACCCAGTCGGTACCCGACGCGGTGCCCGGATCCAGCACGAATTCATTGTAGATGTTGTCATGCATCAGCACCGCGCTGACCGGGTCGATCGGGAAAGCACCGGTCCAGTCGGTCGTCACGACTTCAGTGTTGTTGAACACGACCGAAGTCTTCGGGCTGACCAACGACAGGTCAGGCAGGATGCTACCGGCCGGTGCCCAAAGGATGTTCGGGCAGTTGGTCGGCAAGGTACAGAAGCTCGCCAGCGCAACCACGTCTTCCGTGACGTCGCCGCCACCGATCGGGTTGATCAGCGAAATGCCGCCAAACAGACCACCGTTGCCGGCGACCAGGTCGGTCGGCTGGGTGACCGGGGGCAGGCCAGCGCAGCCCGGCGGTACTCCCGGTGGCGAAGGCTGAGCGTGCGTGATGGCGATCAGCGTTGCACCGGTCACGTTGCCCATTTCGATGATTTCGACGTAGCCTTCCTTGGTCCGGTCCAGACCCGTGCCGGCTGCATCTTCCGAGAACTTGATGTTCGTGAAAGGCTGGCCAGCAGCCGGAATCTTCGGCGTCGTGCAAGACAGGTCCGAAGTAATAATGCCGGCACCCACGCCCATCGGGATGATCGCGGTGGTCCAAACGTCGCGGGGCGACAGCCACAAGTTAAAGTCAAGCACTTCCTTGGAGTTCTTGCCTTCCAGGAAGCGGACCTTCACGACCTTGCCGGAGTTGGTCGAGTTGACGACCGACAGCAGCGAGTTGTACGGCGCGTTCGTGCCTTGCGTCGTGTAGTACGGATAGATCAGCGCCTGACCCAGACCGTCGGGGTTGACGTTAACCGCTTGCGCGGCGCCTGTCGCACCCAGCGCGCCCAATCCTGCCAGGGCCGCGTACAGCGATTTTCTCTTAAACGTGTTCATGGTTTTTGATGACTCCTTTGTTTCGAGATTTAAAGTGATCACTTTAAAGACTGCGGGCAAATCTTATTACAGCTCGTTTCCTTTTACAAACGATTTCCAACCCAAAACCGACCCCTCCTGTGTGGTTTTCGCAACTTTCCACTCATTCATGGTCCCGATAAACGTACCAAGCGTTGCCTTTTTCAAGGATCCAGGTCTCCTGGAAGGGGGTCTGGATACCTTTCATCATCCGGTGATCGTAAGTCAGGGTCATCTTGACCTGGCAGATCTCCGCTTCGCAAGCCATGCTGTCGACCTTCACTGCACGCCACATTCCAGGCTTGATTTTCTCCTTGTACACCTTGAGCGGTATCGCTTCCTTCGATCCAGCGCTCATGAACGTGTACGCCTGCTCCAGATCGCCCTTCATCAGCGCGGCCCAGCGGCCATTGATCCGCTCGGTAACCAGCGCTTGCTCTGCCTCCGGCGTCATCTCCTTGCCACCGCCCGACATCGACGCGCAACCCGCGAGGGACGCTGCCAGGAATACCGCCGACAGGGCCATTGCCCCCTGCCGGTTTTCACGCGGCGCCACGGATTTTCCCGCCAGATGCCTGCGGATCGCCGATTTCATGCGTTGCCACGCTCCCGAAACGGGGGCTGTTACCGCGCCGGAGAATAACCGGCCGTCCCAGCGCCGCAGCACCGCAACCCTTGACCAAAGACTAAATAAAACACTATGCATCGTCAATCGCTTTACTCCTGATTTATGCACCCACTCCCCGGTGTTGCATGGGCGCAACATTGTCGCCGTCGCCATTTGGAGACGGTTTATGGCTTTCCCTGGCCCTGCGGAGCATTTTTGCTCACCGGGAACAGATCGTCGATCTGCTCCATCCTCCTGCGTAAATCATCGATGACGCGCCGGTAATCCGATTCGTTTTCGACCACTCGCGGGGTGATGAAAAGCACCAATTCGGTACGATTGTTCTTGAGTTCCTGGTTGCCGAAAAGGCCGCCGAGTATCGGGATGCGAGCGAGGAGCGGCAAGCCGGCGGAACTGTTCTCCTTGTCCTCGAGTATCAGACCGCCCATCACCATCGTCTGGCCGCTGGGAACCGCGAGCAATGTCTGCACCGACCGGGTATTGATCGGCGGCGCGTCGCAAGGATTCGCGGTCGTGCCCGCGACGCTGACTTCGGCCTGGACCTCGAGCGTTACCAGGCCGCCCGCATTGATGTGCGGCGTTACCTGCAGCAGGACGCCGGTGTCGATGTATGACGAGGTCGTGGTTACGGCGTTGGTCGTCGTGCCGACCGTGCCGGTCCCCACAAATGTCTGCTGGCAGATGGGAATGCGATCGCCCACCTTGATCGTCGCCTTCTGATTATCGAGCGCCGACAGGTGCGGATTGGAGATCACCTTTACGTTGCCGTAGTTGTCGAGCAGGTGCAGCGCAGCCTGAATTCCGCCGGGGAAGTTGAGGCTGTTGAGGAGATAGTTGAAACCGGCCGACATGGCCAGCCCGACAGCCGTCGCTCCCGACGCAACAGGCGTCGCCGGATTGAACGGCGTGGTCTTGTTGAATAGGCCGCCACTGCCGCGGCCTGAAGGCGCACCTCCCTTGAAGAGCCACTCGACGCCGAACTGAAGATCGTCGGTGAGCTTCACCTCCGCGACGGTGACTTCGATCACCACCTGCCGCTGCGGCACGTCGAGCTTCTTTAACGCCGCCTCGATCACCGAATATTCCGACGGCGTAGCGACGATCAGGATGGTGTTGTTGTCCTTGTCGGAAACCACCTGGATATTGCGAATCACGCCGATTCCTTCGCCGCTGGCCACGGCGCGCGCCGCAGCGGCGGCTTGCACCTGAGCTTGCGCCGCGGTCGCCGCCGTGGCTGCGTTGGTTGCTGCGGTCGCCGGTGGAGTGTAGGTTTGCGACTGGAACGCGGGAGGAGAAACGATCGTCCCCGCCGGCGTGCCCGGCGCCAGTGTCGGCGGTCCGGCCGCCGCCTGTTGCTGAACCCGACCCGAAAAAGCCTGCTGCAACAAGGGCCCGATGCGTTCGGCGCGGCTGTTTTGCACCTGATAGACGTAGAAGCGGACGCCAGAGCCTTCGCCGCCCTTGTCCAGCCGCTCGATCCATTTCTTGGCCTCGTCGAGGTAGGCCGGCTGCGGCGACACCACCAGCAGCGCGTTCATGCGCTCGATGGGAATGATGCGCAGGAGGCCCGCGAGCGGGCTCTTGTCGGGAGTGCCGAGCACCTTGTCGAGCTCGCTCATCACGCTCTTGACGTCGGCGCTCTGCAGGGTAAACAGCCCGACCGACATTCCGGCGACCCAGTTGACATCGAACATGTCGACCGTCTCGAGCAGGTGGCGCAGCTCCAGCTCGGTTCCGGAAAGAATGAGCATGTTGCGCAGGTCATCCACGCGGACACTGGTCGCGTCGCGCAGGAACGGCTCGAGCACCGTCGCCATCTGCCGTGCGCCTATGTAGCGCAGCGGAACGAGCTGCACGCTGTATCCGGGCGGAAGCGC
>JADGRP010000286.1 GCA_017880805.1 Burkholderiales bacterium
CGGATTATTTTCTCGGCAATTCGCACGGCTTTAACAGCGTGCATGGGCGCATGCCCTCGGTGCTCACCGGCGCTAACCTGGCAAACCGCGAGCTGATTTACATGGGCGTATCGGGTGACGGTGACTCCGCCTCCATTGGCATTGGCCAGTTTGCGCATGCCATGCGTCGCGGCATCAATATGGTCTACATCGTCGAGAACAATGGCGTCTACGGTCTGACCAAAGGCCAGTTCTCGGCGACGGCGGACAAAGGGTCCAAGGCCAAGCGCGGCGCGATCAACAGCGACGAGCCGATCGACATGGTGATGCTTGCCCTGCAGCTCGGCGCAACGCTGGTGGCGAGAAGCTTCTCCGGCGACAAGACGCAGCTGGTGCCGCTGATCAAGGCTGCGGTGCTTCATCGTGGCGCAGCCTTCATGGATGTCGTGAGCCCGTGCGTTGCGTTCAATAACCACCCCGGCTCGACCAAGAGCTACGATTTCGTGCGCGAGCACAACGAGGCGGTGAACCGGCTCGACTTCATGCCGCAGCGGGCTGAAATCACCACCGAGTACGCGCCTGGCAGCCTGCGCGAAGTCGTGCAGCATGACGGCTCGGTGCTGCGCTTGCGCAAGCTGCACGATGACTACGATGCGAGCGACCGGATCGGGGCGATGAACTACCTCCAGCAGCGCCATGCGGCGGGCGAGATCGTTACCGGCCTTTTGTATCTGAACAGCGACGCGGGCGACATGCATGCGTCGCTGAACACGGTCGATACGCCACTAAACGACTTGCGTGAGAAGGAGCTGGTTCCCGGCGCTGCGGCGCTGGAGAAGTTCAACGCGTCTTTGCGCTGACGCAGCTTTGCCGCGCAACAGTGTCGTGATCCGGCGACGGTTGTAACGGCCGCGCGGCGATTGTCTGAACATCGTCCGCGTCGATGTGTTTCCAGTCACAACGCGCGCTACAATCCTGCATGCGCCTGTTCTGGCGAATTCTCGCCGCCTTCGGTGGCCTGCTCGTTCTGCTGATCATCGCGATCGCGATCGCGGTCCGGACGATCGACGTCAACGATTTCATCGCGCCGATTCAGAAACGCGTCAAGGATGCCACCGGACGAGATCTTGTCATCCGCGGCGGCATCGACTTCAAGCTTTCGCTGGAACCCGAGCTGCTCATCGACGACGTGAGCCTTGGCAACGCCGAGTGGGGCAAGTCGGCGCAGATGGTGACCGCCAAGCGCGTCGAGGCCCAAGTCAAGCTGCTGCCGCTGTTGCAGCGTAACTTTGAAATCGTACGCTTCAAGCTCATCGATCCGGTCATCGCTCTGGAAACGGATGCCGGGGGGAAGGGCAACTGGGAGTTCTCCGGGGCTACCGGCCTTGGCGGCGCGGGCCCATCGACGCCGGGTGGCTTTAACGCGTTTGCCATTGGCGATCTCGCCATCGATCACGGCACGGTGAGTTTTCGCGACGGTGTATCGGGCAAGACCACCAACATCGCGGTCGAGGAGCTGACGCTTCATGCGCGCGATGCGCAGTCTCCGGTCAGTGCGCGCTTTCGCGGCACGGTCGGCGACATAGCGGTCGCAATGGAAGGCGACCTGGGGCCGTTGCAGTCGCTGGTGCAGCGACGCCTTCCGTATCCGGTCAGCCTCAAGGGCGAGATCAACGGCCACGCGGCATCCGTCGCAAGCAAGGTGCGGGTCGAGGGACGAACCGTCAACCTTGACGAGCTCCAGATCAGCACCGGCAAGAGCAAGATCGAAGGCCAGCTCGCTTTGACACCGGGGGCCCAGCGATCCAAGGCAACGTTCAAACTCGCGGCGACGACGTATGCATGGACCGACCTGCCACTCTTGCGCAAACTTAAGGTTGCAGCTAAAGGCGTAGCGGCTCGAGAAAAATTTGTATTCGGCGACGAGCCGCTCGACTTCGGAGCGCTGCAAGCATTCGACGCCGACGGCGATGTGAGCATCGGCACGCTGATGCTGCCTGAGGGCCGGAAGCTCGACAACGTTCATGTCCAGTTCGCCCTGCGCAACGGGAAGCTCGACGCACCTTTGCTGCAAGCTTCGGCGTTCGGTGGCACCGCGCGGGGAGGATTGTCGATCGACGCGGCGCGGGCGCACGATCCCGCGCTGACGCTTCATCTCGACGCGAAAGACCTCGACCTTGGTGCGCTGCTCGCGATGTTCGGCGTCACGCGCGAAGTGCGCGGCGGAAAGACTGAGGTGGCACTCGATATTACGACACACGGCGAGTCGCCGCATCAATGGGCCCATGGCGCCAACGGCACCGCGATGGTAGTTGTCGGACCGGCGACGCTCGTCCACACGAAGCTTGACCTCGATTCGCCGCTCAACCGTCTGGCCGATGCGGTGAACCCGTTCCACAGGGTGGATCCGTCGACCGAGCTCGAATGCGCCGTCGGCAGGCTGCCGCTGAAAGACGGCATCGCACAGATCGATCACAGCATCGCGCTGGAAACCAAAAAATTCGGCGCCTCGGTCAGCGGCACTCTTGACTTTCGGGACGAAACGCTGGACCTGGCGATCAAGCCGCAGATTCGCCGTGGCATCCCGATCGACGTTCCGCAGGTTGCGAGCCTCGTTCGATTTGAGGGACCGTTCCGGTCGCCCGCGGTTCGTGTCGATGCGGCGGGGTCCGCCCTAGCCGCCGCCAAGATCGGCGCGGCGATTTATTCGGGAGGCTTGTCCATCGTCGGCGAATCATTGTTCTCCGCGGTGACCGGTGCGGGCCCGGGTCCATGCAGTGCGGCCTTGGGGCAGCACAGCGCCGCATCCGCACCGCCCACGCAGCCGAGCACGTCTTCGGGCTCGACTAAGCCCGCGCCGGTCGGAAAAACGCTGGACCGGATTCTCGGTCGCTAGACTTGCTGCGTGCCCTCGCCGGCAGCCGCCGCAGCCCGCGAGAAGTACTATGCTGTTGTCATTCCGCCGACGACTTCCATGCTGGCGCACCGCCTGATCTATCCCCTGCTTGCGTTGCTGGTCTTGGTTGCGCTGCCCTCCAGCGCGGCCGATAGCGGGGACTTCGCCCTGCGTCCATTGCCGGCGCCCGCCAGTGCCAACGCTCGAGCGACGCCCAAATTTCTGTTTCTGTTCGGCAACCCCGCGAGATGGCCAGGCGCGATTCCATGGAGCTATAACCCTGCCGGCGCGCCGCCGCCATTCTCCAATGTAAGCAACGCCGTGGCTGCGATCGGCGCAGGCGCCGACAAATGGGCCGCCGTCTGTGGCGTCCAATTCAGTTACCAGGGCACGACTAACGTCGCGCCGGATACCGAAGTCAACGGCATGCCGGACTTTCTTAACGTCGTCGGCTGGGGCTCCCTCGACGTCAACGTGCTGGGTGCGACGTCCAGTTTCTACAGCCCGACCGGCAACCCCCCGTATCTGCTGGTCGACAGCGATATCACTATCTCGGTTGACCAGGTCTCCAGCAACACGGTGATGGATCGCGTGGCAACCCACGAGTGGGGCCACGCATTGGGGCTCGCCCACTCCAATCTCAACGATCAGGTCATGTCCGGAACGCCCGATTCGCAATACAACTCACTCACCGAGTTGCAAGTCGATGACGTTCGCGGCTGCCGCTGCCTCTATGGCATGCCCGGCGAGCAAAAGCAGGGGTACACATGCTCGTTGCCGCGCCGCATCGATTTTGGAACCGTCGACGTGGGAACGCCTTCCGAGTTGCAGACGGTATTGCTGAGCAACGATGGCAATGCGCCCCTGACGATCGTCAACTATTCGAGCAACTCAGCGGAGTTTCCGCAGCCTTCGGGGTGCACGCCGGGCACGACACTTGGCCAAGGAAGCAGTTGCACGCTTTCGCTGGAGGCGCGTGCATTTTCCGCAGGCTCTCATACCGGCGACCTGCTCATTTCGACCAGCGACGGAATCTACGATCTGCCGCTGCTGGTTCGCGGCTTCGCGCTGCCGCCGCCGCCAACAGTCGACGTCATCGAGTATTACGATGCGGCGCTGGACCATTACTTCATTAGCGCGTTGCCGGCGGACATCCAGGCGCTCGACAGCGGCCAGTTCCCGGGATGGCAGCGTACCGGGCGCACGTTCAAGGCGTTTCCCGGCGCGACGGCGGGGGCGAGTCCGGTGTGCCGGTTCTATTTGCCGCCGCCATTCGGCGACTCGCACTTCTACTCGGTATCCGCCACGGAATGTGCGCTGGTCCTGCAAAAATATCCGGGATTCGTCTACGAGTCGGCCAATGTGATGTATCTCGGCATGCCGGATACGGCGAGTGGAGCGTGCGGGTCGGGAATGATCCCGGTGTATCGCGTCTGGGACAAGCGCATCGACACCAACCACCGCTACACGACCGACCGTACCTTGCGCGACCAGATGGCGGCGCAAGGGTGGGTCAAGGAAGGCTATGGCGACGACTTGGTGATCATGTGTGCGCCGCAATAGGCGCGAACTTGAGCATCACCGCCAAACGGGAGCGAGTTACGCCGGAGCATCGAGCATCGGAGTCTCGAGCAGGCTGAACGCCGTTTTCGCTACTTGCATGGTGTCGAAATAGGCATAGCCTGCGACCGCCGCTGCGCCGACCAGGGGCACCCAGCGACTGGCTGCAGTGCCGGCAACGCGCTGCGTGATATTGAGGCCGGCGCTGGTCAGGACGGTGCGCATGGCGCCGCCTGAAAGCTGACGAAGCACCAGCCGCTCCCCGGTACGCACGGCGACGTCACGCGCGAGCTGCGACGCCGCATGGCGAAAGAGGCAATACACCATGTGAGTGCGGGTGAGCTGCATATCTCGCCCGTACAGGCCTGCGATGTCGGCCACCATTTGCGCCTGGATGCGCCAGATCGCGATCAGGTCCGGAATGACGGTCAGCATGCCCAAGGCGCCGGGCGGCAACGCGAGCGCGCCAGACATTGCGGCCGCGCGGCGCGCGGCCTTGTGTGCCAGCTTGCGCGCCGCGAGGGCAGGCTGCTGCACGGCGCGCTCGCGGCTCGCAGGCACGCGGGAGACAGCGTTTTCGATCGCGTCGACGATTGTTTCGGTGACGGTTTGAACGGTAACAGACGATGCGGTCATGGGGTGACCTCGGACCCGACGCGACTCCGCACGTTAGGCAAGAGCCGCAAATGGAGCCTGGCCTCAGCTACGACATTGAGCAGGGCATTATACGAGGTACAATCCCCGGCGGAACACCTCGGGAAAGCGCGATGTCGCAGATACTGCCGTATGCGATTCTGTCGCCGGTTTATGTGGAATACGATCCTGCGGCGCCGGCAGCGGCTCAGCGCGTCATCGCGTTGATCGAAGCTGCGGCTCCGTGGGTGAAGGCCGAACACATCGGCAGCACCGCGATACCCGATTGCGCAGGCAAGGGCATCGTCGACCTCGTGACGCTTTATCCTCGCGGCAGGTTGGAACAGACGCGCCAGGCCATCGATAGCCTCGGCTTTCAGCACCAGCGTGCGGGACACGAGTTTCCGGAAGACCGTCCGATGCGTGTCGGCGCGATCGAGCATAAGGGGCGCATTTACAGGCTTCATGTGCATGTCGTCGCTGCGGAATCGGCGGAGGCAAAAGCGCTCTATCGGTTCCGCGACGTTTTACGCATGGACGAAAAATTGCGCGATGCCTATCAGGCGAAAAAGCGGGCGATTCTCCAGTCCGGCACCAGCGATCCTGCTGGCTACACCCACGCCAAGGGCGAGTTCATCAACGCGGTTATCGGCAGCAGCGCGTCGTAGCGAACCCGGGGCAGGGGACGAAACGCTGGTGCACGATACGGCGCTGCGGCGCAAATGGTGGGTGTAATGCGGGTTTTCGGGTTCGCAGGCTGGTCGGGCAGTGGCAAGACGACGCTCGTCGAACGACTCATACCGCAACTGCGCGCGAAGGGCCTTGTCGTCTCGCTGGTAAAGCACGCGCACCACGAATTCGATATCGATGAGGCGGGCAAGGATTCGCATCGTCATCGCGAAGCAGGTTGCCAGGAAGTATTGGTCACTTCCGCGGTGCGCTGGGCGCTGATGCACGAGTTGCGCGGCGCCCCTGAGCTTTCGCTCGATGCTGCGCTGGCGCAGCTCTCGCCTTGCGATCTGGCGCTGGTCGAGGGCTTCAAGAGCGCCGCGATCCCGAAGCTTGAGGTCTATCGCGCCGGCGTCGGCAAATCGATGCTGCATCCCGGTGATCCGAACATCGTCGCCGTGGCGACGGACGGGCCGCTTGTCACGCCGCTGCCCGTGTTCGATCTGAGCGACATCGCGCCGATCGCGGCTTTCATCGTCGCCCGCGCCGAATCACGCGCTGTTCCATAGCGTGCTGGCTCGCCGGAGGTCCGTTCCGGTGCCGTGGCAGGAACTTTGCCGCCCAGGAAGTTTCGAATATGGCAGTGGTAGCAATCGGGAACCGGCATTGGGCATCCTTGCAACACCCGGGCGCGCCGGCCGTCGGATCAGATAGTTGGCGAATTGACTTCCGAAATACCCGGGCGTAAGGTGAAATAGGTAAATTGCTGTGCATCGACCGGGTATTATCGGTGCAGAGCGCTGACCTAAACAATGAAAAAACAGATACTTCGGACGATTCTGCTGGGCGCGCTGGTCATGGTCGCCGCGGGCAGCGCTGCCGCCCAAGAGGGCTTCTATGGCGGCGTATCCGTTCGCGATGGAGGCGCCGACGCGATGGGACTTGCGATTGGCAAGCTGCCCTTCGCCTGGAACCGCTTTGCCGCACCTGCGGCCGAGGATGCGACGCAGCGCGCGTTGGTGTTCGGCGGGTATCGATGGGCCAATGACATCTCGGTCGACGCGGCGTTCAACGCGAGCGATAAATACGCCCTGCATCCTGGATTGGTCGGGGTCAGCAGCGTCGGGCTTGGTCTGTCAGATCCGACCAGGACCTGGAACGCGGACGTGTTTACCAGCTGGGAATTCGTGCACAGCGTTTCCTTATACGGGCGACTGGGTTACTCGCAAACCGATGCCCGGCCGTTGTTGGCACCCTTGACCGCGCCCATCGGAGACGCGCGGCGGCTGCGTGACGGCGTCAACTATGGCCTCGGTCTGCGCTACGATCTGACGCAGGCCCTGGGCTTGCGAGTGGAATACGCACGTTTCAACCGCTTCATTGGAGACCCTGTGAACGCTGGTATTCTGCCCGAATCCGATCAACTCACCTTGGGCGTTCAATTCAAGTTCTAAGCGCTTCCTGATCTGCCTTCGAGTATCCGACGCCAGCGCGCAGTTGTCTTGTTACCGCTGGCGTTTTTGTCGATGCGATAGAATCGACGCAACCTCCCGCTCTTGTTCAGCTCACCCATGGTCCGGATCGTTTACCTTGCTCGTCTTCGAGATGCATTCGGTAAATCGGCGGAGCACGTCGATTTACCCGGCGACATCGGCACCGTCGCCGCGCTGCTCGCGTGGCTGCGGACACGAGGCGGCGTCTGGGCCCAGGAACTCGCGTCCGGGCGGGCCGTGCGGGTCGCGGTGAACCACGACGTCGCGCAGCCGACGACGCCGATCGGGAGCGACGACGAGGTCGCTTTGTTTCCGCCGGTTACCGGAGGCTGACGCTCGATGTCCGTCCGGGTCCAGGAACAGGATTTCGACGTCTCACACGAGCTCGCGGCGTTGCGGGCAGGAGATACGCGCATCGGCGCGGTCGCGAGCTTTGTCGGCGTGGTGCGCGATCTCAACGACGCGTCGCAGGTGAGCACGCTGACGCTGGAGCACTACCCGGGAATGACCGAGAAAGCGCTGGCGCAAATCGTCGACGACGCAAAGCAGCGCTGGGACATCTACGAGGCCCTCGTCATTCACCGCGTCGGGACTCTACGCCCAAGCGAACAGATCGTGCTCGTCGCGGTCACCAGCGCGCACCGCGGGGAGTCGTTCGCCGCATGCCAATTCATCATGGATTACCTGAAGACCCGCGCGCCATTCTGGAAAAAAGAACAGACGCCCGAAGGCGAGCGCTGGGTCGAGGCGCGCGCCAGCGACGAAGACGCCGCCGCACGCTGGTAGCCGCGCCCGCGCGAATTCGCGCACAGCGCGCCGATCCCCAATTTCCCGTCGCATTCACCGTCCGCATCCATCATAGATGATGTCCGCCTGATCGCCATCGATTGGGGCACCAGCTCCGCGCGCGCGTATGCGCTCGACAGTCTTGGCAACGTTGTACGCGAGCGCAGCGCCCCGTTGGGGGTACAGCGATTGACCGGCGGCGGATTCGCTGACGCGCTGAGCGTCCTTTGCGGCGGTGAGATCCCCGCCGATCTGCCCTTGATCGCATCGGGAATGATCGGAAGCCGTCAGGGCTGGGTCGAGGCGCCGTATTGCAAGTGTCCCGCGGGATTCGACGCCATCGTTGCCGCGCTGACGAGCGTGCCTGGAACGCGGCTGCGAATTGTCCCGGGATTGATGTTTCGCGGCGCCGATGAGGTGCCGGATGTCATCCGAGGCGAGGAGACACAGGTATTCGGCGCCCTGTCCGAAACCATCGGCGAGCGGCGGGTCATCGTGCTGCCGGGAACACACAGCAAGTGGGTCATCGCCGGACCTGGGGGCATCGAGACATTCGCGACTTTCATGACCGGCGAGTTGTACGCGGTGTTGCGTGAGCACAGCATTCTCGGCCGGCTTGCCGTCGCCGGCGTTGACGAAGCCGCGCTCGATCGGGGAGTGCGGCACAGCCTGCGCCAGGGCGCGGCGTTGACGCACGACCTTTTTTCCGTACGGTCGCTGGCATTGACCGAAGCGCTTGCGCCGAAGGGCGTCGCCGATTACCTTTCGGGTTTGCTGCTCGGGGCGGAGATTGCCGCGGCGCGCATCTGGCTTGCTCGACACGGGCGGGAACACGCAACGGTAATGTTGCTCGGCGACGACGCGCTGCTGACGCGCTATCGTCGCGCGCTCGCGCTGGCTGACATCGATTCGGTGATCGGACCGCCCGACGCGGCCGCGCGGGGGCTGTGGCGGATCGCGCGCCATGCTGGAATACTGACCAATGAATAAAATCAACCTGCGATCTTTTCTTCGTCCGTTGCCGCTCATCGCCGTGCTGCGTGGCATTACGCCGGCCGAGATCGACGCCGTGGGTGCGGCGCTCATCGACAACGGTTTTCGCATTGTCGAAGTTCCGCTCAATTCGCCCGAACCGTTCGACAGCATCGCGCGGCTCGAGCAACGCTTTGGTGAGCGCTGTCTGACAGGTGCCGGGACGGTGATCAAAGTGGCCGATGTCGCCCGGGTCGCCGCCGCCGGCGGAAAGCTGATCGTCATGCCGCACGGCGATGTGGAGATCGTGCGCGAAGCAAAGCGCCTCGGCATGCTGTGCGTGCCCGGCGTCGCAACTCCGACCGAAGCCTTTGCCGCGCTCGACGCCGGCGCCGACGGCCTGAAGATGTTTCCGGCGGAGCAACTGTCGCCGGCCGCGCTCAAGGCATGGCGCGCGGTGTTGCCGAAGGACGCGCTGGTGTTTCCGGTCGGAGGGATACGTCCCGACAATATGACAGCGTACTGGGAAGTTGGCGCCAACGGCTTCGGCACCGGCTCGAACCTGTACTCGCCGGGCGCCACGGCCGATGCCGTGCGTGAGGCCGCGGCGCGTTACGCGGCCGGGTTTGCTTCCTTGAATCCTCGTTGATGCGACCGGTGCTGCGCGACGCTCGGTTCGATCTCGTTGCGCTCGGCGAACCGCTGCTGGAATTCAATCAGACTCGCGCGGGAGCGGAGCAATTCCTGCAGGGGTTCGGTGGCGACACGTCGAACTGCATCATCGCCGCCTCGCGGCTGGGCGCGGCCACCGCCTACGTCACGCGTCTGGGCGATGATGCCTTCGGGCGAAAATTCCTCGGGCTCTGGGAACGCGAGCACGTCGACATCAGCGGCGTGCGGACCGATCCCGATGCGCCCACGGGCATCTATTTCGTGACTCACGGAGATGCCGGACACGAGTTCAGCTACCTTCGCGCCGGGTCGGCGGCGAGCCGGATGCGTCCTGCCGATCTGCCGCTGGAGGTGATCCGCGATGCGAAAGTGCTGCACGTGTCCGGAATCAGCCAGGCGATCAGCGCCAGCGCCTGCGACAGCGTTTTCGCCGCGCTCGACGCCGCGCGTCAGTCCGGCGCCAGGATTTCCTATGATCCCAATCTGCGTCTCAAACTGTGGCCGCTGGCTCGCGCCAAAGCGGTGATCGTCGCAACGCTGCCCATGACCGACTGGTTCCTGCCGAGCCTCGACGAGGCGGCGCTGCTTTCCGGCGTAAGCGAGGCGAACGCGATCCTCGATTGGTGCCACGCTGGCGGTGCACCCGTGGTGGCGTTGAAGATGGGTTCGGACGGCGTCTGGGTATCGTCGCAGAACGTGCGCGTACATATTTCCGGTCATCGCGTCAACGCCATCGACGCTACGGGCGCAGGCGACTGCTTTGACGGCGCGTTCGCGGCGCGCATTGTGGCCGGTGACGATGCAGTCGCTGCCGCGCGCTATGCGAACGCGGCGGCGGCACTGGCGACCACGGGCTACGGCGCGGTCGATCCGCTGCCGACGCATGCCGATGTGGCGGCGTTTCTGAAGAGGTCTAAAAAATGAGTGCAAAATGACCGCGAACGAGCGGCGCCATCGTGGCGCGCACACCGATCGGCCGGTGGGGTGAGCCGGACGACGTCGCGGCCGCGACTTTTTTTTGTGTTCGCCCGCCGCGGCGTTCGTTACCGGCGTTATCCTGCCGGTCGACGGAGGTTATCTGATTGCATAGGGGGGAGCCATGCCCATTGGAAGCGCGATACGTCATCTCAAAAAAGGTGAGTGGGAAAAGGCCCACACGATCGTGCAGCAGGACGAATCCAAGTTCGGATGTTGGGCGCACGGCATCGTGCACATCGTGGAGGGAGATTTCGGCAACGCGCGGTATTGGTATCGGCGCGCGGGCAGGCCGTTTCCCAAGGATCGCGACGTCGATCGCGAGGTCGCGGAGCTTACCTCCGCGCTGAAGGAGATTCCGTGAGCGCTGCCGCGATTCTGCCGAGCCTCGGGATCGTCCCCGAGATCGCAGTCGCGGCGATTCCGAGTGACGAGCGCGTCTGGGTTCCGCAAGCCGCCGACGTCTGGTTCCGTCCGTTGTTGCTGAACACGGTCAGCGGCGGGTGGTGCAACCTGCTGCGCGTGCGCCGCTCGGGAGTGCTGTCTCGCCACCGCCATCCGATGGTCGTCGTCGGGTACGTGATCAGGGGCAAGTGGCGCTATCTCGAGCACGATTGGATTGCCGACGAGGGAAGCTTCGTCTACGAGCCTCCGGGGGAAGTCCACACGCTCGTTGTTCCCGACGACTGCAGCGAGATGATCACCTTCTTCAACATCAGCGGCGCCATGATTTATCTCGACCAGGCCGGGCAACAGATAGGATACGAGGACGTGTTCAGCAAAATCGAGATGTGTCGCAGGCATTATGGCGAGGTGGGCCTGGGCGCGGATTACGTGGACCAGTTTATCCGCTGACCGCGTTCCAGAAGTTGCAGCACGCGCGGCCACTGACTATACTACGCATGCAGGAGATGGCATTCCTCCTTTGACCGCCGCAAGGCTGATGATGCCTACACGCAGCACCCGTTTCGCGGTGGCGCGGTAGGCGGTTCATTCGCACGACTCCTACGCGCACCCTGTTGTCTTGATGATCGCCGCGCCATGTTGCGCGGAAGGAATTCTGTATGCCTTGGGGCGGTATTCTTGCGGTAGGGGGTGGCGCCGCGATCGGCGCATGGCTGCGCTGGGGTCTGGGCGTCATGCTCAATCCGTTGTTTCCAACGCTGCCGCTTGGTACGTTGAGCGCCAATCTTCTCGGCGGGTTGCTGATGGGCTTCGCGATGGAGATCATCACCCGACATGCGTTCCTCACTCCTGAATTGCGACTGTTGGTCACCACCGGATTTCTCGGCGGTCTGACCACGTTTTCGACGTTCTCGGCCGAGATCGTCACCCTGCTGCTGCGCAAGGAATATTTTTGGGGGACGATCGCGATCGCGACCCACGTCGTCGGCTCGCTGACGATGACCATCCTTGGCATTCTGCTTGTACGTGCGGTATATGCCTGGGGGGCGGCCGCGTGAGCCCGTATCGCGCGCGCGTCGCGAATCGCGGCGGTGGCCGACGCGTCCTCGCGGCGCCTGAGTTATTCGTACCAGTATGCCGGCGCATGATCATCCCCCATGACAAGGAGCACGCATGAACGGCACGATCCTGCGCTTCTACGTCCACGAAAACCGCACCCACAGACACATCGCGTTGTTCGAGTGGCTGCTCGAGCAGGCCAAGAAACTTGGGATTCACGGCGGATCTGCTTTTCGTGCGATCGCGGGCTTTGGCCGCCACGGCATTCTGCACGAGGAGCATTTTTTCGAGCTCGCCGCCGATATGACGGTCCAAGTCGAGTTTGTGGTGACGGATGGCGAAGCCGAGGCATTTCTTGAGCTATTGAAAAACGAGCGCATCAGCATCTTCTACGCGCGCGTGCCGGCAGAGTTCGGCGCCATCGAAGGCGATCGCTGACCGCCCGGTTCTGAGATGACCGACATCTATGCACTTGCCGCGCTCTGGCTGGGACTCGCGCTGGCGGCGACGCTGCTGTCGATATGGCTGCGCATCGCTACCGCGATGTCCGAGATCGTCGTCGGTATGGTCGCGCAACTGGCTATCGGCGCCGTCGTCGGCGGCGCGGCGCTGGGTACCGACCAATCGTGGATCAAGTTCCTGGCCAGCACCGGTGCGATCCTGCTGACGTTCCTTGCTGGCGCGGAGCTCGATCCGGGCGTGCTGCGCTCGCGCTGGAAGGAAACGATGACGGTGGGCTTGGTCGCGTTCATCACACCGTTCCTCGGCTGCGCCGCCGCCGCATATTACCTGCTGCACTGGAGCGTCGACGCGAGCTGGCTCGCCGGCATCGCGTTGTCGACGACCTCGGTCGCCGTTGTGTACGCGGTGATGCTCGAATTCGGCCTCAACAAGACCGAGTACGGCAAGATGGTTCTGGCCGCTTGCTTCATCAACGACCTGGCGACGGTGCTTGCGCTGGGCCTGATGTTCTCGCCGTTCACCTACCGCACGCTGATTTTTGTCGGCGCGAGCATCGCGGCGTTCGCAGTTTTGCCATGGTTGACGCCACGCTTTTTCCGCCGCTATGGCGGCCGGCCATCCGAGCTCGAGGCGAAGTTTCTTCTTTTCTGCCTTTTCGGGCTCGGCGCGCTCGCCGCGTGGGCCGATAGCGAGGCGGTGCTGCCTGCCTATGTCATGGGCATGATGCTCGCCGGCACCGTCGGCAAGGACCACGCATTGGTACGGCGATTGCGCACCGTCACTTTTGGCCTGCTGACCCCGTTTTACTTCATTCGCGCCGGCTCGTTCGTGTCGGTCCCGGCGCTGGTCGCGGCACCGCTCGCGTTCCTGCTGCTCCTCGCCGCCAAGATGGCTACCAAGTTTGTCGGCGTCTATCCCATCACTCGCATATTCAGGTCACCACGACGGGAAGGGCTCTACACGACGCTGCTGATGTCGACCGGACTTACGTTCGGCAGCATCTCGGCTTTGTTCGGGCTCACCCACGGCATCGTCACCGAAGCTCAATACTCGTTTCTCATTGCCGCCGTGATCGGAAGTGCGGTCGTGCCGACCTTGATTGCCAACGCCTTCTTCCTGCCTCATCATCTCATTTCGAAAGCGGACGCAACGCCTGCTAACATCGCCATCGACGCGCGTGCGCCGGTGAAAATCTCCGCTGCCGACGAGGTCAAGCGATGAAGCATATCTTGGTCGCGTTTGATGGATCGCAACCGGCGCAGCGGGCGTTCGAGTTCGCCCTGTCACTGGCCGACAAATTCGGCTGCGGAATTCATGTCCTGGCAGTCGCGCGCCCGCCCGAACCCCCCGAAGAGGTCGAAACCGAGGCGGAGATCGAGAGCGCGCGCGAGCATTACCAGCAGCAGTTCACAGTGCTTCAGGCGCGGGCCGCGAAAGCCGGGGTCAAGGCCAGCTTTGTCGTACTCGTAGGTCATCCAGCGGAGCAGATCGTGCATTACGCCGAAACGCACGCGATCGACCACATTGTCATGGGCCATCGCGGGAAAACCTTCTTTCGCCGTTGGCTGCTAGGATCGGTATCGAAGCAGGTGATCCATTACGCACATTGCACCACCACGATCGTCCGCTAAACTCCCCGGTTCGTGTCAAATTCGGAGCTATCGATGACCAATGCGATTCGTATTCACCAAACCGGCGGCCCTGAGGTCCTGCAGTGGGAGAGCGTTGCCGTCGGTGAGCCCGGGACCGGCGAGGCGCGCGTCCGGCATACCGCGGTCGGACTGAACTACATCGACACCTACCATCGCAGCGGTTTGTACAAGCTGCCGCTGCCCTCAGGCATCGGGCTCGAAGCTGCGGGCGTGGTCGAGGCAGTCGGTCCGGGTGTAGCGGACATCAAGACCGGCGATCGCGTTGCCTATTGCGGTGGGCCGCCGGGCTCGTACTCCGAGGTGCGGGTCATGCCGGCGGACAAACTGGTCAAAATCCCCGAGGGCGTTTCAGACCGATCCGCGGCGACGCTGATGTTGAAAGGCCTTACGGTCCAATATCTGTTTCGTCAGACCTTCCCGCTTAAAGGCGGCGAGACCATCCTGTTCCATGCCGCCGCGGGCGGGGTGGGACTGATCGCATGCCAATGGGCCCGCGCGCTGGGCGTGACCATGATCGGCACCGTCGGCTCGGACGAAAAAGCCGCCCTGGCGAAAGCCAACGGCTGCGCGCATACCATCGTCTACACGCGCGAGAGCTTCGTCGAGCGGGTCAAGGACCTTACGGGGGGAAAAGGTGTTCCCGTGGTCTACGACTCGATCGGGAAGGACACGTTTCCAGCGTCGCTGGACTGCCTGAAACCGCGCGGCCTGTTCGTGAGCTTCGGCAGCTCGTCCGGGCCGATCGCGGCGTTCGACCTCGGATTGCTGGGGCAAAAAGGAGCGCTGTTCGCGACGCGCCCGTCGCTCGTCACCTACGCGGGAACGCGGCCGCAGTTGCTCGCGATGGCCGACGAAATGTTTGCGATGGTCAAGGCAGGCAAGCTCGTCAGCGACGCGAGACAAACGTACGCGCTCAAGGACGCCGCGCAGGCGCATCGCGATCTGCAATCCCGCAAGACGACGGGGGCCACGCTGCTGTTGCCTTAGCGCCGAATTCATCTACACGCTTCGGTGGTTGGATAAATCCGCTCTACCGCACATTGATCAAGCGCCGCGCAATCGGCGCGAGCTCCGAAGCGGTCAGTCCCAAGGGACCCACGCGTTCGGCGACGAGCACGTCGGCGGCGGCGCCGTGAAGGCACACGCCGAGCGGCAGCGCAGTGTCGCTCGACACTCCCTGTGCGAGCAAGGCCCCGATCATGCCGGAGAGCACGTCACCCGTGCCGGCGCTGGCCAGCGCCGCGTTTCCACTGCTGTTGATGGCGAAGCGCCCGTCGGGATAGGCCAGGACGCTGCCTGCGCCTTTGAGAACGACTGCAGCGCTCATCGTCGCGGACAATGAAAGTGCGGCGCCAAGGCGGTTGCTTTGTATCGCTTCCACCGTCGTCCCGGAAAGTCGCGCGGCTTCGGCCGGATGCGGGGTCATCACCGTCGGCGCCGTGCGTGCGGCAACTGCGGAGGCGAGTGCGGCGTCGCGGGCGATCAGGTTGAGCGCATCGGCGTCAATCAGCAGCGGTATCGGCAGTCGCAGCGCCTGCGCGACCCATCCGCGTGCCGCATCGCCTGTACCCATCCCAGGGCCGATCACCATCGCATGTGGCGCGTCGTCGAGCACCGAGCGCGCGCTGCGAAGCATGAGCTCGGGCTGCGCCCAGTCGACGGCCGGCGGCGATCTCGCGCAGAGTCCGAGCCAAACTTTTCCCGCGCCGAGATGCAATGCGGCGCGACCCGCGAGTATCGCTGCGCCGACCATGCCGTCGCCGCCGCCGACGATGGCGAGCGTGCCGAAGCTGCCCTTGTGAACATTGTGCAGCGTGCGCTGAAGTACTTCGGGCAATGCGGTCCGCTGCGTCGCCCACGCGAGCATGGAGCCTCGCGCATCGCCGAGGTGCTGCGCGTCCAGTTCGAGGCCGTGAACGCTGATCGTCCCGCAATGATCGGGGCCGTCGCCGGTCAGCAGGCCGGGCTTGAGCGCAATAAATGTCGCCGTTGCGCTGGCGCGAACGGCGGGCGAGCGTGCGACGCCGGTGTCCGCGTCGAGACCGCTTGGGATGTCCAGCGCAAGAATAGGCAGCGAACTCGCGTTGGCGCGCGTTATCCATTGCGCCGCGATGCCTTCGATCGCCCGCGCGAGCCCGATCCCGAACAGGCCATCGATAATCAGCCCGAAGCGGCCGTCGGGCCATTCGCGCACCGTGCTGCCCTCCGAGTCGTGCCAGGCCTGGTGTGCGGCGGCGGCGTCGGGCCCAAGTGTTGCTGCGTCACCACAGAACGCGACGGTGACGTCAAAGAACCAGGATTTGAGCCAGCGCGCTGCCACGAATGCGTCGCCGCCATTATTTCCCGGGCCAGCGAGGACGAGCACGCGCGCGGAGTGAACGGCGAGCATTTTCCGCGCGACGTCGGCCGCGGCAAGGCCGGCGCGCTCCATCAATGGCGCACTGTCCGCGTGCGCCTCTACCACGCGCAGTTCCGCAACACGCAATATTGCATTGAGGTGCATGGGTGCGATTATAGGACACCAAAACCGGGCGCCGCGAGGACGCGTCCGCAGAGCGGTTGCCGGGAAGGCCATTAGACAACGCCCCAGCCAGTCGCTACACTAGCGTGCCGAGCTGCTTACCCGCCAAGCGGTCTACTCGAACCGTCACCCCGGCGAGTGCAATGCGCAAAAGTTTCGGACGCGGGCTGCGCGCCGAGTTCTATTATTAGGAGACATTGATGAAGTCATTTCACCGGATCAACCGGATTGTATTGTTCCTGCTGGCGTTCGGCGTCGCTGCCACCATTTCGGCTCAGGACCTGACCGGTACGCTTAAGAAGGTCAAGGATAGCGGAACGATAACCATCGGATACCGCGATGCGTCGATCCCGTTTTCCTACCTCGACGACAGCCAGAAGCCGATCGGCTATTCGATGGATCTTTGCTACAAGATCGTCGACGCAGTGAAGGCCACACTCAAGATGCCGAATCTGAACGTGGCGCTTCAGCCCGTGACGTCGGCAACGCGAATTCCGCTGATCGCCAACGGCACGGTTGACATGGAGTGCGGCTCGACGACGAACAACATCGAGCGCGAGCAGCAGGTATCTTTTGTCGTGACGACCTTTGTGACCGCCAATCGGCTGATGTCCAAGGCCAAGAGTAAGATGGTGAATCTCGAGGACCTCAAGGGCAAGACGCTGGTGTCGACCTCGGGCACGTCGAACCTGAAGCAGGTAACGGAGCTGAATGGCACGAAGAATCTGGGCATAAACATCGTCACCGCCGCCGACCATCCGGCCGCATTCCAGATGGTCGAAAGCGATCGCGCGGCGGCATTCGCAATGGACGACATTCTGCTCTACAGCCTCGTTGCGCAATCCAAGAATCCCGCCGACTATTACATTTCGACGGTGCAACTGTCGACGGAGCCTTATGGCATCATCGTGCGCAGGGGCGACCCCGAGTTCAAGAAGGTTGCCGATGGCGCAATCGTGGCGGTGATGAAGAGCGGCGAAATCAACAAGATCTACGGAAAGTGGTTCCTGTCGCCCATCCCGCCGAAGAACGGCAATCTGAACGTCCCCATGAGCGACGCGCTGAAGAAGGTGATTGCCAATCCGACCGATTCGGGCGACCCGGCGACCTATCGCTGATACGCGTGCCGACCGAAGTGAGCGCGCCAGAAGTTGCGCGATAGCATGACAAAAACGGGGGCCGGTTCGCTCCCGTTTTTTTTGAAGGTGATACGGCGGGTCCCCCTGCGCGATCGCGCCGGGGCGGCCGGCAGACGACGGAGGAAGTCGGTATGAACTATCACTGGAACTGGGGCATTTTCTGGCAGTCGTCGCCGGGCGGACAAGGCACGTACGCGGAGGCACTGCTGTCCGGATTGATGTTCACTCTCGCCGTCGGGTTGCTGGCGTGGATCATGGCGCTCATTCTCGGCTCCATCGTGGGCACCGTTCGGACCACGTCATCGAAGTGGGCCGTGCGCATCGGCAACGGATACGTCGAGGTCTTCCGCAATATTCCCCTGCTGGTCCAGATGTACATATGGTATTTCGTCATCCCCGAGCTCCTGCCCGGCCCAATCGGAAACTACATCAAGCAGATGCCCAACGAGCCCTTCGTCACCGCGGTGATCTGTCTGGGCTTCTTCACTTCCGCTCGCGTCGCCGAGCAGGTGCGCGCGGGCATCAATTCGCTGCCCGGCGGCCAGCGCATGGCGGGTACCGCAATCGGTCTCACGCCGACACAGACCTACGTCAAGGTGCTTCTGCCGCAGGCGTTTCGCATCATCATCCCGCCTATGACGTCCGAGTTTCTCAATATCATCAAGAACAGCTCGGTCGCGCTTTACATCGGCGTCATGGAACTCACCGCGCAGGCCCGCTCCATGCAGGAGTTCTCGTTCCAGGTGTTCGAGGCCTTCTCGGCGGCGACGGTGCTCTACATCGCGATCAACGTGATCGTGCTGAATCTGATGAAGTTCATCGAGAATCGCACACGCGTTCCCGGTCTTATCGCCGTCGGCGGCGCCAAGATCGCGGGCCACTAGGAGCGCGCCATGTTCGGCAACTTCGATTTCGATGTCATAGCGCGCACGTGGAAGTATCTGTTCTTTACCGGCATGACCTTCACCGTCGAGCTCACGCTCATGGCGATGGTCGGCGGGATCATTTTCGGGACCATCCTGGCGCTGGGACGGCTGTCGCATCTCAGGTGGCTGTCGATAGTCTGCGGCACTTACGTAAACGGCATCCGTTCGGTGCCGCTGGTCTTGGTGATCTTCTGGTTTTATTTCCTCGTGCCTTATATCGGCGCGTGGGTGATCGGTTCACCAACGCCGATACCCGTCGGCGCGTTCACTTCGTCTCTGGTGACGTTCATTCTTTTCGAAGCCGCTTACTATTGCGAGATCATGCGTGCAGGTATCCAGTCGATCTCGCGCGGCCAGGTCATGGCCGGGCAGGCCCTCGGCATGACGTACTTTCAAAACATGGGAAACATCGTCCTGCCGCAGGCGTTTCGGAACATGATTCCGATCCTGTTGACGCAGACCATCGTCTTGTTCCAGGACGTTTCGCTGGTCTCGATCCTGTCGATCACCGATTTCGTGGGCGCGGCGCGCAAGATCGCCGAACGCGACGGACGTCAGGCGGAGATGTACATGTTTGTCGGCGTGGTGTATTTCGTGATTTGTCTCAGCCTTTCCATGCTGGTCAAACAATTGCAAAAACGCGTCGCCATCGTCCGCTGATTTGGGTGACCGCATCTTCAAGGAAACGAAATGATCGAGATCAGCAACGTCAGCAAATGGTACGGCAGCTTTCAGGTGCTCACCGATTGCACGACCAAGGTCGAAAAAGGCGAGGTTATCGTGGTCTGCGGTCCTTCGGGCTCAGGCAAATCGACGCTGATCAAGACGGTGAACGCGCTGGAACCGTTCCAGAAAGGCGACATCACCGTCAATAATATCAAGGTCAACGACCCGAAGACCGATCTGCCCAAGCTGCGCTCCCATGTTGGCATGGTGTTCCAGAATTTCGAGTTGTTTCCGCACCTGACGATCACGCAGAACCTGACCCTCGGCCAGATCAAGGTCCTCGGGCGCAATCAGGAAGAAGCGGTGACACGCGGCCTCAAGCTGCTCGACCGGGTCGGCCTGATCGCGCAGAAGGACAAGTTTCCCGGACAGCTTTCCGGCGGCCAGCAGCAGCGGGTCGCGATCGCGCGGGCATTGTCCATGGACCCGATCTGCATGCTTTTCGACGAGCCGACCTCCGCGCTCGATCCGGAAATGGTCAACGAAGTTCTCGACGTCATGGTGCAGCTCGCCAAGGAAGGCATGACGATGATGGTCGTCACGCACGAAATGGGCTTCGCGCGCAAAGTCGCGCATCGCGTCATATTCATGGACCAGGGGCGTATCGTCGAGGACGCGAAGAAGGAAGATTTCTTCGGCAAGCCGCGTTCAGAGCGCGCGCAATTGTTTCTGTCCAAGATATTGCAGCATTGACACCACCGCGCGTCGCAAGGAGGTTCGAATGATCAGCTTCGCCGGACTTATCCTGATGGTACTGGGCGTTGCGTCGGGGCTTATCCTGATTCTGGCGCCGTTCGACATCGGCCCCGCAATCCCCGGCATCACGACCTGGATTCTGTTCCCGGGATTCACGCTGGTGGGCTACGTCCTGTTTGCGGTCGAGGCGCGAACGACGTGGGTCGTCGGCGCGTCGCGCTTTGCCGGTGCGGCGCTGCTCGTGTTGGCGCTTGCCGCTGCCGTCGCCTTGTTGGCGGTCGACAACGGGCTCGTCGCGGCGGCGGTCGCGACGATTTCGCTGTGGTACGTGCTGGCGCTGGGAACGGTCATGGGCGCAACCGGACTGGCGCTTGGACGCGCGGGGACGTTCACCGTGTAGCGTTTTCCATTCGGCGGCGACATGGGTATGGCGCCACCGTTGTCTGCAGGTCGTTTCCGAGTTTCCTTCTCGGCAGTCGTGACGGCTCGCTGTAGAGCTCTTCGGCGTATGCTCCGTTAAAGGAAACAATGAAACGACTCTTCGCTTTGATCGCGCTGGCTCCCGCGGCAGCCTCTGCCGCAACGATCACGCTCCCAATCCCCGATGATCGGATCCCGGCTGTGCTGGAAGCCCTTGGGATCACGTATGACGGGCCGCCTGCGCTGTCCGTGCCGCTGCCGGCATCGGTAGGCCCGACTGGACCCGCTCCAGCGCTGTGCAAGGGCTTTGGCACCCTCCTGCCAATCATCAATGCGACGTGGGGGCTGCAGGCGTCCTGGTTCTCGACGCAGGGCGGTAACTTCGGCGACAACGCGGTGTGGGTATTCAAGCTCGTGGTCCCGGTGGGTACGCCGAACAGTACCTCGGCCGGGAGCTTCACGACCGCCGAGTTTCTGGGGCCGAATACGCCGCGCCAGCTCACGATCTCGAAGCAGGCATGCGACTTTCGACCGCGGGACTTCACCGGCGCGAATGGCCCGCTGGCGATCTGTCAGGACGGGACAAGTTGCCAGATATCCTACGCCGTGCAGACGCCGCAAGTGTTCGGAGGCATCGCCGGGCTCGCCGCCGGGCAGACCTACTACGTCAACGCCCGTAACTGGTCGAACTTCCCGCCGCCGCCCGCATATGATTGCGGCCAGACGACGTGCAATGCGATCATGAATTTTCAGCCGGCGGCGCCGTAGGCACTATAATTCGCTTTTACACGCATCCCCGCTTCGATGGCCGAGCTTATCTCGCTCCGCGGACGCAATGCCCTCTCGCCGTTTCGCATCGATAAGCTGCTCACGAGTCTCGCCACGACACGCGTCAGTGGCCTCGCCGCCGACTTCTGGCACTTTGTTCAGACCGCCCGCGCGCTGAGCGTTTCCGAGCGCGACACGCTCGAGCGCATTCTTACGTACGGCCCGCACAGCCAGAAGCACGCCGGCCGCGGCGAGCTCTTTCTGGTCATTCCCCGGCCGGGGACGATTTCGCCGTGGTGCTCCAAGGCGACCGACATCGCGCGCAACTGCGGCCTTTTGTCGATCGAGCGCATCGAGCGCGGCGTCGCCTTTCGGGTCATGACACGCGACGGCGCAGTGCTGGGCGACGCTGACCGAGCGGCGCTCCTGCCGCAGATTCACGACCGCATGACCGAGGCGGTATACGGATCGCTTGCCGACGCTGCGAAGCTCTTTTCACACGTCGCGCCGCGGTCCCTTGCGACGATCGACCTCGCCGCGCGAGGACGCGCTGCGATCGAAGACGCGAACGGCGCGCTCGGACTGGCGCTCTCGGCGGACGAGATCGATTATCTCGCCGACTATTTCGGGCCGGACCACGCGGGCCGCGATCCGACCGACGTCGAGCTGATGATGTTCGCGCAGGCAAACTCCGAGCATTGCCGGCACAAGATCTTCAACGCGGACTGGATCATCGACGGCGAGCGAAAAGAGCACTCGCTGTTCGCCATGATTCGCCACACGCATCAGGTCAGCCCGCAAGGCACGGTGGTCGCGTATGCCGACAATGCCGCGGTGGCTGAAGGCGCGCGCGTGCGCCGTTTCTATGCTGGCTCCGATGGGCGCTATGGCGCGCGTTGGGAAGCCACCGATTTTGTGATCAAGGTCGAGACGCACAATCATCCAACGGCCATCGCGCCGTTTCCGGGCGCGGCCACCGGTTCCGGCGGCGAGATTCGCGACGAAGGGGCGACCGGTATCGGCGCCAAGCCCAAGGCGGGGCTCACCGGGTTCACGGTGTCGCATCTGCGCATCCCCGGCCTCGCGCAGCCGTGGGAACTGCCCGAGGCGCTCCATTCGTCGGCCCTAACCGCTACCTCCTCATTTCCACGGCGAGCGGAAACAGAATGCGTCGCTCGCGCGACGGAGTACTGGATCGGCACGCCGCAACGCATCGCGACGCCGCTCGAGATCATGCTCCAGGGACCCATCGGCGGCGCATCGTTCAACAACGAGTTCGGACGTCCGCATTTGCTCGGCTATTTTCGAACGTTCGAGCAAAGGGTCGCCGGCGAAGTGCGCGGCTATCACAAGCCGATCATGATTGCGGGCGGTGTCGGCAATATCGCTGCGCGGGACGCGCACAAGCGCGCGTTGCCGAACGGCGCACTGATCGTTCAGATTGGCGGCCCGGGCATGTTGATCGGCATGGGAGGTGGCGCGGCGTCGTCGATGTCGACCGGCTCCAATGCCGTCGATCTCGATTTCGATTCGGTGCAGCGTGGAAACGCCGAGATGCAACGCCGGGCGCAAGAGGTGATCGACCGCTGCTGGCAAATGGGCGACGCCAATCCGATCCTGTCGATTCATGACGTCGGTGCCGGCGGCCTGTCGAATGCCTTGCCCGAGTTGGCGCATGGAGGCGGCGCCGGGGCCCGGGTCGACTTGCGTCGCGTTCCGTCGGAAGAGCCGGGGATGTCACCGCGCGAGATCTGGTGCAACGAAGCGCAGGAGCGTTATGTGCTGGCGATTCGAGCGGAAGCGCTGGAGGGCTTTCAGGCGTTGTGCGTGCGCGAACGCTGCCCGTTCGCGGTTGTCGGCCAGGCGACCGATGACGATCGTCTGGTCGTCGAGGATCCGGTGTTCAACAATCGCCCGGTCGACATGGATCTTTCCGTATTGCTGGGCAAGCCGCCGAAGATGACGCGCGACGTCGCGCACGTCCCTTGCGAACTGTCGGCATTTGATCCGTCCGGTATCGATCTGCGCGAGGCAGCGCATCGCGTCTTGCAGTTTCCGGCGGTCGCCGACAAAACCTTCCTGGTGACGATCGGCGACCGTACCGTGGGCGGTCTTTGCTCGCGAGACCCGATGGTTGGACCGTGGCAGGTTCCGGTCGCCGACGTCGCGGTGACACTGATGGACTTCGACGGTTATGCCGGCGAAGCGATGGCGATGGGCGAGCGAACGCCGATTGCGTTGATCGACGCCCCGGCTTCGGGACGCATGGCTATCGCCGAGGCACTGACCAATCTCGCCGCCGCCGGCATCGAGCACTTAAGCGACGTCAAGCTTTCGGCGAACTGGATGGCCGCCGCCGGGCATCCTGGCGAGGACGCGGCGCTCTACGACACGGTCCACGCGGTCGCGATGGAGCTTTGTCCCACGCTAGGCGTGAGCATCCCGGTGGGCAAGGACTCGATGTCGATGCGCACGGCATGGCGCGACGGCGGCATCGATAAGGCAGTGACGGCGCCGGTCTCGCTGATCGTGACGGCGTTCGCGCGAGTTGCCGATGCGCGGCGCGTGCTGACGCCACAACTGCGACTCGATCGCGGGCAGACGATACTATTGCTTGTTGACCTTGGTGACGGCAAGAACCGTCTCGGTGGGTCGACGCTTGCCCAGGTATATGGACAGATGGGCAATGTCGCGCCGGACGTCGACGATGCGAATCACCTCCGATCATTCTTCAGCGTCGTCCAAACGCTTCACGCATCGGACTGGCTGCTTGCTTATCACGACCGCTCGGATGGTGGCTTGTTTGCCGCTCTCGTGGAAATGGCGTTTGCCAGCCGCTGTGGTCTGGAGGTTGAGCTCGATGCGCTGCCTGGAACGTCGCTCGAATCACTGTTCAACGAAGAGCTCGGCGCCGTCATACAAGTCACTGCAACGGACGGGGATGAGGTTATCGCAGCATTCCATGCCGCAGGTCTGCGCTGCGCGCCGATCGGCAGGCCCACAAGCGATGGCCGAATTCGTATCGAGCGCGACGGGAAGGTCCTGAGCGATGAATCGCGGATCGATCTCCATCGTGCATGGTCGCGGACGAGCCACGCCATGCAGCGCTTGCGTGACAATCCCGAGAGCGCGGATCAGGAATTCGAGCGGTTCCTCGATGCCGGGGATCCGGGCCTGTCGCCGCACCTGAGCTTCGATCCCGCTGACGACATCGCCGCCCCCTACGTCGCCAAAGGGGCGCGACCGAAAGTCGCGGTGCTGCGCGAGCAAGGCGTCAACGGTCATGTCGAAATGGCCGCGGCGTTCGATCGCGCCGGATTCGCGGCTTTTGACGTGCACATGAGCGACATCATCGGCGGTCGCGCCGCCCTCGACGATTACTCGGGCATCGTGGCCGGCGGCGGATTTTCGTACGGCGATGTGCTGGGAGCCGGCGAAGGATGGGCCAAATCGATTCTGTTCAATGCGCGGGCGCGCGATCAATTCGCGGCGTTCTTTTCCCGCGACGACTCCTTCGCGCTGGGCGTGTGCAATGGCTGCCAGATGATGAGCAATCTTCGCGAGCTGATCCCGGGGACGTCGTCGTGGCCGCATTTCGTGCGCAACCGCTCGGAGCAGTTCGAGGCAAGGCTGGTGATGTTGCAGGTGCAAAATTCGCCGTCATTCTTCTTTGCCGGCATGGGCGGCAGCTGCATTCCGGTGGCACTGGCGCACGGCGAAGGTTATGCCGAATTCGAGACCGACGCGCAGCTCCTGGCCGCGGAGCTGCTCACGACACTTCGCTTCGTCGACGATCGAAACGCGGTGACCGAGCGCTATCCGTACAATCCCAACGGCTCGCCGCACGGTATCGCCGGACTGACGACACGGGACGGACGCTTCTCGATCCTGATGCCGCACCCGGAGCGGGTATTCCGGACGGTGCAGATGTCATGGCATCCCGAGGAGTGGAAGGAAGACTCGCCCTGGATGCGCATGTTTCGCAATGCCCGCACGTGGGTGGGTTGATCGCGGCGACAAGGGAGCTTGCATGCGCCTCAAAGTATTCGCCATAAACGGAGTCACGCCGGTGGTCGATCCGACCGCATTCGTGCATCCGAGTGCCGTGCTCATCGGCGACGTCATCGTCGGTGCGCGATGTTACGTCGGTCCCGTGGCGTCGCTTCGCGGCGATTTCGGCAGGATCGAAATGCGCGCGGGCGCCAACATTCAGGATTGCTGCATCATGCACGGCTTTCCCGGAACCGACACCGTAGTCGAAGAGGATGGCCACATCGGGCACGGCGCGATTCTTCACGGCTGTGTCGTGCGGCGTAACGCCCTGGTGGGCATGAATGCCGTCATCAACGACAACGCCGAGGTCGGCGAATCGGCGATCGTCGCCGCCATGGCGTTCGTCAAGGCGGGAATGATCGTTCCGCCGCGCACCTTGGCCGCGGGCGTGCCAGCGAAGATTGTCCGCACGCTGAGCGAGCAGGAGCTCGCGTGGAAAGTCGATGGAACGCGGAGCTATCAGGAGCTCACTCGGCGCAGCCTGGCGACGATGGTGGAGACCGAGCCGCTGTCGGCGCCGGAACCGGATCGCCGGCACATCGAGCTTCCGGAGTTATTGCCGTTGTCGGAATTGAAGGCGGCCAATAGTAGGAGCGCTGACGAATAGCGGTCGCGCGAGCACTGGCTGTGGCGACGTTTCGTTTGCCCCGGCGCCCACGCAAACGGTCAATAACCGGCGGCCTGACCGTCGCGTCGCGGGTCCGATCCCGCGATGTAACCCGCATCGGAGCGGACGATGAACTGGCCCGCTCCGAAATCCATGTACGAATCGGGCACCGAAGCGAATTGGTGCCCGAGCGCGGCCAAGCCTTCGCGCAGGTCGGGAGCGGCGCTCGTTTCCAGGTCGAGCGATACGCCCGCGTTGACTTTCCATCGTGGCGCGTCGAGCACGGCCTGTGGATTCGAGCCGTAATCGATCAGCCTCACGATCGTCTGCATATGCGCTTGCGGCTGGATGGGACCGCCCATGACGCCGAAGCTGCAGTAGGGCTGCCCGTCCCGGGTGACAAAACCCGGAATGATGGTGTGATACGGCCGCTTGCCGCCGTCGACGATATTCGGGTGGCCATCCTCCAGCGAAAAGCCGGTGCCGCGGTTCTGAAGGCTGATGCCGGTGCCCGGAACGACGATGCCGGATCCGAATCCCATGTAATTCGACTGAATGAGCGACACCATCATGCCGCCCTCGTCGGCGGCCGTGAGGTAGACCGTGCCCGCCGGCGGCGGCAATCCATGCCCAAATTCCTGTGCGCGTGCGCGATCGATCAACCTCGCGCGGCTTGCAAGATAACTTCGGTCGAGCAGTTGTGCCGGCGTGACGCTCATGGCGCGGGGATCGGCGACGTAACGATACGCGTCGGCAAAGGCAAGCTTCATCGCCTCGATCTCCAGGTGCTGCACCTCGATCGAGTCGACGGCGTGTCCCCGCAGATCGAAATGCTCGAGGATCCCAAGCGCCATCAGTGCGGCGATGCCCTGGCCGTTGGGAGGAATCTCGTGGATGGTGTAGCCGTGGTAATCGTGCGCCAGCGGCGACACCCAGTCGCAGCGATGCGCCTCGAAGTCGGCAAGAGTGTGACCGCCGTCATGCTTGCGCGAGTCCGCCACCATTGCTTGCGCCAGCTCGCCGCGATAGAACGATTCGCCGGACGTTTGCGCGATTTTTTCCATCGACGCGGCCATCGCGGGGGACCCGAACACCTCGCCGGCTTCCGGCGCTCGGCCACGCGGCAGAAAATGCTCCGCAAATCCGGGAACGTCGCCGAGTATGGGCACCGCCTTCGTCCATTTGTCAGCGACCACCGGGCTTACCGCGTAGCCATCGCGCGCGTACCGGATCGCCGGTCCGAATAGGTCGGCAAACGGCAGCTTGCCGAAACGCTTCGACAACGCGATCCAGCCCGACACCGCGCCGGGGATCGTCACCGTCGTCCAGCCGGCGCGCGGCATGGCGTCCTGGCCGGCGTAGCGCTCCGGTGACCACGCCGCGGGTGCGCGCCCCGAAGCGTTCAATCCAACGAGTTCGCTCCCGTCCCATACGATCGCGAACAGGTCGCTGCCAAGGCCGTTGCTGCAGGGCTCGCAGATGGTCAGCGCGATCGCGGTAGCGAGCGCGGCGTCGACCGCGTTGCCGCCCGCGTGCAGCATCGCGATCCCCGCCTGAGTGGCAAGCGGCTGCGAAGTCGCGACAACGTTGCGCGCCAGGATCGGCTGGCGCCGCGACGCGTATGGCATCGCCCAGTCAACGCTTGCGCGCATGGACGATTGGAACCCTTCGCGTGCCTTGTTCATTGCAAGAGATACGGTGCGCTAGTGTCTGCGCCGTAGCCAAGCGAACCGCAGCACATCGCGCGCGGCATCAGGTTTCGCCTTCCGCGAATGCTTCCTCGCGCTTCTTGCGGAAGTTCGGCGCGACGATGAGCAGCAGCAGCGCCGCGGCGGCGATCAGCATTGCGGCGGAAATGGGCCGGGTGAAAAAGACCGTCGGGTCGCCGCGTGAAAGCAGCATTGCGCGCCTCAAATTCTCCTCCATCATCGGTCCCAGCACGAAGCCCAGGAGCAAGGGTGCAGGTTCGCATTCGAGCTTGACGAACACAAGGCCTAGCGCTCCGAACACTGCCGTCTGCGACACGTCGAAACTTGTATTATTGATCGAATACACGCCTATGGCGCAGAACAAGAGGATGGCAGGATAGAGAACTCGGTAAGGCACCTTGAGCAGCTTGATCCAGATGCCGATCAGCGGCAGATTGAGCACGACGAGCATCAGGTTGCCAACCCACATCGACACCACCAGGCCCCAGAACAATCCAGGGTTCGACGTCATCACCTGCGGTCCCGGCTGGATGTTGTGGATGGTCATCGCACCGACCATCAGCGCCATCACAGCGTTTTCCGGGATGCCGAGTGTTAGCAGGGGAATGAACGACGTTTGCGCTCCGGCGTTGTTGGCAGATTCCGGGCCGGCAACGCCCTGAATCGCACCCTTCCCGAATCGGCTTGGATCCTTGGCTATCTTTTTTTCGAGCGCGTAAGACCCGAACGACGCGAGCATCGCGCCGCCACCCGGGAGCAGGCCGAGAATCGAGCCGAGGCCCGTCCCGCGGAGTACGGCCGGCCACGCTTCCTTGAACTGCTGCTTGGTGAGCCAAAGTCCGCCAATCTTGGCGGTAATAAGCTCGCGCTTCTCGGTGCTCTCGAGATTGGTCAGGATCTCGGCGAAGCCGAACAGGCCCATGGCGACGCTTACGATGCCGAGACCGTCGATAAGCTCTGGAACGCCGAACGCGAATCGTGCTGCGCCGGAATTGACGTCGGTGCCGACGAGTCCCAGTAGCAATCCCAATACGACCATCGCGATGGCTTTGAGCAGCGACCCGTGCGCGAGCACCACAGCACCGATCAGCCCAAGAATCATCAGCGAGCAATATTCCGCAGGCCCGAATTTCAAAGCCAGCTCGGACAAGGGAATGGCAACGGTGGCGACGAAAACGGTCGCCACGCAGCCCGCAAAGAACGAACCGAGCGCCGCGATCGCGAGCGCCGCGCCCGCCTGACCCTTGCGTGCCATCTGATAGCCGTCGAGGCAGGTCACCGCGGACGATGTCTCTCCGGGCATGTTGAGCAGGATCGATGTCGTCGAGCCGCCGTACTGGGCGCCGTAATAAATGCCCGCGAGCATGATCAGCGCCGACACGGGTTGCAGCGCATAGGTGGTCGGCAGCAGCATCGCGATGGTCGCAACGGGTCCGATGCCGGGAAGGACGCCGATCAGGGTTCCGACGAGCGCGCCGATCAAGGCATACAGAAGATTGATGGGCGTCAGCGCGACGCCAAAGCCAAGGGCGAGATGGCTGAATAAATCCATTGTCGCGCCTCAGTTCGACCAGGGCCAGGTCGGAAGCTGGAGGTTCAGGCCGTATATGAAGACGCCGAACGCGAGCGCAGCCAGAAGAATTCCGCTGATCAATGCTTCCTTCGGTCGGAACTCATGGCTCGCCGCACTCGAGGCGAAGACCAGCCCGATCGTCGCCAATACCAGCCCGATATAGTTTACGAGCACGCCAAAGGCTACGACGCTGCCCAACACGACGAGCATCGGCCGCCAATACCACCGCGGCAGCGGGTCGCCTTTGATCTTGAGTGCGCGCAGCGCCAGCGCGGCACCGAGCACGACCAGGAGGATGCCCAGGATACGCGGAAAGTAGCCCGGTCCCATGCGCGCGGCGGTGCCGAGCGAATAGTTGCTGCCGATGATGAGCGCGGCGAGGCCGAACGCGACGAAAATCAGGCCTGCGAAAAAGTCCTTCGGATGGCGAATGAACGCCATGGCGGTCTCCTCCGAAAAAACTTGCTGTTGTTAGTGCGCTAGCCGGCGCCAAGAATAACATCGAACCCCGCAGCAAGCACTCCGGTCAGCGTGATAACGAAGCACCAAGAAAAAGGGCAGGCTCCTGTCGTCGCGCCTGCCCTCCTTGAGTCAACCAGACGGTTGGTTTACA
>JADGRP010000287.1 GCA_017880805.1 Burkholderiales bacterium
GCCATAGAGGGAAAAGGCCTTTGTGACCAGTTGTTCGACGGCAGATGCCGGAACTCGTATCCGACATTCGCGTTCTAGTCTTGTCTGAAACTCCATCGCAAGCGACGTTCTCAGCGTACGCGAATCAAAAGGCAATTCAACCACCGGACGCATCTCAAAGGGGTCGTTAAACGCTCCTGGTTGCGAGAAACGTATGCGGCCAGTTTCAAGAATGGTCGCTCTTTCCGGCGCCACATACTTGTAAAGGCTATTGGGTCGCATTCTCTTCGTAACTTATGTGCTTTGGTGGAAGTGCCGAGAGTGAATCACCCACCCCGCCGAACCGATCGGCGAAATTGAAACTGAGTCCTTACGCAACAACTACGTCGCGGGACCTACCTCACCACCGCATCCCACTCAAATCCACCACCTGCTGTGACGGCTCAGGCAATCCGCCCGACATATGCATCAATGCCGTGACTAATAATCCCAAGCATCCGCCTCCGAGAAATGCCGCCAATACCCACCAAATAGAAACCATTTGGTCACCCCTTCGTGTCTAACCACTTGGTTACCGGGAGGATCGCGCCCCGGTTGCGCTGCCCGATCCATCGCAAACGCGCGCGGATCGAATTCGTTGTTGTCGACAATGTGTTTCACAGTGCTCAAAAAAAAGGTCCGGCGTCGGCCAGACCTTTCACTCGCGGAACCTTGGGTCCGTCGCATGATTTGGGCTCCTAATCCCAACTCAACGCTCCACCCGTCTGATACTCGATCACCCGCGTCTCGAAAAAGTTCTTCTCCTTCTTCAAGTCGATCATCTCCGCCATCCACGGGAACGGGTTGTCGGCCTTGTCGAACAGCGGGTCGACGCCGATCTGCTGGCAGCGGCGGTTGGCGATGAAGCGCAGGTATTCCTTGAACATGGTCGCGTTCAATCCCAGCACGCCGCGCGGCATGGTGTCCTCGGCGTAGGCGTACTCGAGGTCGACGCCTTTTTTCATCAGCGTGCGGATTTCCTCGCGGAATTCCGGCGTCCACAGGTGCGGGTTTTCCATCTTGATGGTGTTGACGAGGTCGATGCCGAAATTGCAGTGCATGCTCTCGTCGCGCAGGATGTACTGGTACTGCTCGCTCGACCCCATCATCTTGTTCTGCCGGCCCATCGCCAGGATCTGCACGAAGCCGACGTAGAAGAAGAGTCCTTCCATGATGCAGGAGAAAACGATCAGGCTCTTCAGGAGCGCCTGGTCGGTTTCCATGGTGCCGGTCTTGAACGCGGGATCGGTCAGCACCTCGATGAACGGAATCAGGAAGTCGTCCTTGTCGCGGATCGACTTGATCTCGTGATAGGCGTTGAAGATCTCCGCTTCGTCCAGGCCCAGGCTCTCGACGATGTACTGGTAGGCGTGGGTGTGGATCGCCTCCTCGAACGCCTGGCGCAGCAGGTACTGCCGGCACTCGGGCGCGGTGATGTGGCGATACGTGCCCAGCACGATGTTGTTGGCGGCGAGCGAATCGGCGGTGACGAAGAAGCCCAGGTTGCGCTTGACGATGAGACGCTCGTCGTCGGTCAGCCCGTTGGGGTTCTTCCACGTCTCGATGTCGCGCTGCATGTTGATCTCCTGCGGCATCCAGTGGTTGGCGCACGCGGAGAGATACTTGTCCCACGCCCACTTGTACTTGAAGGGGACGAGCTGGTTGACGTCGGACTGCCCGTTGATGACGCGCTTGTCCTCGGCGCGCACGCGGTGGAAGCCGTTCTGCATCGCCTGCGCCTCGGCGTCGAGATCGTGCACCGGTTCACGCGACAGGATGCCGCCGTAGACGGAGACCGAGGTCTGCGCCGCGATGGCGTCCATCGATTCGGGCATCGGGCGCGGCGCGCCCGGTGTCACGAAATCGTCTTCGAATGTCAGCATACTCAAGCCTCGCTTCCTGTCCCTGTGTCGGCCCGCGTAACATGTTCATCGGCCTTTTGTCTCCGCACGGCTCATATCGAGCCGGCGGGGATTTTCTTTTGAAGTCGTGTTCTGTTCTGTGTTCTAAAGTGGTTGCTTTTAATGAAATTTCAAGTCCATCAAGCCTTTAGCGGGGAGAGGCCATCGCCACGATCTCGTGGAAACCCGACGCCGAAACGTCTGCCCTTTCCGCGCGAGGATTGGGCTGGGGTGAGGGCAGCTTCTTCCCGGACTTCCCGAGTTTTCCTAATGCACCGCGTTCAGCCTTTCGTAGAGGTAATCCGGCGCGAAATCGACGCCGTTCTCCCAGGCGATGGTCGCGAGTCCATAGTCGAGCACGAACGCCGCGAACCGCTCGCGGTCGCGCAGCGTTTCGAATTCGTCGCCGTACAGCTCGTCGGCGAGATCGACCACGCCTTTGCGACCATCGTTGAACTCCAGCCACACCTTGTAATCACCTAGATAGCGCGCATCCACCACATGACATGGAACATGCTCGTACTGGGCCATCGACTGGCTCCTCTCCGTTGGTTGCCAGAACAACGCTGCCGTCCTGCACTTGCCGTCCCGCAACTGCCTTACTGCACCTACTTACGACACTTCACCTTCACTGCTTCCTGGCATGTCGCTCCGCGAGCATTGCAACCGTTCCTGTCCGGGTCGCGCGGGGCGCTTGTTGGACGCTAAAGGCGGGCTCATTTTGAGGAGCTCTCGCTTAGCTCGTCCTGCCGTTATTCGGTGCTGCGCTTCGCTTTCTCCTCGTCGATATTGGCCGGCGCGGTGCCGGTGTTGATCCACTGTGCCACTGCCGCCATTACCGCGGCCTCGCTGCCGTAGAAGTTATGCGCACTGTTGCCGCTGCAATCTCTCCGTATCGATCCCACTCTCGGCAACCGCACATCGTCCACTGTCACCAACGTGTGCCACTTCGCTTGCTCCTCGATGTTCCTGTACGGCAGGCAGGTGTCGCGCCGGTGCTGCACCACCAGCACCGGAATCCTGATGCCGGCAAATCCCTCGGTGCTGAACGCGCCTTGCGCCACCGACATCAGAATCACGCCTGCCAACCTATTCTGTAACGCTGCACCTGCATGCGCGGCCGACCATGAACCGTTGCTCAATCCAAGCAGCCACACTTTCGCGCCCGGGAAGCGCTGCTGCACCACTGTCACTGCCGCAGCCACATCGGCCACGTGTTCCTTGCTGTCCCGCCACTCCCGGTCCATCACCGGCCGGTCCGACGGCTGCGCCAGAATCGCCACCGCACCCACCTTGTCCGCCAGCGCCTGCCTGGCGACGATCGGCAATGAACCGCCAATCTTCAACTTGCCTGCATCCGGCCCGTCCGACGTCCTGCCGATCCAGATCTGACCGCTGCCGCCGTTGAACATGATGACGACGTTCTTCGCGCTGCCTTGCTCGGTAACCGTTCTCCCTGGCGTCAACACCAGCACTTCCGTCGCGCCGGGCCGAGATTCGATCCTCAGCACCGTTTCTTCTGCCGCCGCTGCCTGCGCCCACATGAGCGCGGCGACGATTGCGATTGCGCAACCGGTCAGCCATCCGCGCAGCCGTGTGCTCCTCTAGCGGACATCGGCGCCGTGTCGCATGCCGCGCGCGCACCACGCATTGATTTCTTCGCGATGCGACGCGTCGTGCGCCGCCATCATGGTCGGAATGTCGCACAGCGCGACCGGGCCGACGCCTTGCTGCACGCCACGCCGCGTCCATTCCTGTGGCGTCACGCGCGCCAACGCATCGATGTTGTCCTGCCGGGCGCGCGCGAATGCCCTCATGCCTTCGTGCAGCGATTTTTCGCGGTAGTTGCGACGCTTTGCCACTTCCGTGCCGTCGAAATCGGGGAGCTCGGCGTCTTCCTCGTTCAGCAGCCGGTGGATGCGCACGCCGAAGCCTTCGCGCTCCAGGTCGGCGAGGTGCCACACCTGTTCGACGGGCGAGGCCACGTTGCCGACGCGGATGTTCGCTTCGTAGTTGGCCAGCGCGCCGAATCGCTTGGCGAGAAACGTCCACATCGACGCCAGCTGGTCCAGTATCTGATGCTGCCCTTCCGGCGGAAGCAGCATGTAATTCATCGGGTCGCGCGGCGCCGATTCGCCTTTGGTTGAACGGATCATTGGCACGACTCGCACGTCGGGTCGTCGATGGCGCAGAACTTCGGCGCCTCGGGCTCCTGCACGCTGTGTGTTGCCGCGGGCGTGGAGTTCTTGGCGGACATCGCGCGGCCCGCGCTGGCGCCACTTGCCGCGCCCGACGACGACACCGCGTTGAGCTCGCCGCCTTGGCCGGTCGACTTTTCCGCGCTGGTCGCCGCCAGCGTGCGCAGGTAGTACGTGGTTTTCAATCCGCGCACCCAGGCGAGCTTGTAGGTCTCGTCGAGCTTCTTTCCCGATGCGCCGGCCATGTAGATGTTGAGCGACTGCGCCTGATCGATCCACTTCTGCCGCCGCGCACCGGCTTCCACCAGCCACGTCGCGTCGACTTCGAACGCGGTCGCGTACAGGCGGCGAAGATGCTCGGGCACACGGTCGATCTTGGCCAGCGAGCCGTCGAAATATTTGAGGTCGGAGACCATCACGTCGTCCCACAGGTCGAGCCGCTTCAACTCGGCGACCAGGTGCTCGTTGACCACCGTGAATTCGCCCGACAGGTTCGACTTGACGTAGATGTTCTGGTACTCGGGCTCGATCGACGCGGCGACGCCGATGATGTTGGAGATGGTCGCCGTCGGCGCGATGGCCACGCAGTTGGAGTTGCGCATGCCGTGCTCCTTGACGCGCGCGCGCAGGATGCCCCAATCCATCGTCACCGATTCGTCGATCTCGACGTAGCCGCCGCGCTCTTCGCGCAGCATCTTGAGCGAATCCTGCGGCATGACGCCGCGGTCCCACAGGCTCCCCTTGTACGACGCATAGCGGCCGCGCTCCTCGGCGAGCTCGGTCGACGCCCAGTAGGCGTAGTAGCACACCGCTTCCATCGAGCGGTCGGCGAAGCTCATCGCGCCGTCCGACGCGTACGGATGCTGCAAGAGGTGCAGGCAATCCTGGAAGCCCATGATGCCAAGGCCCACCGGACGATGCTTGAGGTTGGAGTTCCGTGTCTTGGCAACGGCGTAATAGTTGATGTCGATCACGTTGTCGAGCATGCGCATGGCGGTCTTGATGGTCGCCTTGAGCTTGGCGTGGTCGAGCTCCCATGAGGTGGCCTTGTCGGTGGCCTTCTCGGCCATCTCGCCTTTGCCGACCTTCTTCATGTGCGCGAGCAGGTTGACCGAGCCCAGATTGCAGACCGCGATCTCGGTGTCGCTGGTGTTGAGCGTGATCTCGGTGCAGAGGTTCGAGCTGTGCACGGTCCCGACGTGCGACTGGGGCGAGCGCACGTTGCATGCATCCTTGAAGGTGATCCACGGATGCCCGGTCTCGAACAGCATCGACAGCATCTTGCGCCAGAGCTGCACGGCCGGAATCCTCTTCGAGAGCTTCAATTCGCCGCGCGCAGCCTTGTCTTCATAGCGCGTATACGCTTCCTCGAATTTGCGGCCCCACATGTCGTGCAGGTCGGGCACATCGGCGGGGGAGAAAAGCGTCCAGTCGCCGCCTTCCATGACCCGCTTCATGAACAGGTCGGGTATCCAGTTGGCGGTGTTCATGTCGTGCGTGCGGCGGCGATCGTCGCCGGTGTTCTTTCTAAGCTCGAGGAATTCCTCGATGTCCAGATGCCAGGTCTCCAGATACGAACAGACTGCGCCCTTGCGCTTGCCGCCCTGGTTCACCGCCACCGCGGTGTCGTTGACGACTTTCAGGAACGGCACCACGCCCTGGCTCTTGCCGTTGGTGCCCTTGATGTGCGAGCCCAGCGCGCGGACGTTGGTCCAGTCGTTGCCGAGGCCGCCGGCGAACTTGGACAGGAGTGCGTTTTCCTTGATCGCCTCGTAGATGCCGTCGAGATCGTCCGCGACGGTTGTCAGGTAGCACGACGAGAGCTGCGAGCGATGGGTGCCGGAATTGAATAGCGTCGGCGTCGAGCTCATGAAGTCGAAGGTCGAGAGCACGTTGTAGAACTCGATCGCGCGTCCCTCGCGGTCGACCTCGTTCAGCGCGAGGCCCATCGCAACGCGCATGAAGAACGATTGCGGCAGCTCGAAGCGGCGGCCGGCGCCGCCGAACTGCGCGTACTGGTCGATCAGAAAATAGCGGTCGTAGAGCGTCTGCAAGCCGAGGTAGCCGAACTGCAGGTCGCGCTCGGGCTTCAGCGCGGCACCGAGCTTTTGCAAGTCGTAGTGTGCGAGCGCTTCGTTCAGCAGGCCGATCTTGATGCCGTGCTTGATGAAGCGCGGAAAGCTTTCGGCATAACGCGTCGCCATGTCGGCGTGCGTCGCTTCCTCGCCCAGCGCCTCGAACCGGATCGCGTCCAGCAAAAGCCGCGCGGTGACGAAGCTGTACGCGGGATCCTTTTCGATCAGTGTGCGCGCGGCGAGCACGACGCACTTGCGCACCTCGTCCATCGGCACGCCTTCGTACAGATCCTTGAGCGTCGCCTTGAGGATACGGTCGGGCTCGACGTCGGGCAGTCCTTCGCACGAGGTCTTGATCAGCTCGGTCAGCCGCGTGAAGTCGAGCGGCCGCGTGATGCCGTTGTCGATGACGTTGATCGGCACGCCGTCGACCTTGCCGCCGCCTTTTTCCTGCTTCTCGTGGGCGCGCTCCTGCGAGCGCTTTTCGCGGTAGAGCACGTAGGCGCGCGCCACTTCGTGCTCGCCGCCGCGCATCAGCGCGAGCTCGACCTGGTCCTGGATTTCCTCGATGTGGATCGCGCCGCCGTCGGGCTTGCGCTTCATCAGCGCGTTGACCACCACGTCGGTGAGATGCGCGGTGAGCTCGCGCACGCGGGCCGACGCCGCGCTTTGTCCGCCGTTGACGGCGAGAAACGCCTTGGTTACCGCGATGGCGATTTTCGACGGCTCGAAAGCCACCACCGCGCCGTTGCGGCGGATGACCTTGTATTGAGACAGCGTCGGATCGGTGCTGGCCGCAAGCGGCGAACTCGTCTCGCCGGTCATCAATTTGTGCTGCGCTGTGGAGGATGCGGCGGCGGACGGGCTGGCAACTTGCATAGTGCTTTCTCCTGTCTAAAGCTTATCGTTCTTGGTCTCAACCACGCGGCACGGCAGCCATAAGGAATCCCCCAGGCAATTCCGACACTGGCGCGGGCTTCCGGTGGCCGGCCCGGCGAGCGCTGGCACGCGTCCCGAGGGCGCTTCACTGAGGCTTCCGGACTTCCCTTAGATTGCTTTAAAAATCAAAACCTACTATATCTTGTGTTCAAGTGCTCACTCAACACTAATCATAGTAGCTTGGCAATACGCGCGCAAGCGCTTTTTGATGCTTCTCGAAGGGGCTGTAAAACCACCGCGAAATCAAAGTTCTACCGCGAAAATTTGCCGTTGCGGGCGGAGAATCCACCGTTAATCCACGCATCTGTCCACAGAAGCGGTGGACAACTCGATGCGAGCAAGATGACGAGGATGTGACACTGTGAAAGTCATGCAGTGCGAGCGTGGAACGGCATCAAATCGATGCCAGCGTCATCGTCTCGGCGGGCTTGACGCCGGGCTAGCGCGGGACGCTGAACAGCCGTCCGCCGGCGATGGCGATCACCGCGTGCTCGCCTTCCCAGTCGTGCAGCGAGAGGCCGGTAAAGCGGCCGAACGCCGGCAAAATTGCGCGGCTGTTGCCCAGCACGAAGCAGGGCAGCCGCTCGCTTTGCCCTCCGATCCCGGAAATGCGCACGCCCGGGTGCACGTGCCCCGCTAGCGCATAGCCCAACAGATCCGGCCCGTCGCCATCGTCAGGCGGCTCGTGACAAAGCAGGAACGGTGCTGCGGCGTGCGGCTCGGTGACGACGTCGACGCCCCACGCCACCGGTGGATCGCCGGCATGCGCGTCGTGGTTGCCGCGCACCAGCGTCAAGGCGAGCTCGCAATGCCCGCGGCGCCAGGCGAGGAACGCGTCGTCGAGCGCGACGGTGCGTCCGGTGGCAGCGTGCAGGAAATCGCCGAGCACCGTCAGGCGCTCGGCGCCGGTCGCTGCAATCAGCCGTGCAAGACGCGCAAGGTCGGCGGCGGTCGCGCCGCGCGGCACGGGAACGCCGCCGGCGCGAAACGCCGCGCTCTTGCCCAAGTGCACGTCGGCGACGAACAGCGTCTTCCCGCGCGGCCAGTACAGCGCGCGCTCGGCATGAAGCTCGACCGGCTCGCCGGCGAGCGTCGCGCGGAGCGATGCGGGCGCGGGATCCTGGCGCAATGTTTTATTCACGGAATGCAGAATGAGCTCGACGGTTGCGTGTCACGTTGCCCCGGTGCAGGATGCGGCGCTATTATCGCTGCAAGCTGCGCGCGCAGGACCCCATGCAGGACCCGCGCGCGGCCGCACCGTGAAGCCATGCCGCGTTTCTCCGCCAATCTTTCATTCCTCTTCAACGAAGTTCTGTTTCTCGATCGGTTCGCTGCCGCCGCGCATGCCGGCTTCGGCGCGGTCGAGTTCGGGTACGCCTACGAGTTTCCTGCGAAGGAGCTCACGGCGCGGTTGGCCGCCAACGGCCTCGAACAGGTATTGATCAACACACCGCCGGGAGATCTGGCCGCGGGCGATCGCGGACTTGCGGGCTGTCCGGGCAGGGAGCGCGAGTTCGCCGCGAGCTTTGCCACTGCAATGCGCTACGCGCAGGCCCTGTCGTGTCCGCGTATTCATGTCATGTCCGGTGTGCTTCCGGCAAATGCGGATGCGGCGCAGCGCGCACGCCATCGTGCGACCTTCGTGCGCAATCTTCGATTCGCCGCCGGGGAGGCGAAGGAAGACGGCATCACGCTGACCATCGAGCCGATTAATCCTCGCGACATGCCCGGTTATCTGCTGACCACGCAAGGAGAAGCGCACGCCATCCGCGAGGAAGTCGGCATGCCGAACCTGAAAGTCCAGATGGATTTCTACCACGCCCAGATCGTCGAGGGCGACCTGTCGACGAAGCTGCGCCGCTGGCTCAACGACATCGGCCACATCCAGATCGCGGGCGTGCCCGACCGTCACGAGCCGGACAGCGGCGAGCTCAATTGCTACGCGCTGTTCGATCTTCTCGACGAGCTTGGCTACAAGGGATGGGTCGGTTGCGAGTACCGGCCGCGCGATGGAACGGTGCCGGGTCTCGCCTGGCTTGACAAGATTGGTTGGCGGACCAAGGAAAGGTAAGGCCGAAATCGAGGTTCGCTGCTTGCAGACCATCTCCTTGCGCCATGTGATCGCGCCTCTTGGACAAGTCCAAGATAAGTGCGGCCATTCTATCTTCGCACTTCCACGGACCGACCCTGCCCCGATTCCGTGGACACGTTGATTGTGCACCCGCCGTTCGGCGAGCGTGCGCGATCCCGAACTGGGGCTCGCTGCTCGCAGCGCCGGCACCTTGCATGCTGTCCGTGCGATTAAATACCC
>JADGRP010000052.1 GCA_017880805.1 Burkholderiales bacterium
CAATCTCGGCCTGCGCGTTCGCCACGCTGTCCTCGACCGACAGCAGCGTGACCTGGGTCTGCAACACCGACTGGAAGTCGATGAGGCCGCTGTTGTAGCGAAACCGTGCCAGCAGCGACGCATTGCGAGCAGCCTCTGCGGCGCGGCGCAGTGTCGCCAGCCGCTCGCGCGAGGTGGACAGCGAAACGAGCGCATCCTCGACTTCCTTCAACGCGCTCAATACCACTACCTCGTAGGCGATGCGTGCCTGGTCAAGCGCCGCCTCCTGCACGTGGACCTGCGCAGTGATTGCACCGCCGGCATAGATCGGCACCGAGACCGCGCCAAGCAATGCGGCCACCAGCGCGCTGCCGCCGCTGAGGCCACCGAGGGTGAGGGCGCTCAGGCCCAACGTGCCGTTCAAGCGGAACGGCGGATAATGCGCGGCGTCGGCCTGCGACACGCGCGCCGCGGCAGCGATGACGTTCTGCTCCGCCTGCCGCACATCGGGTCGCTGACGCAGCGTTTCCGCCGGAAAGGCCAGCGCCAGATCGTCGTCTGCGGTCGGCAGCCCGGCCGGCACCTTCAACGAAGCCTGGATCGCCTCGGGCGTCGCGCCCGTCAGGATGGCGAGGCTGCTCCGGGTTTGCGCGATGCTCGCGGCAAGGGCCGGGAGCTGCGCCCGCGTCAGCTCGGTCGAAGTGCGCGCCTGTTCCACGTCGAGCGAGGTCGTCAACCCGGCCTGGGTGCGCCACTCGGCGATCTGCAAAGTCTCTTCCTGGCTCGTGAGGTTGTCACGCGCGATCGCAAGACGCAGTTCGAGCGCGCACAGGTCCATATACGTGGCCGCCACCTCGGCAGCGATCGTGACCTGGATGTTGGCGAGAGACAACGCAGTGGACCGGGTATCGGCGTCGGCCGCTGCGACGCCACTCGCGATGCCGCCGAATATGTCCGGCTCCCAGCTCGCATCGAACCCTGCCTGATATGAATTCACGGGGTTGTTGTCACCGGCCTTGCTGCGTTGCCCTGACGCGGCCGCATTGACCGCCGGCAGCAGGCCAGCCGCGGTGACGTCGCGCTGCGCCCGCGATTGCCGCAATGCCGCCTGAGCGGTGCGTACGTCGTTGTTCGCCTGCAACGCCTGCCTCACGAGCGCAGAAAGCTGGGGGTCGTTGAACCGCTGCCACCATTGCGCGAGTGTCGACGGGGAGGGAGCAGCCATTCCGTTGCTCCATGCCAACGGCACCGCGACATCGGATAGGTCTGTGCTGGGTGTGAGCAGCAGTGAAGCACATCCCGTCAATGCAAACGCTGCGGCCAGAACGCCGACATGCCGGACCGCGCGCGGCCATCGCAATCTCGCGACCTGCCGGGAAAGGAGAGGCGCCACGGCGGAATGGTGCTGATCTCGCGAATGCCACCGATATGCAGAACGATTGTGAGAACTGCTCTTCATATGCGGCCAATCAAAGCACGTAATTTAGAATCGCGAAGTAGTGCGTCGCACTTCCTGCGATCACGAAAAGATGCCAGACGCCGTGCGCGTAGGGAACCCGCGAATCGAGCGCATAGAAGACGATCCCGACGGTGTAGAAGAGTCCACCGACGGTAACCCAGATGAATCCGGTCTCACCCAGTGCCTGCAGCAGCGGGCCCAGCGCGACCATAGCCACCCAGCCCATCACCACATAGATCACTACGGACAATATTCGTGCGCCGCTCCTGAACCACAGCTCCTGCAGGCCGCCGACAACTGCGAGCCCCCACACGACTCCGAGGAGCAACCAGCCCCACGGGCCACGCAATGTCACCAGGCAGAACGGTGTGTAGCTCCCGGCGATGAGCAGATAGATGCTCTGGTGATCCAGTTCGCGCAGGACGTCCTTGGCACGCCCGCGAAGGCTGTGATAAAGCGCCGACGTCGTATAGAGAAGCACCAGCGTGAGGCCGTAGATCGAGACACTCGCCAGCTTCCAGGGGTCACCGTCCGATGTCGCGACCTGGATGAGCACGACGGTTCCGACGAGCGCCAGAACGGCTGCGGACAGGTGAGTCACAGCGTTGAATTTCTCTCCCCTGTACGCGGGATCGACTCGGTCGCTGCTGAACGCTCTGGCGGGGCCATCAGGATGCAATTGCACTGCGCTTACCTCAATCCGGCGTGCGATTTGTGGCAGCGGTGCAGAATGAGCGCACGATCCGCTACTCGGCAAGGCCAGCGCTTTCCTTCCGCTTTGCGACAAAGACGTGCTATGCGATGCCGGAATCCCATCAGCCCCACAAAGAAGGGCCAGGGTGCCTTGGCGCCCCGGCATCCCGAATGCTATACGGACCTGCTAATTGCGATTCTGAGTATTCCACGACTGGCTAAGCGAATCGCGCGCCCAATCCGGCTTGTCGCGATACGGATAGTCGTTCGAGATTCGCCGTCCCGACGAAATGACGTTGTTCATGCCTGGCAGCGATGCATAGGTGCCGGGGCCGAAGGTGCGGCACTCGCCACGAAAATCGGAGTCACTGCAGAATATCCAATAGCCGCTTTCGATGCGCAGTGAGGACGCACGATCGTTGAATCCCGTCCTGTCGAGATTCGGCATGATGCCGGTGAGCGCATAGGAACGTCCGGAAAGGTTCGGGCCCTCGTAAAGTGTCGCGCGCGCATCCCGGTTGCGGCCACGATCGTCGGAGCGATCGATGGAATACAGTCCGTCGATCGGGCGGACCGAACTGATGCGGCCGGAGTAGGCACCGAGATCGGGATAGGCGCCAGGGCCGAGGACGCCGCAACCGCCTTTGAATTCCGCGTCGACGCAGATCTCCCATCGGCCATCGTGCACGACAGCCGACCGAACCCGGTCGTTGAAGCCGATCCCGGCAAAGTTAACCACCGGCCCCTCGGCAGTAAACTCGCGGCCGCGGTAGTTGTCGTCCTGATAGAACGTGATCTTGTCGGCAACGGCCGAACCGGCCGCCAGCGAAACGATGCCGAACAACAGAGGTGTCAGTATCCGCTTCATGATGTCGCTTTCTCGTTGGAGTGAACTACTCGGAAATCGCCAGCTCGATGCAACTACTGCGTTTCCTGCGGCGGATGAGCGCGCTGCAGCGGTGCATGACAATAGACAGAGTTCGAAGAAGGAATTCGGGCAGCCGCCCCTCCATAAATCGCGAGCACGCGCGAACAGAAACTACTCTGGGAAGGCTATGCGCTCCCACAGGTCGAGTCAGTACGCTGTCGCACACAGGCCCGCTCCCAAGCCATGGAGACCGAAAGGCGGTCAAGCGACGCCGCCATGTGCGACGACGGCACGTTCGGTTACGGTGTGTGCGATAACGCACAGAATCGACGGGGCGGCGGGCGTATCAACCAAATGCAGTGGGACATTTTGGTCAAGTGTGCGGTTGTCGAATCATGGGGGCCACGGTTCTCGATTCCCCGACGTATGACCAAATGACGAGTGCGGGTCTGCCCTTCGTGGCTCGTGACAGGCCTTTCGATCACATACCTGAAGCGATAGGAATGGACATGTCCAAATTGATGATTGCACTGTTTGTAATGGCCGGATTGGGTCTCGCGGGTTGCGCCACGCAAAAGGACACGCATGTGACCGCAGCGAGGCCGGCGGCGCCCGTAGTTCCGATCACGAAGGATGCGTATGATGCGGCGGTCAGGAATGCTGACGCACAGTACAAGATTGACAAGGACGCGTGCGCATCGCGAAGCGGCAATGCCAAGGATATTTGCCTCGCGGAAGCGAGCGGCAGGGAACGGGTCGCCAAGGCAGATGCGGAAGCCGCTTACGCCAATACGCCGAAGGCGCGCGAGAGTGCGCGTGTCGCAAAGGGCGAAGCGACTTATGGCGTCGCCAAGGAGAAGTGTGACGATCTTGCGGGCAATGCCAAGGACGTCTGCCTGAAGGAAGCAGATGCGGCGCTGGTCAAGGCCAAGGCTGACGCCAAGGTCGACCGCGTCGCGGCCGATACGAGCCAGGATGCGGCGACGAAGCAGGCTGACGCTCGCACCGAGGCGAACACGGCCAAGCGCGACGCGGAATACAAGGTCGCAATTGAGAAGTGCGACGCACTCGCAGGCTCCGCGAAGGATTCATGCGTCAGCACTGCGAAGGCGCAATACGGCAAGTCCTGAAATCGGTGCGACTCTTTCAGGTCGCCTTCTGCTGAGGGCGGCGCGAAGATGGCAATTGCGGCCGGGGTGATTTCTTCCCCGGCCGTTGTCTTGGCGGGCGCCGGTCTGCGGGCCACCGGAGTAGCTGTCGTTTGCCACGGATGTCGGATGACACGCCGCATTCGTGGCGACGCATCCGGAGCACAATCCAGCGGTTGCTGCCGAAGGGACCTTCCTTGACTTGAAGGAACGCCGCAATTCGGCACAATGGTGAATGCCAAAGAACTACGCGAGTGGTGGCCGGGCGGCCTCGCCCAGGCCTGGTGACGCGTTGCCGGCCCCGGAGGGCCGCTCCTGGCGGGAGCGGCTGGGAGCGCTTCGGAACATACCGCCGTTCCTGAAGCTGGTCTGGCGGACCAGCCCGTCGCTGACGCTTGGTCAAGCGATGCTGCGAAGCGCTCGCGCATTGCTGCCCGTCGCGACCCTTTACGTCGGCAAGCTGATCATCGACGAGGTCGTGCGGCTCGTCCAGGCGCCGCATGCCGCCGATGGCCTTCAGCAATGGGTCGCGAGCGGCTTGCTCGACCGGATCGGTTTGCTGCTCGCGATCGAATTCGGACTTGCGGTCCTGTCCGACGTCCTCGGCCGCGCCGTTTCCCTGCTGGATTCGCTGTTGTCGGAGCGATTCAGCAACGAGACAAGTCTTCGGCTCATGGGACACGCGGCCACGCTTGATCTCGAGGATTTCGAGGACAGCGAGCTGCAGGACCGACTGGAGCGGGCCCGACGGCAGGCGGCAGGGCGCTCGAGCCTGATTGGGCAGCTGTTTAGCCAGGCACAGGACGTCGTCACCGTCGCGAGCTTTGCCGCGGGCCTGCTCATCTACGCCCCGTGGCTCATTGCGTTCCTCGCGATTGCCCTCCTGCCGGCATTCATCGGCGAGGCGCATTTCAACGCGCAGAGCTATTCGCTCAACTATGCCCGCACACCGGAGCGCCGGGAGCTTGATTACGTGCGACAGACCGGCGCGAGCGCGGAAACGGCCAAGGAAGTAAAGATCTTCGGGCTGAATGCCTTCCTGATCGATCGCTATCGAACGCTGGCCACGAGCTTCTTCGAGGCCAATCGCCGAATCGCGCTCCGACGCGCGGGCTGGGGAAGCCTGCTCTCCGCGATCGGAACCATCGCCTACTATGTCGCGTATGCGTACATCGTCTGGCGCACGCTGCACGGCGATTTTTCCATCGGCGACCTGACGTTTTTGGCCGGTTCCTTCCGACGGTTGCGAAATCTGCTGGAGAATCTCCTGATGGGATTCTCGCAAATGGCGGGCCAGGCACTCTATCTGGATGATCTGTTTTCGTTTTTCGAGATCAAGCCGGAAATCGTTCCGCCGCCCGATCCGCGACCATTTCCTGTCCCGATAAAGGAGGGCCTCGCATTCGAAAACGTCGGATTCCGCTATCCCGGTGCCGAGCGCTGGGCGGTACGCGGTATGACGTTCAAGCTGCATGCGGGCGAGATCCTGGCGCTGGTAGGGGAAAACGGCGCCGGCAAGACCACGCTGGTCAAGCTGCTCGCACGGCTCTACGACCCGGACGAGGGCCGCATTGTTCTCGACGGGCACGATCTCCGCGAGTACGACCTGTTCGCGATTCGCGCCAACATCGGCGTCATCTTTCAGGATTTCGTGCGGTATCACTTTACCGCGGCAGACAACATTGCCGTTGGCCGAATCGAGGCGCGCAATGACCGTGGGCGCATCATCGCCGCTGCAAAGCGCAGCCTGGCGGACGATGTGATCCGAAAGCTTCCCAACGGATACGATCAGATCCTCGGCAAGCGCTTTCGATCAGGCATCGACCTTTCCGGCGGCGAGTGGCAGAAAGTCGCGATTGCACGCGCCTACATGCGCGATGCACAGCTTCTCATTCTCGACGAGCCCACCGCGGCGCTCGATGCGCGGTCCGAATTCGAGGTGTTCAAGCGATTCAAGGAATTGAGCCGGGGCAAGACCGCGGTACTGATATCCCATCGCTTTTCCAGCGTCCGCATGGCGGATCGCATCGTCGTGCTGATGGACGGCGCCGTCGAGGCGATGGGCACCCACGCCGAATTGCTGGAGCAGGGTGGGCGCTATGCAGAATTGTTCGAATTGCAGGCCGCGGGCTACCGATAGTCGAGGGGTGGCCGTTCGGTCTACATCGCTGGCTGCGTGCAAAGTATCCGTCCCTAACCCTCCTACGTGTGATGCATGCGGCGCGGACGAGCCGAGCCCATGGGTGGCACGCCGTCTGAAGGTCCGTATTGGAACCACAACCCGGGAATGATCGGTATGGCTTCCTGGTGTCGCGTCGGGCTACGAAATCGGCAATGGCTCCCACGGGCCGACGGGAATGTTGCGAAGCGCGGATCGCAAGAGCATTTGTTGAGGAGCATCAACACTCAGGGAAGCGACCGGCGCTAGCTTGTCCAATGTGCCGCTCGTGCAAGGGTCAATCTCGCACGAGTGGGGGCGGACCGTGTCCATGTCCTGCAGCGAAAGCCATCGGTGCTACGTCGTCGCGACCATGTCCCGCCGGTCCTTTCTCAAGAGCACCGGATTGGCGGTCGCGGGCGCTACTGCGCTCGCAGCGGGTGTTCGAGCCGTTCGACTGGCCAATCGCGGATGTCGCGGTGGTACTTGATGTCGACGCGAGCGGCGCGCCTCCCCGGGCGGCGATGTCCGATGCCGAGCTTCTTTGCGGCAACGCTTACAAGCTGCCCGTATTCGAGGCGCGGATGAGGCGCGCGGTTATCGATGCAAGAGGGCCGACATGAAATCACATTCCATCGACCAGCAGATCGGCGAAAACCCGCCTGCCTTCACAGATCGAGACGCCGGCGATCTGAACTCGAGCCGCGTGTCACGACGCCAGGTCAACACCGCGCTGCTAGCTGGCGCCGCATTCGCGGCCTTGCCTGCGCTCGCGATTCCATCGCAGCAGATCATGCCTCTCCCAACGCCGCGCAAGGCAGGCGGCATGCCGCTGATGCAGGCGTTGGCGCAACGCCGATCCAATCGCGTGTTCGCACCACGACCGTTGTCGCCGCAGATGCTTTCGGACTTGCTCTGGGCCGCGTACGGCATCAATCGCCCGAGCGGCGATCGCACAGCCCCATACTGGCGTCACATCATGGTAATAGACGTCTATGCGGCGATGGCCGACGGCGTGTGGCTGTACGATCCAAAGCAGCACGCTCTCGTTCCGCACCTTGCGCAGGACATCCGCGCGCAGACCGGGCGGCAGGACTTCGTCTCCACTGCGCCGCTCGACCTCGTCTATGTCGCTCACGGAGAGCGCATGCAGGACATTTCCGCCGACGAGAAGAAGCTCTACGCTTCGGTTGATGCGGCCTTCATCGGCCAGAACGTCTACCTGTTCTGCGCATCCGAGGGCCTTGCGACCGTGTTTCGAGGCGGGATCGATTATCCGATGCTCGCCACCGCAATGCGGCTGGATCCGTCGGCGTTCGTGACATTTTCCCAGACCGTTGGCTATCCGGGTTCGTAATCAGGGACATCACAAAGAGGCCGCTCTGGTGGCGCATTTTCGACGGACAACAAGTGTCCGCAATGGGTTGTTGGTGGACGGTCACATCCCACCAGATTCAATGTTTCACACGCGGCGTGCGATACCGCAAGGTCCGATGCAAGTGAGCTGCGCATTGTGGATATGATGCTTGAACGACAGGTGGCGCGCCGGCAACAACGGAGGACACGATGAAGCGAGACGCAGGTTTATGGATTGACCACAAAGAGACGTTCTTGGTGTTTGTTGGGGACGAGGGAGAAGAGACCACGCGAATAGAATCTGGAATGGAGAAGCATGTCCGGTTTTCCGGCGGCAATCGACCCGCGGACGGCGCAGCAGATGACCAGCAAGACAGGCAATTCATGACTCACCTCAACCGGTACTATGACGACGTGATATCGCGCCTGCGTGACGCGGAGTCCATCCTGCTTCTTGGCCCGGGCGAGGCGAAGGGCGAGCTCAAGAAACGCCTCGCGAGCAAAGGGTTGGGTGGGCGCATCGTCGGGGTTGAAACAGCTGACAAGATGACCGCTCCCCAGATTGCGGCAAAGGTGCGGGAGCACTTTCGGACGTAGGCTTGGTGGGTCAGGAGGCCGAAGCCGTCGTCCGGGGGACCTGACCTACTTCAATCCGCATCGTACGAACGTCCGCCTTGAGTCGAAAGCGGAGGTTCGTGAAATTCGATTCGCCCGGACAACCGCGAGATCGTGGGTGCCGCGTTCGGAAATCGGTCCCGCACGGTTCTGCACGGTGCTACATTGGTCCCGCGACGGGCACCCGCATCGCTTGAACGGATCCAAATACTTGAAGGCGGAACCTCGAACGACGAGCCAGGGCGTCGCGGGTTCAAGTCCTGCCAGGCGCGCCAGTAAAGCAAAGGGTTAGGCCGTCTCGGCATGGCTTCTTTTGCCGGTGACGCTTGGGCGGTCGAGCAGCGCAGCGTCCCGAAATGTCAGTGATTGCGACCGATGATTGAAAGCACCGTGCAGTGCGGATGCCTTCGTCATCCGCCGTCGAAAGCCCCGAAATGATTGGCGACCCGCAACGCGCCGATGCGGGCCCGCGCAGGCGGCTCGCGGTCGCCCGTTTCTGGTACGAGGGAAACGCGTTTTCGCCGTTGCCGGCGGACATGGCCGCCTTCGAGCGCTGCGAATGGCGGGCCGGACCGATGGCACTCGCGGCCGCACGCGACACCGCGACCGAGCTCGCCGCCGTCGCCGATTTTGCGGTTGAGCATCCGCAATGGGAGGTCGTGGCGTTGCGATGCGCAGCGGCGCTCCCCACGGGGCCGATCGATGACGCCGTCTTCGATCGCTACGCCGGCGAACTTCGCGAAGGCATTCTGGCAGGCAACGCGGAGGGCGGCTGGGATGCGGTCTACCTGTCCTTGCACGGAGCCGCGATCACGGCGTCACGGCAGACGCCCGACCTCGATCTCGTTCGTCTCGTGCGCAGGCTGCTACCGCAGGCGCCCATCGGCGCGAGCTTCGACCTGCACGCCAACATGGCGCCTGAAATCGCGGCGCTGCTCGACGTCGCCTCCTGCTATCGGACGCATCCGCACGTCGACATGAAGGCCACGGCGACGCGCGTTCTCGACGCGCTGGTTCGCTGCGTCGACCACAGCCTGCAGACACGGTGCGTGGTACTCAACGAGGGGTTATTGCTCGGAAGCCTCAACATGCGCACCGACGCCGGCCCGATGCATGACCTCGAGGCCGCCGCGCGGGCGGCGACCACGGGCGCGATCCGCGAGGTCGCGCTATTTGGCGGATTTCCGTATGCCGACACCACGCACACCGGTGCGTCGGTGCTCGTCGTCAGCGATGCGCGCCTCGATCCGGCCGGGGATGCGGCCGCGCGTGCGGCACGAACGCTGACTGACGAGATTCGCCGCCATGCACCTGCGTTCGACGTGCAGCTGCCGACTGCGGAGCAGGCGATCGCCAAGGCGCTTGGCATCACCAAAAGGGGCCTCATCGCGATCACCGACCCCGCCGACAATCCGCTCTCCGGGGGCGGAGGCGACACGCCCGGCCTGCTGCGCGCCTTGCTCGATGCCCGCGTCGCGGTGCCCACGCTGTTGGCAAGCTTCGCCGACCCGGGCATCGTCGCGGCGGCGTGTGACGCCGGCGTCGGGCAATCGATCGCGGTCACGCTTGGCGGACGCTACGGCCCCCATTTTGGTGAGGGCATCGGCTTGCGTGCGACCGTCGAGTGCCTGACCGACGGCGTGTTTCAGAACATCGGACCCATGCAGACGGGAGTCGAGCGGAACGGCGGCGGCAGCGCGTTGCTGATCGTCGACGAGCAACCGTTCGTGCGCATCATCGTGACGGCGCAGGTCGTGCCGGCCGATGATCCCGCGTTCTTTGCGCTGCACGGGATCGATCCCGCGACACTGAGACTCCTGTGCGTCAAGGCGAAGAATCACTTCCGCGCAGCGTTTGCGCAGCGTTGCGTCGAAATCATCGATTGCGATTCGCCGGGTCCGGCCTCGGTCGATCTCGCCGTGTTGCCATTTCGAAACGCGCGCCTTCCGGAGCGTCAAGCACCGATGCGCACCGATGCGCGCTGATGCCCGCAGGCCGGCACCCCCAACCGGGGCATGAACCTGCACGTCGTGAATCGAGCGATTGCTACTGGCAGACGGTGCCGCCCGCGGGCGCGAACACGAAGCGCGTGATCTGCTTCGTCTGGTTGACCGGGCCGGGGAGCGGCGCATACATCACCGAGTACGCGAAGGATGCGTGGTTGCCATCGGCAAAGGTAAGCGTCGCGGTCCCGACGCCGCTTCCGGTGACCTTGGTCGTGTCGAATGCGTCGAAGCGCGAACCCGAGCTCCGCACGATGGCGCCGGTGAACACGTTGGTGCTTCCCTGCCGCGATGCCAGTGTCGACAGCCACAGCGGCGTGCCGTCGAGATCGTAGGTGAACCAGGTCGCGAAGATCGTGTTGCCCTGGTGCGCGAAATTGATGCCCCATCCGGATTCGGCCCCGCTCTGAGCCCACCAGAGGTCCTGGTAATTGGTGGATGCGCCGAAATTGGGCGTTGCGGCGGCGTACGCGCACGCCGGCTGCGCGCCGCTGCCGAGGTCGAATCGCGTAATCGCCTTGTTTTGCGTCACGCCGTTCACGGTGTAGGCGAGGGTGCCGTTGTTGGCGTCCGCGAAGGTCAGCGTGCCGCTGCCGACCGGTGCGGGCGTCGCGACACCGGTGAAATTATTGAACGGAGGGCCGGTGTCGACATTGATCGTCCCGGCGTAGGCGCTGCTGGTCGGCGTCGTGCGGGTGGCGAGCATGGAGAGCCACCAGGCCTTGCCGGTCGTGTCATACGTGTACCACGTGGCAAAGATCTGATCGCCCTGATGCGCGAAATTGATGCCCCAGCCGGATTCCGCGGGATTCCACCAGAGGCCCTGGTAATTGAGCGCCGGAGGCGGGGTCGCGGTCACCGTGACCGTGACGCCGTTGAAGTTCGTCGCGGCATTGGTCCGCACCGATCCGTCGCGAAACAATGCGTTCGCGCCGTCGGTCGGCAACGCGCCATAGGTCCACTGGTCGACGCCGGCATAATTGAGCGTACCGCCGCCGGTCGAGAGAAACCCGTTGGGAATCACGAAGTCCGGCGTCGTGATCCCGAGCGAGACGAACCCGCGCGTCGCGATGAGCACGCGCGAGCGCGCCGTCGGCGCCGCGGTGCAGCCGTAATAGCCGCAGCTGCCGCCCGGCAGGTCGAACGGAAACACGTACGTCGCCGTGCCGCCGGCGCCCGTGCTGAGAAGCGCGTGTCCGCCCAGCAGATTCTCGCCATTCATCCCGAGCGATTCATGCAGCACCACATACTGGACCGTGCCGTCGGCATTGGAATAGAGCTCGTCGACCTGGTAGGTGTGGAACGTGGCAGACGCGGGCAGCGCCAGAAGGGCGAGCCCAGCGAGCAGAATCGGGCGCAGGAAGCGGGTCATTGGGCATCTCTCCGAAGTACGGCCTCAAACGGGTGCCGCGCGTTTGCCGCCGTGAGCCCGTAAACATCGACGCACCGTGGAGTATTCCGTTCCACGGGCCGGGCGGCGAATATACTGTTCCATCGCTGTTCACCGCATGGAGGTGTCCATGGCGCCGCCGGTCTCGGGCAGGACCCCCTCGAAAAAGCATCGCAGCATCGCGAAATCCGATGCGGTCCGGAATCTGCGCAACGTCGTTCCGGACAGCGTCGATTTTCGCGATCGGCCGTACCGGCCTGCCGTCGCCTTCGCGCCACGCCCGCACCTGGCGCCGCCGCCGGCCACGCATCGACCGCGTCTAAACCAGCACGACACCAGCGCCTGCACCGGATTTGCGCTTGCGACGGTCGTCCACGTGCTGATGTCGCGGCGCGACAAGGCGGGCGCCGCTCCCGTGTCGGCCTTTATGCTCTATGGCATGGCACGCCGCTACGACGAACTGCGTGGCGAGGCGCCCGACGGCGGGTCGTCGCTGCGCGGGGCGCTGAAAGGGTGGTTCAAGCACGGCGTGTGTCGCCAAGCCTTGTGGCCGAAGCTCGCGGAGCCAAAGCCCACCACCGCGCTCGACTGGTGGGACGATGCCGTGCGCCGGCCGCTTGGCGCGTACTACCGCGTCGATTCGCGCTCGGTCGTCGACATGCAGGTCGCGCTGAACGAAACCGGCGTGCTGCTCGCCAGCGCGCTCGCGCATGCCGGCTGGGACGAAGGCTATACGCGGAAGGGCGGCCGCAAGGCCGCGCCCAACGGCATCTGGACGATTCCCTATCCATGGAAGGCGAGCCCGGACGACGGCCACGCGTTCG
>JADGRP010000288.1 GCA_017880805.1 Burkholderiales bacterium
CCAAGCTAGAGTCGCGCTTTATCTTAAGCGGAGTCCTTTGACGTGTGGTCGATCATTCAAGCGGCCGGCTGGCCGATCTGGCCGCTGATCTTTGCTTCGGTTGTCGCGTTGTCGCTGATCTTCGAGCGCATGTGGTCGTTGCGGCAAAGCATCGTCGCGCCTCCTGGAATGGTCGATCGCGTGCTGGCCGAATACAAGCACGGCGGCGTCACTCAGGAATTGCTGGTTAAGACCGCGCACCAAGGGCCGCTGGGCCGCGTGCTGGCGGCGGGCCTCGCCAACGTCAAGAGTCCGCGACCGGTGATGAAGGAAGCGATCGAAGAGGTCGGCCGTATCGTCAGTCACGATCTCGCGCGCTTTCTGACCACGCTCGGCACCATTGCGGCGATGTCACCGTTGCTCGGACTGTTCGGCACGGTCGTCGGCATGATCGAGATCTTCGGGTCGCAGACGGCAGCCGGATCGAATCCGATTCTGCTTGCGCACGGGATTTCGGTCGCACTCTACAACACGGCGCTGGGATTGATCGTCGCAATCCCCAGCATGATCTTCTATCGCCATTTCCGCGCCACGGTCGACGACCTCACCGTCGAAATGGAGCAACAAGCGATCAAGCTGGTCGAGCTGGCGCACGGCGACCGTCGCTGACGCGGAAGCCGCCAATGAACTTTCGTGGCAGCCGTGTGCGGGAGGAGCCCGAGATCAACTTCATTCCGTTGATCGACGTGCTGCTCGTCATCCTGATCTTTCTGATGGTCACGACGACCTATCAGCGCGTCGCCGAACTTCAGATCACGCTTCCTGAAGCCGACGCCGATCAGATGAAGCAGCGTCCGAAGGAAATCAACATCGGTGTCGACGTGCAGGGCCGATACGTTATCGACCGGACCGTTTTCCAGTTCACGACGGTCAACGCGCTCGCTGAGACCTTGACTCGAGCGGCGGCGGGCGCCAACGACGCCGTCGTCATCATCAATGCCGATGCCAACTCCACCCACCAATCGGTGATTCATGTGATGGAAGCTGCGCGGCTCGCGGGACTGACTCACATTACGTTCGCAACCCAAACCACGGGTAAGTGACGCGGATGTCCAAGAGCAAGACCCGAAGGGTCGCAGCGATTGGAAACAGCCGCGTCATCCCCGCGAAAGCCGGGATCCATTTTTGCGGCAATGAGAAAGCCAATGGATTCCCGCCTTCGCGGGAATGACGCAGAGGGCGGACCGGCGGCGGCTGGAGGATCGCAGTTATTCGTCCCCGCAAGAGTAAGTCAGTAGCGTCAACGCTCATCCTCCCTGCATGAGCATCGCCGACCGCCTCGTCACCGCGTGGTATTCGCCGGAGTTGACGCTCCTCACGGCAGCGCTGGCCCCGCTCAGCGCTGTTTTTCGCGGTGCGGTCGCGCTGCGACGAGCGCTTTATCGTGGCGGCATATTGCGCGCGGAACGTCTGCCGGTGCCGATCGTCATCGTCGGCAATCTTACCGTCGGCGGAAGCGGGAAGACGCCGCTCACAATTTCGCTCGCGCTCGCGCTCGCGGAGCGCGGCTGGCGGCCCGGTATCGTCAGCGGCGGCTACGGCGGCTTGGCTCGTGCGCCGCGCGCGGTCGAGGCGGGCTCGACGCCTGATCAGGTCGGCGACGAGCCGGTGTTGCTTGGCCGCACGGGGCTGCCGGTATGGGTTGGGCGCGACCGTCCTGCGGCGGCGCGGGCGCTGCTTGCGGCGCATCGCGAATGCGATGTCCTCATCGCCGACGACGGATTGCAGCACTACGCGATGGCACGCACCGTCGAGATCGCGGTCGTCGACGCGGGACGCGGCCTGGGCAACGGATTCATGCTGCCTGCGGGTCCGTTGAGGGAACCTGCATCGCGACTCGACGAAGTCGACGCGGTGGTGCGCCTCGGTGGATCTCCTGCAGCACGCATTTCCGCGCGGGAATCGACCATGTCGCTGGTCGGCGACTCGTTTGTGCGCGTCGACGCGGCAGCGATGGTTGCCACCGCGGCGTCGTTTCGAATGGCGGGAGTACATGCACTCGCCGGCATCGGCAATCCGGGACGGTTTTTCGAGCACCTGCGATCCCTCGGGATCGGCGCAACGTGTCACGCCTTTCCGGACCATCACCGATATACGCCTGCCGACCTCGCGCTTCCCGAGGCAACCGCCATCCTGATGACTGAGAAGGATGCGGTAAAATGCGTCATGTTCGCGGATGACCGCTGCTGGGCGCTGCCTGTGCGCGCGGTCATCGACGCTTCGCTGGTGACGCTTATCGAGGAAAAGCTCCGTGGATTCCAAACTGCTTGAGATGCTGGTCTGTCCGGTGACCAAGGGCCCGCTGGTTTATGATCGACAGAGGCAGGAGCTCATCTCCAAGTCGGCGCGCCTTGCGTACCCGATTCGCGATGGCATCCCTGTCATGCTCGAGGAAGAAGCGCGCAGGCTGGAACCCGCAGAGTACGATTCAGGGAGCAACTCAGTGGGCAAATGAGCGGGCAGTTCACGGTTCTGATCCCGGCGCGCTTTGCGTCGACTCGGCTCCCTGGCAAGCCGCTGCTCGATATCGCGGGCAAACCGATGGTCGTGCGTGTTGCCGAGCGCGCCCTTGCGAGCGGCGCGGCGCGGGTCGTCGTCGCCACCGACGATGAGCGCATCCGGGTGGCAGTTGCCGATCACGGCATCGAGGTAGTGATGACGCGAAGCTCGCATTCGACCGGAACCGATCGCCTCGCGGAAGCCGCGGCGCAGCTTGGCCTCGACGACAAGGCGATCGTCGTCAACGTTCAGGGCGACGAGCCGCTGCTCGAGCCGGAGCTTATCCGCACCGTCGCCGATACGCTTGCCGCGCACGCCGACGCGGCGATGGCGACAGCATGTCACCTGATCGAAGATCCTGTCGAGGCGTTCAATCCCAACGTGGTCAAGGTCGTGCTGGACCACGACGGCTACGCGCTGTACTTCAGCCGGGCGACGATACCGTGGGCGCGCGACGCTTTCGCCGCGGCCCCGAAAGAAATTCCGCTCGGCCTGCCCCTCTATCGCCACTACGGCCTTTACGCATACCGGGTCAGCTTTCTGCGCCACTACCCGTCGCTGACCCCGGCGACGATCGAGCGTTTCGAAGCGCTGGAGCAGTTGCGTGCGCTTTGGCACGGACATCGGATCATCGTCAGCATCACCCGCGGCACCCCGGCGCCGGGCGTCGACACCGACGAGGATCTCGAACGGGTGCGCGCGTTGTTTGCCGCCGCGCCCCCCGGGCCGGTTTGACCGCTGCCGCGATTCCGGACAGAATCGCCGGGCGCTCAGCGGCATGGTTCGACAAAACTGCCGCGCCGCGAGCAACGAAGTGCACTCACGTTCATTCCAACCGCTCTTTCCACGCACGGTTTTCATAAGAAATGCGACTGATACTGCTCGGCCCGCCTGGCGCAGGCAAAGGGACCCAGGCAGCCTTCGTGAAGGAGGCCTACGGCATCCCGCAGATTTCGACCGGCGACATGCTGCGCTCGGCCGTCAAGGCGGGGACGCCGCTCGGACTCGCCGCGAAGAAGATCATGGACTCCGGCGCTCTGGTATCCGACGATGTCATCATCGATCTGGTCAAGGAGCGGCTGAAACAAGCGGACTGCGCGCAGGGCTATCTGTTCGACGGTTTTCCGCGCACCATTCCTCAAGCCGACGCCATGAAAAATGCGCCGGTGGCGATCGATTACGTGCTGGAGATCGACGTTCCCGACGCGTCCATCGTCGAGCGAATGAGCGGCCGGCGCGTGCATCCCGCGTCGGGCCGCACGTATCACGTCAAGTTCAATCCGCCGAAAGTCGCCGGCCGCGACGACGTGACCCGAGAGCCGCTGATCCAGCGCGAGGACGACAAGGAAGAGACCGTCGCCAAGCGGCTAGCTGTCTATCATCAGCAAACCGAGCCCCTGGTCGCGTATTACTCGAAGTGGTCGGCGTCCGGCGACGCGAGCGCGCCGAAGTACCGGAAGGTCGACGGAACCGGGCCGGTAGAGGCGACCCGGACCGCGGTGCTTTCGGCGCTGAAAAGCTGAAACGGCGGATGTTCGCGCATCGACCCGAGCCACTGACCGGTCGTCGCTTCTTATCATGACTCGCGCGAGACCGAGCCTGCAAGAGCGAAACGCGTTCTATGCCCAGTCCGGCGGCGTGACCGCGGTAATCAACGCGACCGCTTGCGGCGTGATCCAGACCGCGCGCAAGCACAAGGACCGGATTGGCAAGGTCTACGCTGGCCGTAACGGCATCATCGGTGCGCTGACCGAGGACCTGATCGACACCAGCCGCGAATCATCGCGCGCGATCGCTGCGCTGATGCACACCCCTGCGGGCGCCTTCGGCTC